>NZ_JBSGFZ010000024.1:0-170495 GCF_053603655.1 Kribbella sp. NPDC004138
CTCGCCCGGCTTGAGGGGGCCGGGCGAGCCGCTAGGGGTGCAGGACGACAGGAGGTGTCGGCCAATCGGCCGGTGCCAGGCACTCGCGTGAGCGTAAACGCGCCGCGCGGACCGGGACACCTCCTGTCGAGCGGTCCGTCAGACGATCTCGACCCGGTTCCCGTGGCCGTCTTTGGTGTGGAAACGCCGACGGCCCGGGATCGTGTCGTTGTCCCACGTCACCGGATAGCCCAGGTCGGCCAGTCTGGCGGCCAGCGCGTCCAGGTCGTCGACGGCCAGCGCCGGATGCGCCTTCTTCGCCGGCGTGAACCCCTCCTCCACGCCGATATGGATCTCCGCGGCACCGGCCCTGAACCAGCACCCGCCGCGCGGCTTGAGCAGCTCCGGCTTCTCCACCTCGGTCATCCCGAGCGCGTCGCGGTAGAACGCCCGCGCCACGTCCTCGCCGCCCGGCGGGCACGAGACCTGGACATGATCGAGTCGCATCGTCAGCCCTTCTTCTGCGCGACCGCGAAGATCCGGCGGAACGGCAGCAGCGTCCCGTAGTCCTTCTGCGGATACGCCTCCGCCAGCCGGGCGCCGTACTCCGCCTCGAACCGCACCCGCAGATCGTCCGGCAGCGACTGCAGCACCGGCCGCGCCCCGGTCCCCTTCACCCACTCCAGGACCGCGTTGTCGCCGGCCAGCAGGTGGAAGTACGTCGTCTCCCACGCATCCACGACGCACCCTTCCGCGCTGAGCGAGTCGACGTACTCCGCCGGGCCGGGGACGTCGGGGCGCAGCGACGCGTCCTTCGCGTACTCGGCGTACGGCGGTGTGCTGGCGAGCTCGCGCAGGATCGCGTGCGACGGCGCGTCGCCGTTGCCCGGGATCTGGATCGCCAGCCACCCGCCGGGGCGCAGCGCCCGCACGAAGCCGGGCAGCAGGTCGAGCTGGTCGGGCACCCACTGCAGGGTCGCGTTGGTGACGATCACGTCGAGATCGGCGCCGCTCCACTCGCGGACGTCGCCGAGCTCGAAGCTCAGGCGGTCGTCGGCGTACTGCGCGGCGGCCTCGAGCATCTGCGGCGAGCTGTCGACCCCGCGGATGTCGGCGTCCGGCCAGACCTGCCGCAGCGTCGCGGTCAGCGCGCCCGGACCGCAGCCGAGGTCGACCACGGACCGTACGCCGGTCGCCCGGACCCGCTCGACCAGGTCCCGGAACGGCCGGGCGCGCTCGTCGGCGTACGTGCCGTACTGCACTGGACTCCACACCGGTGACGTGCGCATCGGCTGCACCTCTCTGCTCGAACCTCTTGATGGGATTTATCTTGATGTCGAGATACTCTAACCTCGCGACTTGTCTTGATGTCAAGAGTCTTGATGAGTACTCTCGAACCCATGGAGGACGAGGTCGATCGGCTGATCGAGGCCTGGCGGCGTGAGCGCCCCGACCTCGACGTGGCGCCGATGGAGGTGCTGTCCCGGGTCAGCCGGCTGGCGCGGCACCTCGACCGGGCCCGCAGTCAGGCCTTCGACACGCACGGCCTGGAGTCGTGGGAGTTCGACGTCCTCGCAGCACTCCGCCGAGCAGGCACGCCGTACCAACTGTCCCCCGGCCGGCTGCTCAAGGAAACCCTGGTCACGTCCGGCACGATGACGAACCGGGTCGACCGGCTGGCCGCGCGCGGCCTGGTCGAGCGCCTCCCGGACCCGCACGACCGCCGCGGGGTGCTCGTGCAACTGACGCCTGCCGGCCGGGACAAGGTCGACGCCGCGATGGCCGACCTGCTCACCCACGAGCGCACCCTGCTCGGCGGCCTCAGCGACCGCGACCAGCAGAAGATCGCCCGCGTACTGCGCGAACTCGTCCGGCCGTTCGACCTCGAAAAGCACTGAACAAAACCGGCCGGTAACTACCGACAAAGCCGTCTGTTCGCGCGGACAAAGCACGGCGAAATAACGCCGGAATTATCCGAAAAGACGACCCGTCACTTCCGCCCCGTCCCGATCGTTGCTAGTTGCAATGAGATCGTGAGATTGCTGTAGCCGTCGACTATCGACACCGGTCGGGCCCACTACTAGGGTCGTCACCGTCGGTGGCTGATCGACTACAAAATGTCAGAACACGGTGGCTTCGGCGGCAAGAGGTGGTCCGCCGAAAGCGGTCGCGTGGTGTCCGGGGCTCGGGGCCCGAACAACGCCGGCCGGCACGGGGCCCGCTCACCCAGAAGCTCGGCGCACCCCTCCGAATCACAGGGGATCGGAGGGGGCGCCGCGGCTCGGAAGCCCTGCTATTCGGCGCGTTCGGCCGCTTCGAACCAGGCGGTCTCGAGCTCGCCGCGTTCGTCGGCGAGCTTGCGCAGCTCGGCGTCCAGCTCGGCGAGGCGCTCGTAGTCGCTCGCGCTGGCGGCCAGCTGGTCGTGCAGCTTCGCCTCCGCCTCGGTGAGCTTCGTGAGCTGCCGCTCGATCCGGTTCAGCTCCTTCTTCGCCGCCCGGGCCACTGCCGCGTCAGCCGTCGGACGCTCAACCACCTGACCATTTCCGGTGGCCGCCAAATCACTGGACATCTCCGCCGCCGGTGTCAGCGCATTTGACGCCGGCCGCCGCGGAATTCCGGCCGCGAGTTCCTCGAGATACTGCTCGACACCGCGCGGCAGATGCCGGACCCGGCCGTCGCCCATGATCGCGTAAACCATGTCGCTGACCCGCTCCAGGAAGTACCGGTCGTGGGTGACGGTGACGACGACACCCGGCCAGCTGTCGAGGAAATCCTCCAGCACGGTCAGCGTCTCGACGTCCAGGTCGTTGGTCGGCTCGTCCAGGATCAGCACGTTCGGCTCGTCGAGCAGGATCCGCAGCAGTTGCAGCCGGCGCCGCTCACCGCCGGACAGGTCCGAGATCCTCGTCGTCAGCTTGTCGCCGGTGAACCCGAACCGCTCGAGCAGCTGCGACGACGTCAGCTCACCGCCCCGGCCGGCCAGCGCCGCCGTCCGCCGGATCGCGGTGATGTGGTCGAGGACGGTGACCGTGCCGTCGACCTCCTCCAGGGTCTGCGACAGGTTCGCGATCCGGACCGTCTTGCCCTGCTTCACCCGGCCGCGGTCCGGCGCGAGCTGCCCGGTGAGGACCTTGAGGAACGTGGTCTTGCCGGCGCCGTTCGGGCCGAGCAGCCCGATCCGGTCGGCCGGGCCGAGCCGGAACGTGACGTGGTCGAGCATCGTCCGCGCGCCGAAACTCAGGCTCACGTCCTCGACGTCGAAGACGTCCTTGCCGAGCCGGGCGGTCGCCAGCTGGGACAGCGCGAGCTTGTCCCGCGGCGGCGGCTCGTCGGCGATCAGCGCGTTCGCGGCCTCGATCCGGAACTTGGGCTTACTGGTCCGGGCCGGCGCGCCCCGGCGCAGCCAGGCGAGCTCCTTCTGCAGGAGGTTCTGCCGCTTGGCCTCGGTGACCTGCGCGGTCCGGGCCCGCTCGGCCTTGGCGAGCACGTACGCCGCGTACCCGCCGTCGTACGACGTGACGCGGCCGCCCTGCACCTCCCAGGTGTCGGTGCAGACCGCGTCCAGGAACCAGCGGTCGTGGGTGACCACGATCAGCGCGCCGGCCCGGTCGACGACGTGCTCGGCGAGCCAGCTGACCGCCTCGATGTCGAGGTGGTTGGTCGGCTCGTCGAGGATCAACAGGTCGACCTCGGTGAGCAGCAGCCTGGCGAGCGACGCCCGCCGGCGCTCACCACCGCTCAGGCTGCCGACCCGCGCCTGGTGGTCGACCTCGCCGAGCAGGTGCTCCATCACCGAGCGTGCCCGCGGGTCGGCCGCCCAGGTGTAGGTCTCGACGTCGCCGAGGACCGCGTGCAGCACGGTCTGGTCGGGGTCGAGGTCGTCGCTCTGCCCGAGATACCCGAGCCTGAGGTCGCGGTTGTGGGTGATCCGGCCGCCGTCGGGCTCCTCACGCCGGGCCAGGACCTGCAGGAGCGTCGACTTGCCGTCGCCGTTGCGCCCGACCACGCCGATCCGCTCACCACGGCCTACGCCGAGACTGACCGAGTCGAGCAGTGTGCGGGTCCCGAAGCCCTTCGAAACAGCTTCCAGATTGACCAAGTTAGGTGCCGCCATAACGCGCCCAAGGGTAGCTGACCGCGGGAGGCGTGCCAGGATCGTCCAGGTGCTGACCTCCGCCTGGCTCGACGGCCTGTCCCTCGGCGACCCGATCGCCGCCGATCCGCTGGAAGGCGGGTACGCCAGCAGAACGTTCCGCGTGCGGACATCCCTGGGCGGATCGGTGGTCGTCAAGACGCAGGACAACCTGCCGGAGAACCTGTACGCACTGGAGGCGGACGGGCTCGACGCGCTGCGCGCGCCCGGCGGGTTCGCGGTCCCCGAGGTGCTCCGGGTGACGCCGTCGTACATCGTGCTGTCGGACCTCGGTACGTCGGAACCGTCGCCGACGTACTGGGAGGACGCGGGGCGGGCGCTGGCGCTGCAGCACCAGCAGACCGCGGACAAGTTCGGGTACCACGTCGACAACTACCTCGGCACGCTCCCGCAGCGGAACCCGTGGACCGGCGACGGGCACACGTTCTTCGCCGAGCACCGGCTCCTGCGCTACCTGGAGGAGCCGAACTGTCACAACCAGCTCCCCGCGGAGGACCGCCGCCGGCTGGAGCGCATCGCCGGCAATCTGGTCAACCTCGTCCCGGTCCAGCCGCCGTCACTGCTGCACGGCGACCTGTGGCACGGCAACCTCCTCCCCGCCCCGAACGGCGGACCGGCGATGATCGACCCCGCCGTCCACTACGGCTGGCCGGAAGCCGACCTCGCCACGCTCCTGATCTACGGCCAGCTGTCCGAGACCTTCTTCGACGCCTACGAAGAAGTCCACCCGCCTGCCCCCGGCTGGCGTGCCCGCCTCCCGCTCCTGCACCTGCGGGAACTCCTCTGCATCACCGCCCACTGGCCCGACCGCGCCGAAACAGTCCAAGAGATCCACACCATCCTCGAACAGTTCGACTGACGAGGGCGGATCTGTGCCACTCACCAACCGCCGTCGGCGGCCATCGGCGGCCCGCTGCTGAGCGTGAACCGCGGCGCCGACCGGCCGTTGGTGGGTGGCACACGTCCGCTCACGACTGGTTCAGGTGAAGGACGTACTGCTTCTCGTTGAGTGGGTTGCCGTCGGTGCGGGGTCTGATCGGTGGTTCGGTGGCGACGGGAATGTAGGAATGGAAGGTCGTGGTGAGGAGGCCTTCCCCGTGGGTGAGAGTGGGGAGCTGGGACTCGAAGGGGTGCGTGGTCGCGGCGGGGATCGTGCCCTCCAGGTGGGTGTCGGTTGCCTGCGTGATGACGCCGCGGTGTTCGGCGACGTGCGCCAGGATGCGCGAGATGGTGTCCGGCGGCACGTCGAGCTCGAAGTGGTTCACCGGCTCGAGAACCGTCGTCCCGGCCTCCGCGATCGCCTGCAGCAGGATCAACGGCACCAACCGACGGAAGTCGGCCGCCACGGTTCCCGCGCTGTCGTACGCCGTGTGCGTCAGCGCGACCCGGATGTCCGGGATCTCCCAGCCGAACAGACCCTGGTGCAGCGTCTGCCGGACTGTTTCCTCGATCGCGGTGTGGAACGCCCGCGGCAGCGCGCCGAGCTCTACTTCGAGCTCGTACTCGAGCCCGTCGCTGCCCGGTGAGACCCGGAAACCGACACCGGCCGCCCACGGTCCCTCGGTGATGTCACGCATCGCAGCACCGACGCCGTTCAGTCGTTCGACGTGGATCGGCGTCGTCTCGCTGAAGCTGACCTGGACGCCGTACTCGGACTCCAGCAGCGACGCGATCACCTCCTTCTGCACCTCGCCGTACAGGCTCACGGTCAGCTCGCCGGCCTTCCGGACCCGGATCAGCGGGTCCTGCTCGGCGAGCTGCATCAGTGCCTGGAACAACTTCACCCGGTCGCGTGCACTGACCACGGTCTCCAGCGTCGGCGGCGCGAACAACCGCCCGACCTGCGTCGTCGGTACGCCGAGCTGGTCGCCGATCCGGATGCTCTTCAGCCCACGCAGCGCGACGATCTGGCCGGCCTCGACCCGCTCGATCGGCTGCCGCGCGCCGTTCGCGAACACCTCGACGCCGCTCGGTCGTACCTGGTACTCCGGTCCGTCCACGGGATGCACCGCGACCGGCGTCCGGGCCGCCAGCGTCCCGCTGACCACGCGCGCCGACGCGATCTTCTGGCCCGCCGCGCCGCGCTCGACCTTGAACACCCGCGCGCGCAGCTCGTCGCCCGGCGCTCCAGTTGCCCGCGGCAACCACGTACGGATGCCCTCGATCAGCTCCGGTACGCCGGTCCCGGTCATCGCCGACCCGAAGTACACCGGATGCACCTCCGCGGTCGCGACCTGCCGGCGCAGCTCGGCCGACTGATCCACCGCGGCGCCCTCGAGGTACGACTCCAGGAAGGAATCGTTGCGCTCGGCAAGAATCTCCGTCAGCTCGGAACGCTGCACCGCCAGCGGCTCCACCCCGGCCGGGCGGGTCCCCAGGTCCGTGACGGTTTCCATCGGTACGGCGGACGGCGTCAGCAGCCGCCGGATGTCGGCGAGCAACTCGTCGTACCGCGCACCGACCCGGTCGATCTTGTTCACGAACAGCAGCGTCGGGATCCGCAGCCGGCGCAACGTGCGCATCAGCAGGCGCGTCTGCGGCTGCACGCCCTCGACCGCGGACAGCACCAGCACCGCGCCGTCCAGCACGGACAGGGCGCGCTCGACCTCGGCGATGAAGTCCGAGTGCCCAGGTGTGTCGATCAGGTTCACCGGCAGGTCGCCGAGCGCGAACGACACCACCGCCGAGCGGATCGTGATGCCCCGTTTCCGCTCGAGGTCCATCGAGTCGGTCTGCGTGTTCCCGTCGTCGACGCGACCGACCCGGTCGATCACGCCGGCGGCATACAGCAGCCGCTCGGTCAGGCTGGTCTTACCGGCGTCGACATGCGCCACAATACCCATCGTCAGAGAGTTCAAGAGTCCTCGCGAATGCGTCGAAGCGATCAGTAACCCTGAGGTCGATCGATCCGCGGCGCATCCCGGTCTCCTGTCTGTCGATGAGGAACCCTCGGACGGTAACACCGCCCGAGGCCGGCGACGAGCGAATTTCTAGCGACTGATGATGGCCGGCAGGATCCTTGCGCCCGGGACGGGGCCTTCGGCCTGGCGGACCATGCGGCAGCGGCCGGACTCGGCGAGTTCGACGGCCAGGTCGACGGCGCTGCGGCTGTCGGCGGCGAGGAAGAGGCAGGTGGGGCCGGAGCCGGAGATCTGCGCGGCCAGCGCGCCCTGGTCGAGGCCGAACTGGAGCGTGTCGCCCAGCTCGGGCCGCAGCGACAGCGCGGCCGCCTGGAGGTCGTTGCTGAGCGCAACGGCGAGCGCGCCGGGCTGACCGGACAGCAGCGCCGACATCAGCTCCGGGCGGACCTGCGGCGGCTCGACGCGCCGCAACGGGCGCATCCGGTCCAGCTCGCGGTACACCTCCGGCGTGGACAGCCCGCCGTCGGCGATCGCGAACACCCAGTGGAACGTCCCGCGGGACATCACCTCGGTGACCTGCTCGCCGCGCCCCTGGCCGAGCGCCGTGTGCCCGACCAGGCAGAACGGGACGTCGCTGCCGAGCTCGGCCGCATGGTGCTGCAGCTCGGTCTGGGTCAGCTGCAGGCCCCACAGCCGGTTGCACGCCACCAGGGTCGCCGCCGCGTCGGTCGAGCCGCCGGCCATCCCGCCGGCCACCGGGATCGTCTTGCGGATCGTCAGGTCGACGCCCTCGTCGACGTCGTACTCCGCCTGCAGCAACTGCGCTGCCCGGACCGCGAGATTGGTCTCGTCGGTCGGTACGTCGTCCGCGAAGTCCCCGGCGATCTCGACCGAGATCTCGCCGTCCTCGTCCCGCAGGACCGCGGTCACGTCGTCGTACAGGGCAACGGCCTGGTACACCGTGGCGACCGGGTGGAACCCGTCCGGCCGCGGCGGACCGACCGACAGACCCAGATTGATCTTGGCCGGCGCCCGCACCGTGACCTCAGCAGAAGGTGGCACGTCGGACAGGCTAGTGCCTTACCCAGTCCTAGCTGCACCGGCGAGGGCGGCGAACTCTGTGATCCCGAGCATCTCACCGCGCACCCGCGGGTCGATCCCTGCTGCCTCGAGCACCTCGTCGAGCCGGGAACGGTCCGGCATCCAGCGGGCCAGCGCGGACCGGATCGTCTTGCGGCGCTGCGAGAACGCCGCCTCGATGACCGCGAACACCTCCGCGCGGCTCGCCGCCGTCGCCGGCGGGTCGCGGCGCTCGAACGCGACCAGCCCGGAGTCCACGTTCGGCGCCGGCCAGAACACGTTCCGCCCGATCGGCCCGGCGCGCCGCACGTCGGCGTACCACGCGGCCTTCGCCGACGGGACGCCGTACGTCCGCGAGCCCGGCCCGGCGGCCAGCCGGTCCGCGACCTCGGACTGCACCATGACCAGACCGTGCCGCAGCGAGTCCGAGACCTCGAGCAGATGCAGCAGCACCGGTACGGCGACGTTGTACGGCAGGTTCGCCACGCAGGCGGTCGGCGTACCGATCTCGGCCGGCCCCACGTCCATCGCGTCCGCCTCGACCACGGTCAGGCTCTCCGCCTGCTGGGGCGCGTACGTCGCGACGGTCGACGGCAGCGCCTGCGCGAGCAGCGGGTCGATCTCGACCGCGGTGACCCGGTGACCGTCCGCGAGCAGCGCCAGCGTCAGGGATCCGAGGCCCGGCCCGATCTCCAGCACGGTCTCGCCGTCGGACAGCTCGGCGGCGCGCACGATCCGGCGCACCGTGTTCGGGTCGATGACGAAGTTCTGGCCGCGCTGCTTGGTCGGGCGAACCCCGAGCGAGGCGGCCAGTGAACGCACATCAGCCGGACCGAGCAGTCTCGGTCCGGCTGATGTGGATGAATCAGACGAGGTCACCTCGTCAGTGTTTCACTACGCCCGCTTGCCACAGACAGGCCACGCGCCGTAGCCACCGCGGTCGGCCTTGACCTTCTCCGCGATCGCGATCTGCTGCGCCTTCGACGCGCCGTTGGCGTTGTTGGCGTACGCCGTACCGCCGTAGGCCGCCCAGGTGCCGTGGTCGAACTGCAGACCGCCGTAGTACCCGTTGCCGCTGTCGATCGCCCAGTTGCCGCCGGACTCGCACTCGGCGATCCGGTCCCAGGCGCTCGTGTCACCGGTCGACGGGGTGTCGGTCTGCGTGGTGACGGTGGGCGCCTCCGGCTTCGGCTTGGTGCCGACCAGGATCTGCTCGTCGACCGCCTTGGTCACCACCTTCGACCCCACGACCTTCGTGGTCGACAGCTTGCCGTCCAGGTAGGTGTAGAGGTACGTCACGGCCTTGGAGCCGTCGGCGCCCTTGACGGAGGTCTTCTTGGTGCCGACCTCGAGCGTCGCCGACTTGGTCTCGTCGGTGCCGTGCGCGACCGCCTCGGTCTTGGTGACGGTCTTCTGCAGGACCTGCACGAAACCGACCTTGTTCACGCCGGCCTTCAGCGGGGTCGCGGCGGCCGGGGTGATCCGGTCGTCGGCGTCCCAGCGCAGCTTCGCCTCGGTCAGGGCCTGACCGACGGTGCCGGCCAGCGACTTGATCGTCACGGTCTTGCCCAGGTGCACGATCTGCACGGTCTTCGGCGTGGTGACGGTCAGCTCCAGCCCCTGGCGGCCCAGTGGCGCGCTCCGGCTGGTGGACAGCTGAGCCCCGTCGTACCGCAGACCAAGGTCGGCGAACGCCTCGTTGACGCTGTCGGCCGTGGTCCAGTAGGCCTTCTTGGTGCCGTCGGCGTTGACGGTCAGCTGCCGCCCGTACTGCACGGCGATCTCCTGACCGTCCTTCAGCTTCGAGTCCACACCGGGCGCGACGAGGTCGTGCGCACCGATCTGAACTTTCTCGGCCTTCAGGGCGTCTGCCACGGTGGATCCGAAGGTGTGCACCTTCCGCACCTGGCCGTCGACGGAGAGGCTGACGGTCTTGCTCTTCGCGGCATACGCCGCGGAGCCACCCGCGACAGCAAACGCGGCCGTCGCACCGACGGCCACGATGATGGACTTACGCACTAACGCTCCCAGGTAGGGCTACCCGGGCACGGGGTGGGACAGCACAGGCCGATCACGAACGCCGGACTGGCTGCCCGGAGCCCCTGATCCCGCCGAGGGGTTGTGCCATCCGGAATCTTCCCCGATCCCGGCCAACATCACGGGACCATAACGAAGAAGTCGCGGAAGTGCCAATCCCCTGGTCGGCGAGTCGCAAAAAGGTGTAACGGAACCCTTACGCCGTGTGATGGCCCCACTGCCCCCGATGGACCACTTCGGCGGTCGTCCGGCGCCCTCGTTTCAGCGACGGTGAGCGCTTGTCCGGGGCCCGGTGACCGACCGACAGCACCCCGACCAGATCGAACCCGTCCGGCACCCCGAACTCCTTGAGCAACCGGCCCGCTTTGTCTGCAGGAGGCCCGAAAAAGCAGGCTCCCAGGCCTTCGTCGACGACCGTCTGCAGCATCAGCAGCACCGCCATCCCGGTGTCGACGTACCAGTACGGCGCGGTCCAGCGGCCCTCGTCGCGATCGGTCCAGCCCTTGTCCGGTTCGGTGTACCGATCGAGGTACGCGTCCTTGTGCGCGAAGGCCAGGATCAGCAGCGGCGCCCGGCGCAGCCCTGTGATCCAATCCACATACTTCTCGTCCGGATCCTCGGCGGCGATCCGCCAGTACCGGTCCCGGTCGTCCCCCTCCAGCGTCAGGAACGCCCACCCCTGACTGAACCCGCCCGACGGCGCGCGCAGCCCGTTCTCCAGGATCCGCTCCCGCACCTCCGCGGCCACCGCCCGCTCGGGGTCGTAGTTCCGCACCATCCGCCGCCGCCGCACGACCTCACTGAACTCCATGAGCCCTGTCTATCAGGCCCTCTCAGCCGACCCCCGGCCCCGAGGCCCCGACGGCCGGCCGGGAGCCTGCCGCCCACGCGAGCCGTCGTTCGGTCCCTGCTGTGCGTGGTCGACGGCCTCCGCCGACCGACTGGTGGCGCCGGCCGCCGGGGCCTGCCCACTCGTCACGGCCCGCAGCCGCTCGAGATCCGGCGACATCCGGTCCTGCGCCTGCCGAACGGCCTGCGTGCGCCGCGTGCCCGGCCGGCCGGCTTGCTGCTGTGCTCGCTGCGCCTTCTCGACGCGGTAGCCGCGTTCGATGCGATCGAGTTCGTGATCCAGTCCGGCGATCGCGTTCTGCGCCGCCTGCTCGGACTCGGCGGACTTCTCGTCGTCGTTCCACCGCGTGCGTGCGCCGGCCGCGGCGCCGCCGGCGCGCTGCTCGACGGCGTACACGACCGCGGCCACCAGCCGGTACTCCCAGGACAGCGGGGAGATCTCGACGGCGTCGTCGGTCACGATCCGTCGTCCGCGGCCTCGCGCCGGCGGCGCTCGATCAGCCGCTTCAGGGTCGAGTTCAGCCGCAGGATCGTGCGGGATTCGCGCGGCGGCGCCTGCCGGGACAGTTCGGCGATCTCGGTCTTCACGCGTTCGGCGTGGGCGATCTGGTCCGCGGCCGAGCCCTTGTTGCCGAGCACCTGCGCCAGCAGCATGGACGCCCGCGCGAACTCCGGGCTGGTGGGCGCCGGTGCCCCGTTGATCAGCTCGGGCAGCTTCGCGGCCCTGATCAGTGCCAGCCGGCGATCGCGCTCGTCGGGGATCTGTTCCGCCAGGGCCTTCAGGCGGTCGACCTCGGCGGCCACGGTGGCCTCGTCGGCCCCGCGCAGCGCATCGGCCTGCGACAGCACCTGCGCGTCCACGTCGTCGTACCGGACCATTACCACGGACCCCCGAAGGCGCGGTTCGCGTTGTCGTTGAGGGCTCCGCAGAGTTCGGCGACGGAGATGTTGAGGACGTCGGCCATCTTGCGGACCGTGTGCGGGATCAGGTACGACGCGTTCGGCTTGCCGCGGTACGGCGACGGGGTCAGGTACGGGGCGTCGGTCTCGACCAGGATGCGGTCGAGCGGGGTGACGGCCAGGGCGTCGCGCAGGGACTGGGCGTTCTTGAACGTGACGACGCCGGCGAAGCTCAGGTACGCGCCGCGGTTGACGCAGGCGCGGGCGAATTCGGTGTCGCCGGAGAAGCAGTGCATCACCAGCCGGTCCGGCACGCCTTCGCGGTCCAGGATGCGCAGGATGTCGTCGTGCGCGTCCCGGTCGTGGATCATCAGTGTCTTGCCGAGCCGCTTCGCCAACTCGATGTGCGCGGCGAACGACTCGTGCTGCGCGGCCTGCCCGTCAGCCCCGGTGCGGAAGTAGTCGAGGCCGGTCTCGCCGATCACCCGGACCTTGTCCGAGCTCGCGGCGAGCCGTTCGATCTCGGCGAGCGCGCTGTCCAGCTCGCCGGCCGCCTTCAGCTTCGGCGCCTCGTTCGGGTGCAGGGCGACGCCGGCGACCAGGTTCGGGTACTGCGTGGCGGCCTCGACCGCCCACGCCGCGCCCGGCAGGTCACACCCCACCTGGACGATCCGGGTGACGCCGACCGACGACGCCAGCCGGATCGCCTCCGCCGGGCTCAGCCAGTCCCCGTCCTCCCCGTCGGCGATGTCGAGATGACAGTGCGCGTCGACCACGCTCATCGGCAACGGATCCGGCACCGCCGGCCGGCTCCGGTCCCGCGACCGCCCGTCCTCCCCCACCGCCGCCCGCTCCCGAGTCGGCCGACCCACCTCCACACCATCACCCATGCGAGCCAGGTTACTGAGTCTCCGCGGCCTCCTTGACCTTGGCCACCAGCATCTCCCACATGTCCTGGGAGTGGTCGGCCTCCTCCTCGGTCGCGTTGTTGTCCTGCTCGAGTTTCAGGTGGGTGTTGCCGGTCAGGGTGTAGGTCAGGGTGTGGTAGTTCTCGGGGACGTCGTCCTGCCCGGTGAGCGGACTGAAGTGGGTGAGCTTCAGCAGGCGTTCAGGCTGCACCTCGAGGATCTCCCCCTTGTCCTGATAGGGCTTGCCCTCCCAGTCGCCGCTCCAGGTGATCGGGCTGCCCACCTCCCAGTCCGTCTCCACCTCGGCGCCGAACCACAGCTTCTTCAGCTCGTCGGGACTCGTCAGCACGTCCCACACCCGCGCCGCCGGCGCGTCGATATCGATCTCGGCCACGGCCAGATACCCAGTCATCATGAACTCCTTTCTCCCCTCGACCGTACGGTTCCCGACCCGCATGCGCTTGGAGAAAAGCGTCAGCACACCGGTTCGTACGGCACACCGGGCAGGTACTTCGCCCACTCGTCGCCCGACACCGAATCCCCACCGGCCGCACAGATCAGGTCGACGGCCCGGCCCGGCTCCATCTCCCACAACCGGACTGTCCGGTCCGACCCGCCGGTAACGACTGTGTGCCCGTCCGGGCTGAACCCGACAGCCCACACTGCAGCCTGGGAGGCGGAGAGGATCGCGACGGTGGCCGGCGCCGTCGGCCTGCCGACGTCCCAGAACCAGACCTGCCCGCTCCGGGTACTCGCGGCGAGCGTGTGCCCGTCGGGGCCGAAGGCGACGCTGGTCACGGTGCCGTCCGGTCCTCGGAGGACGTCGCCGACCGGAGACAGCCGCGCCGGGTCCGAGGCGTCCCACAGCTGCACCGTCCCGTCCGCGCTGCCGGTCGCGAGGATCTTGCCATCGCGGCTGAAGGCAGCCGAGAACAACAGGTCGGCGGAGCCTTTGACCGAGGGAAAGGCGCGCAACCGGCGCGGGTCGCTCATGTCCCACAACCGGATCATGCTGTCAGCTGTGACCCCGGCCAGTGTTCGGCTGTCGGGGCTGATGGCAACCATGTAGACGTAGTTGCTGTCCGGACCAGGAGCGGTCGGCAGCGGCGTGACGTGCTGTGGATCGTGGACGTCCCACAGGTAGACCTTGCCGTCGTCCGAGCCGGCCGCCAACGTACGGCGGTCCGGGCTGAACGCGAGCGATTCGACCACCGCGGCCGGCCCTGTCAGTGGTGGCGGCAAGACCTTCGGTCGGGCCGGATCTCCGACGTCCCACAGGACGACCGAGTTCACCGTCGTACCGCCGGCCGCGGTCTTGCCGTCCGGGCTCAGCGCACCGGCGCCGCTGATCGGCTGATCGGCGAGCGGCGACAACAGCGGTGGCGCCAGCACCGCAGGAGCTCGAGGCCGGGAGACGTTCAGCAGAAAGGCTCCGCCGCCGAACGTCACCAACGACCGTCCGTCCGGAGTGAACGCGGCCGAGGCGACGGCCGCGGTCGGCCCAGTGATCACCGGCCCGGGGATCGTCCACAGCCGCGCCACGCCGTCGGAACCCGCCGTCACCAGAGTCCGGTCGCCGTCGGCGAACGCCACCGACGACACCGGCTCCGGATGTGGCAGCGAGGCGACCAGCCGGCCGCTCGCCAGATCCCAGACCTGGGCGACGTTGTCCGAACTGCCCATCGCCATCAGCCGGCCGTCCGCCGTGAGATCGACGGCGTTCACCCAGTTCTCCGGCACCTGGATCTGCATCGCCATCTTGGCCGGTGCCTCCGGCTTGGCCACGTTCCACCGCTGGAACAGACCTTTCGATCCGCCGATCAGCACCTCGTCGTGCCGCGGAACGAACCGTACGACGTTGATCTGGGTGGACCCGGCCTGTGTCCGGCTGACCAACCCCGGCGTACGACGATCCGCGACATCCCACAGGTACAACGCACCGGTCGCATCACCGGCTGCGAGAACCTTGCCGGATTCGCTGAAGGTCACCGTCTGCACGAAACCGCTCAGCGCCGGCATCGTCGTCAACGGCACGGGCCGGCGTGGATCGTCGACGGCCCACAGACGCACCGATTTGTCCGAGCTCCCCGCCACGAGCGTCCTGCCGTCCGGAGAGAACGCCAGCGAGTAGACCGTGCCGTTCGGACTACCGGGCAGAACCCCCAGGGACATCGGGTTTTCAGGCTCGGTGACGTCCCACAGCCGGATCGTCTTGTCCCGACCACCAGTGGCGAGCAGGCGACCGTCCGGGCTGACGGCGAGCCCGAACACCGGCAGCGTGTGCCCGGTCAACGGTCCGCCGATACTGCGTGGCCGGCGCCGGTCGCCGATGTCCCAGATCAGGATCGCGGTGTCGCTGGGTCCGGTACCGGCGGCGTACAGGATGCGGCCGTCCGGGCTGAGTACGACGCTCTGTGCTCCCTTGGACGGACGCACGATCCTTGTCACCGAAGGCGAACCGGTCGCGTCGAGCAGACTCGACCGGGCCTCGACCGTCGGGGCGATCCGGTAAGCCGCGAGCGACAACTGTGCCGCCAGCCCCGGGTCGGTCGTCCGCAACCTGTCGGCGGTGATCGCGACCTGACGGGACATCGCCAAATCGCGTTCCCGGTCAGCGAGCCGGCGTTTCCAGAAGGCATACACGGTCAGCCCGACAGCCACCAGCGACAAGGCGGTCAGTGCCGCCACGAACTGCTGCAGCCTGCGCGTCCCACGCCTGGCTGCCGCGTGCTCAGCCTCCTCCGCCCGCAGACTGGCCTCGAGAAACTCGGTCTCGAGCGTGTTCAGGTCGCGGTCGGCCATCGTCCAGTCGCGGACACCCTGCAGGTTGCCGCCCCGGTAGAGCGAGCCGGGATCCCGCTGCAGATCACGCCACTGCCGGGCGGCGTCCGCGAGCTGCCGATGCCGCCGCAGCCCTTCGCGGTCGTTGTCGATCCATCGTCGCAGCCGGGGCCACGCGGTGATGAGCGCCTCGTGGCTGATCTCGACGCTGTCCGCGTCCATGGTCAGCAGCCGGGCTCCGACGAAGTGTTCGACCACCTCGCCGAGATCGGCGCCGTTGCCTTCGAGTTCGCTGCGCACGACCTTGCGCCGGCTGATCGCGAAGTCGTCGCCGAGATTCACCAGCCGGAGGAACAGCCGCCGGGCGATGGTCTGTTGGGCCGGGTTCAAGTCGTTGTAGACGGCCTCGGCGGTCGCCGCGACGGCGCCCTTGATGCTGCCGGTCAGCAGGTACCCGTGAGTGGTCATGCGCCCCCGCTCGGCCCGCTGCCAGGTCGCGAGCAGCGCGTGCGAGAGCAACGGCAGCGACCCGGCCGTCGAGGGCGTGGCGTCGGCCGGCGCCAGCGCCGGCGACGCGTCCCGGATCAGCAACTCGACAAGCCCTTCGTCGAGCTGCACGGCGGCCTTGGCGGCCGGCTCGACAATCGCCCTGCGCAGTTCGTCCTCGGTCAGCGGACCGACCACGAACTGCGCGCCTTGCAAGGCGGCCGCGATCTCGGGGTACTGCAATGCCTGCGGGTAGAAGTCAGCCCGCAAAGCCAGTACGACGACGGTGGCCACCCCCGATCGCAGCTCCGTCGACTCCCGTGGAACAGGTGCCCGCGTGACAGCGTCCAACGCCGCGACGAAGGCCCCGCGTTCCTTCTCGTCCGGACACATCGTGAACAGTTCCTCGAACTGGTCGACGACGATGATCAAGCGATCGAGCGCCGGGACAGCGGCCCCTTCCGGCGCATTGGTCCGCGCCGCCAGCACGTACGCCGCCGTCTGCTCGACGACCGCGGCGGGATCACTCGCCAACTGCTCGGCGAACACCTCGGACCCGACCCGCGTACCGGCCGTCAGCCCGGACGCCAACTGGCGCAGGGGTTCCGCGCCCGGCGCCATCAAGACGACGGGCCACGCGGGCCGGCCGGGAGCAGCCCGGTCGGTGAGCGCCGGGATCACGCCCGCCCGCACCAGCGAAGACTTTCCCGAGCCCGACGCACCGACAATCGTTTGCATGCCGCCACCCGCGGCGTGCCGTGAGATGACCTGGTCGACGATCTGCTCGGTCAGTACCTCGCGACCGAAGAACCACTCGGCATCGGCCGGCTGGAAGCTTCGCAACCCACGGTACGGCGGGCTTCCGCCCTTCGGCCCGGGCACCTGCCGGACGCGTCGGCGCGCTTCAAGCCAGCGCTCGATCTCGTCCTCGTCGGTGATCCCGCAGATCCGCAGAACCTCCACGAACAAGGCCTTCGACGCGTCCGACGGCACGCTGCGGCCGGCGAACCACTCGCCGATCGTGCTGTGCGGCTGGGCGCCACCGACCATGGTGGAGATGTTCCGGACGGTCAGGCCCGCCCGGGTTCGCAGCACGGTCAGCTCGTCGGCGAACTGCATCCGGGTCTGGACATGATCCGGTGAAGCTGTCCGCGGCTCGACCAATGGCTCGTCCATGGCGCCCCCCTCAAAGCCCCAACTCCCACAGCGAGTAGTCACGACGCTACAGGACGACGAGCGCCGGCGCTGTACGCCGCCGTGTACGTCCTTGTACGGAGATCTGCGCGTGCCCGCACGGAGCACCGCCGGGGCCCGACCGTGGGAGCTAGACCAGTTCGAAACCCGGATTTCGGGCCGCACGGCGAACCCGCGGCGGTCCTCGAGGGGGAATCCAATGAACGCGATCCAGCCACGCCTACCCGAACCGTCCACCAGCCCCCGCCGGCCCCGTCGGTATCCGGCCGCCTACCACGCCCCGGCAGTGGTCCGGCCGGCCGTGGACCGACCGGTCGGACCGCCGATCCGGTTGGTTGTCGGGCCGCTGCCGGTGCGCGTCCTCCGCGCGATCACGCGCGGCGTACGTCACCTCTTCGGCGGGCCCGACCTCGCACCGCCGGCGCGGGTGGTGCAGGACGCCCCGCGGTGCCTGCATTGCAAGGGACGGATGGCCGAGAAGTACCGCGAACTGCCGGAGCCGTACGGCGTCTGGGCGGTCTTCACCTGCAGCGCCGCCGGCTGCCCGGTGTGCCAAGGGCCGTGCCGGAGTCAGTCCCGGATGTTCCTGCCGGCGCATTGGCAGTCCGGACCGCCGGGACAGATCACGTACCTCTGATCGACAGCCGGATCGTGCAGGAAGTCAGCATTCGGGGCCATGTTCCGCGCCGGGCGGCGGACAGTAACTTGCAGCGAGGTTCCGCCCCGATCGACAGGAGCAGTCGATGTCCCGGATCAGCTCAGTACTTGCCCTTCTCGGCCTGGTGACGGGGTCGACCGCGCTGCCGGCCGAAACGCCAGCGCCGATTCCCGTGCAGGTCTTCAGCCTGACCGATCTGCACGGGTATCTGTCCGAGACCGAGAACCTGACCATCGCCGGCCCGTCGGGCACCCAGCAGGTCGGCGGTGCCGGGTACTTGAAGGCGCACCTGGACCGGCTCCGGAAGCCGAACAGCTTCCTGATCGGCTCGGGCGATCAGTTCAGCGGCTGGCCGGACTACACGCAGGCGTTCGCGAACGAGCCGACCATCGAGGTGCTGAACGCGCTCGGGATGGACTTCGACGCGGCCGGCAACCACGAGTTCGACCGCGAGTTCCCGTTCCTGCGGCGGATGACGACCGGAGCCTGCTACGGCAAGCCCGGCTTCGACAGCTGCTTCAAGGACTCCACCGGCCGCAACTTCCACGGCACCGACTACGCGTACCACGCGGCGAACATCGTCGACCCGCGGACCGAGCGCCCGGTGCTCCCGCCGTACTGGATCGCCCGGGCGGGATCGCAGCGGATCGGGTTCATCGGGCTGGGCTTTCCGGGCACGCCGACCGAGACGCTGTCGATCGAGGGCTCCGGATTCGAGTTCCAGGGCGTCGTCGAGGCCGCGAACCGGGCCGCGGCCGAGCTGAAGGCCCAGGGCGTGAACGCGATCGTCGTCAGCATGCACGAAGGCGGGCAGCAGGGCGGCCTGTACGACGAGTGCAAGAACCCGACCGGCCCGATCTTCGACGCCGCCCGGACGATGTCGCCAGACATCGACGTGATCCTCGGCGGCCACTGGCACACGGCGTTCAAGTGCATGATTCCGGACCCGAACGGCGTACGGCGTCCGGTCCTGGAGGCGAGCAACCACGGGCGCGTGCTGGGCGAGGTGAACCTCTCGCTCGACCCGTCCACCGGCGAGGTGATCCGGGACGCGACCACCGCCACCAACCACGCGGTCACCAAGGACATCACGCCGGACGCCGGTGTCCAGAAGATCGTGAAGTACTGGACCGACAAGTGGGCGGCACGTCAGCAGGAGCCGCTCACGAAGCTCGACCGCGACCTCGACTTCGCACGCACCGCCGAGAGCCGGACGGGCAACCTGGTCGCGGACCTCTACAGGTCGGAGGCGGACGGCGACTTCGCGCTGGTACCGGCCGACCTGGGCGTCGACGTGATCGCCGCCGGGCTGCAGGCCGGGACGGTGACGTACGGCGAGGCATGGCCGGTCGCCGGGATCTCGCCGATCACCACGTTGTCGATGAAGGGCTCCACGGTCGAGGCCGTCCTGGAGCAGCAGTGGATCCCACCGGCGTACGGCTGCAGCCGGCTGTCATCGCTCGCGACCTCGGCGAACTTCCGCTACACCTACGATCTCGGCCGGCCGGTCGGCGACAGGGTCGATCCGGCCAAGGTGCTGATCGACGGCAGGCCACTGCAACTCGGAAAGACGTATCGCGTGACGACGAGCGCCGCGATGCCCTTGCACGGCACGCAGTACGGCTATCCGGGCTTCCAGCAGTACACGGATCTCACCAGAGCGCCGCGGATGGGCCAGGAAGTGTTCCTCACCTACCTGCGCACCCACCCGTTGCTCAAGGCACCCAGTCTGGGCCGGGTGACCGCGATCCCCGGTACGCCGCCACCGGCCGACGGCCCGTTCGGTCCGCTGACGCTGTTGCCGCAGAGCGAGATGACGGCCACCGCCACGAGCCAGGGCTCGGCCGCGTACAGCGCGTCGGCCGCGATCGACGGCAGCTGTACGACGATGTGGCACTCGAACTGGAGCCCGCACGCCCCGCTCCCGCAGTACATCACCCTCGACCTCAAGACGCCCCGGGCGATCGAAGCGCTCGTCTACACGCCGCGCCAGGACGCCGACGTACCGAACGGCCGCATCTCGTCGTACGACGTCCGGACGAGCACCGACGGCGTCACGTTCACCTCGGCGGTGCAGGGATCCTGGGACGGCACGGTCGACGCGAAGATCGCCCGTTTCCCGGCAGGTACGACGGCACGCTACGTGCGGCTCGTCGGACTGACCGGCGGTGCGGACTACGCGGCGGCGACCGAGCTCAATATAGCTCTAGCTCCGGCTTCCTGACGGCGTTGCGATGGGCCGTCGGGGACATCCCGTACCGGCGGCCGAACTGCCGGCTCAGGTAGTGCGGCGAGTCGAACCCGACCGCGGCCGCGATCTGCGCCACCGACATGTCGGTGGCGCCGAGCAGCTCGGACGCGCGCTGCAGCCGGAGCGCGAGCACGACGTTCATGATCGAGTCGCCGACCTGCTCCTTGAACAGGTGCGCGAGGCGGGACACGGACACCTGCGCCAGCCCGGCCAGTGAGGTCAACGTGTGCGGGCGGGCCGGGTCCGCGGTGATGGCCTCGAGTACCAGGTGCACGCGCGCGTCGAGATGCTGCGTCTCTCGGCGCAGGCTGGCGACGGCGGTCAGCAGCACCTCCTCGATACCGTTCATCGTCAGCTCGGTCGCAACGCTCTTCTCCAGCAGATGCAGCTCGGTGTCGCCGGTCGGGGACAGCCCGGCGCGCTGCGCGTCGCGATGCAGGCGGTCGAACGCCGACACCACGCGATCGGTCTCCGACGACCGGGTCAGCCGCACGTACGACAGTCCCGGCATTGCCTGGGGCAACGACAACCACGAGTGCCATTCGCGGCGCGGCTGGAAATGCGCCCACCAGGACTCCCAGTACGTGCCGACGGTCCCGTAGTCGTGCGGGGTGCCCGGGCTGACCAGTACGACGTCCCCGTGGCGCAGCATCAGCTTGTTCTGGCCGATCAGGTACCGGCCGGTGCCCGACGCTGTGTAGAGCAGGTACCAACTGCCCACACCGTCCGGCCGCACGACCCGGTAGTCGCCGCCGCTGTGGAAGTGGCCGGTGACCAGTTTGCTCGGCGGCGGGATCTCGCTGTACAGCTCGATGAGCACCTGGGTAGCAAGATCGTGCTCGAAGTCAGCAGGCTCCGTCATGGTGGATCCCCTCGTCGGCGCTCCAAGATTAGCGGAACCACAGCAAGATCCTGCACCCGACCGAATCGAGGATCCCGTGCCCTTCCGCCCCGTCGCCGAGCTCGACCACGACACCGGCACGCTGGTCTTCGAGCACGGGTGGCAGTCCTGGAGCCCGAGCGGCTGGTACCGGCTGGACGCCCGCCCGCCCCGCCCGACTGCGCCGAACCATCACGTGATGGCGTACCGCCCGGGGGTCGAGGCCGGCCGCTTCCAGGGCGAGGGCCTGCTCGCGGTCGCGACCGCCGACGAGGTCACCACCGTCGCCGCGATCACCCCCGACGCGGTCCCGTCGATCCGCGCCGAGGTGCGCGGCGACAAGCTGGTGATCGAGGCCGACGGCGAGGTCGACGTCAGGACCAGCACGCACGCCAACCCCAACCAGGCGCTCGCCGACTGGGCCGACGCGTTCGCGGCCGGCGCGCCGCCGGTGCGCGTGTTCGGGCCGTCGTGGTGCAGCTGGTACGCATACTGGGGCAAGGTCACCGAGCGCGACGTGATGACCGACGTACGCCAGTTCGACCAGCACCACCTGAGCGTCGACCTGGTGCTGCTCGACGAGGGCTACCAGGCCGCGATCGGCGACTGGCTGACGCCGCGCGACGACTTCGGTTCGACCGTGACGCTCGCCGCCGACATCCGTTCGAGCGGTCGCCGGGCGGGCATCTGGGTCGCGCCGTTCCTGGTCGCGAGCGGCAGCGAGACGGCCCGGAAACACCCGGAATGGCTGGTTCCGGGCATTTCCGCCGGCACGAACTGGGGCCAGGAGCAACTGGTCCTCGACGTGACGCATCCGGGCGCCGTGCGGCACCTCCAGGACGTGTTCACCGAGCTGTGCCGCCAGGGGTACGACCACTTCAAGCTCGACTTCCTGTACGCCGGCGCGATCGAGGGACCGCGGCACGAGCAGGTCGACGGCATCGCGGCGTACCGGCTCGGACTGCGGCTGCTGCGCCAAGCTGTCGGATCGAACCGGATCCTGCACGGCTGCGGCGCCCCGATCCTCCCGAGCCTCGGACTCGTCGACTGCATGCGGATCTCGCCCGACACCGATCCGTTGGTCGAGCCGCCGTCCGGCGACATCAGCCAGCCCGGCCAGCGCGGCGCCCGGTCCACCTCGGTGGCGCGCGAGTTCCTGCACGGCCGGTGGTGGGCGAACGACTCCGACTGCCTGATCGTCCGGCCCGACGTCCAGGAGCGCGAGCTGTGGGCGCAGCACATCGAGCAAGGCCCCGGCCTGCGGATGTCCAGCGACCCGATCGGCGCGCTCGACCGGTGGGGCATCGACCGCACCCGTGAGCTGCTCGTCCCGAGCTCGCCGCGCCCGCATCCGCTGAAGGATCCCGATGCTTAGGCCGGCGCCCCGGCGGACCCGCCGGATCGGCCAGGCCCGGCAGACCGCCGCGGCCTACGCCCTGCTCGCGCCGAGCCTGGTCGGCGTACTCGGCTTCCTGCTCGCGCCGGTCGTCATCGTGCTGGTGGTCAGCCTGTTCGACTGGAAGCTGCTGTCGACGCCGGAGTTCATCGGCTTCGCCAACTACCAGAAGCTCTTCGCGGACTCGGACGTCTGGCACTCGCTGCTGGTCACCTTGTACTACGTGGTGATCTGCGTCCCCGGTACGACGATCCTGTCGCTGCTCCTGGCGCTTCTGGTCGACCGCAAGCTGCGCGGCATGAAGTACTTCCGGGCGCTCCTGGTCATCCCGTGGATGGCTACGCCGGTCGCTCTCGGCCTGGTCTGGAGCTGGATCTTCGACCCCGGCCGCGGCGCGCTGAACCAGTTCCTCGGGCTGTTCGGAATCGACGGCCCAGCCTGGCTGTCGTCGCCGGTGCTCGCGATGCCGAGCGTGGCCGCCGTCCACATCTGGCAGTTCGCTGGGTACAACATGCTGTTCTTCCTGGCCGGGCTGCAGAACATCCCGCGGTCGTTGCGCGAAGCCTCGTCGCTGGACGGCGCGTCACCGGTCGCGCACTTCTTCACGATCACGCTCCCGCTGCTGCGGCCGACGATGCTGTTCGTGCTGATCACCAACGTGATCGGCTCGTTCCAGGCCTTCGACACGGTCTTCGTGATGACCGAGGGCGGTCCCGGTGACAGCACCGAGGTCGCGACGTACCTGATCTACGACGAGGCGTTCCGCAAGTTCGACTTCGGGTACGCGTCGACGATCTCGGTGCTGCTGTTCGCGGTGGTGCTGGTCGCGACGATCAGCCAGTTCGCGTACTTCGAACGCCGTACGACCTATGAGGTGTCCGGATGAAACTGCGCGTCTTCACCTACGCCGTGCTGGTGATCGGGTGCGTGTTCTCGATCTTCCCGTACTTCCTGACCGTGCTCACCGCGTTCAAGGGCCCCGGGCAACTGTCCGAGACGATGCCGTGGGAACCCGGACTGCCACCGAGTACGGCGGCGTTCGAGCGGCTGCTCGGCTCCGGCTTCGGCGGCTACCTCGTCAACACCGCACTCGTCACGGCCGGCATCACGCTCGGCCAGGTGGTGTTCGCGATCCTGGCGGCGTACGCGTTCGCGCGGCTGTCGTTCCCGGGCCGGGACGCCCTGTTCTGGGTGTATTTGTCGACACTGATGGTCCCGCCGGTGGTCACGATGATCCCGCTGTACCTGATGATGCAGAAGCTCGGACTGGTGGACACCTGGGCCGGCCTGATGCTGCCGACGATGCTCGGGACGCCGTACGCGATCTTCCTGCTCCGCCAGTTCTTCCGCGGCATCCCCGCGGATCTCGAGGACGCGGCCCGGATCGACGGCGCCGGGCGGGTCCGGACGCTGGTGTCGATCGTGCTGCCGTTGTCGAAACCGATCCTGGTCACGGTCACCACGCTCGCCGTGGTGGCGAACTGGAACAGCTTCCTGTGGCCGCTGATCGTCACCAGCAGCGAGGACAAGCGGCTGCTGTCGGTCGGGATCGCCTTGTTCAAGGGGGAGATCGGCGTCGACTACAACGCCGTGATGGCCGGCAGCCTGATCGCGCTGGCGCCGCTGCTGGTCCTGTTCGTCGTCTTCCAGCGCTTCATCGTCCGCTCGGTCGCCGTTACCGGGCTCAAGTAGGTCGGAGACTCTCATGTCGTTGTCCAGGAGGACATTTCTGATCGGCGCCGGCAGTGTGCTCGCGCTCGCCGGCTGCGGCTCGTCCGACGACAAGGCCGCCGGCGGCGGCAAGGTCGAGCTCGTCTACCGGCTGTGGGACGAGCAGCAGGAGGTGGGCTACAAGACCGTCTTCGCCGAGTTCACCAAGGAGAACCCGGACATCACGGTCCGGATGGAAGTGCTGCCGTGGGACCAGTACTGGACCAAGCTGACCACCGAGTTGGCCAGCGGCAAGGCACCGGACGTGTTCTGGCTGACCGTCGACTACTTCCCCGACTTCGCGAGCAAGGGCGTCTTGACGCCGCTCGACGACCTGATCTCGAAGGCGGGGCTGAAACTCGACTCGTACCACCCGAACGTCGTGCAGTCGTACAAGTTCGAGGACAAGCAGCTGGGGATGCCGAAGGACATGGGCATCGTCGGACTGCTCTACAACAAGGACCTGTTCGCGAAAGCCGGCGTCACGATGCCGACCGAGCTGACCTGGGCGCCCGACGGCTCGGGCAGCTTCCTCGAGGTCGCTCGCAAGCTGACCGTCGGCAAGCAGTGGGGCTTCTGCTCCTGGAATCACAGCCAAACCCAGTGGCTGAACTGGATCGCGTCGAACGGCGGCCACGCGATGGACAAGCCGTACGGCAGCTTCGACTTCGCCGGAGACAAGTCGGTCGAGGCGCTGCAGTTCGCGCGCGACCTGGTGTTCAAGTGGAAAGTGTCGCCGGACGGCACCCGGACCAACCCGCCGACCGGCCAGGCGACCGAGATGTTCTACCGCGGCGAGGTCGCGATGTTCCCGGCGAACAACGCGCTGCTGCCGTTCGCGCTGCCCGAGGTGAAGTTCCCGATCGGGGTCGCGGCGATGCCGGCCGGACCGGCCGGCCGGACCGTGGTGATCAACGGGCTCGCCGAGGCGATGTTCGCGAAGACGAAGCACCCCGACGAGGCCGGCAAGCTGGTCGCCTTCCTCGGCTCGGAGAAGGCCCAGCGGCTGATGGGCGACGCCGGCTACATCATCCCGGCGCTCAACGACGCCGGCGCCGGGTACCAGGCGTTCTGGAAGAAGAAGAACATCGACGTCCAGCCCTTCCTCGAATCGGCCGCCGGCAGCACCGTCAACCTCCCCATCGCCGAAGGCTGGACCGCGAAGTCCCCCGAGATCAACAAGACCGTCAACGACCTGTACCTGAACAAGGCCGGCGTCGCCGACATCGCCGCCGCCATGGACAAGATCGGAAACAACAATTGACGTCCTCCCCGGGTGCGAAGATCCAGGGATTCCAACCACTACAGCACGGTAGTGAGTTGAGGTTCACGCTTCGGCGAGACCCGAACGGGCACCTCTTGGCGTGCGCTGACGGCCCGTCCGGCCGCGATGTTGCGTGCTGCGTTCACATCCGCGTGCATCTCACGTCCGCAGGCTGTGCATCGGAAGACCGCTTGGCTCTTGCGGTTCTCGGGTGCACAATGCCCACAGAAGTTGCAGGTCTGAGATGTATACGCGGGATCGACCTGCTCGACGCGTCCGGCCGCCTTGTGCTCCAGGCGGCGTACCAGCTGACCCCAGCCGCTCGCGAGGATGCCTCGGTTGAGTCCGGCCTTGGCTTGTCGACGGTTCGGCAGATACCTCCCGGGGTTCGCCGGATCGAGCTTGGGCTTGGGACGCCTGGTCAGCGACGCGATGCGCAGGGCTTCGACGCGGATGACGTCGAACCGTCGCGCGAGATCCGTACTGGTCTTCTCCACCCAGTCTTTGCGTCTGTCTACGGCCTTCGCGTACATCCTCGCAATCGCCGCTTTGACTCGCGCCCACCGTTTGGAGCCGCGTTGCCGACGAGCCATGCGACGTTGCAGCACCCTGAGCCGCGCCCGCGCGGTCACCGACCAGCCCGGGCACCTCAGGAGTTCGCCATTGGACAGAGCTGCCGACACGTGGACTCCACGGTCCACACCGACTACCTCACCACTCCGAGGTGCAGGAATGGGAGGCGGAATGGCCGCAAATGCGATGTGCCAGCGTCCTGCCCGGTCGAGCGTGACGCGGTACGACTTCGCCTCCGGGACGCGCCGCGACAGGCGAAACCGCACCCATCCGACCTTCGGCACCCGCACTCGCGCCCACTTGCGGTTCAGCTCGCCGATGCGGGACGCCTGGGAACCGACGATCCGGAACCCCTCATGCTGACCGGTTTTGCGCCACGTCGGTCGTCCGTGTGTGCCGGCGTAGAAGAGCCTGACAGCTTGATCAAAGTCACGCAGAGCTTGCTGCTGCACGGTCTGCGATCCGGACCGCAGCCACTCGAAAGCCGCCCTCGCCTCCGTCAGCTGCCGTGCCTGCTGACCGAACCCAGGCGTCGGCCCCTTGTCGCGCTTCCACATCGACCACTGCTCGAGCGCAAGGTTCCATACATACCTGGCGTGTCTGCACTGCTCCAGCAACGCAGTCTGCTGCGCCGGAGTCGGGTACATGCGGAACCGGGACATGAAGTCCACCTAATCAGCCGGGACCGACAGTCCCCGATCTTCGCAGGGAGGGAGTCGCGATTCCTCCGCTTGCAGGCGAAGGGCTTCTCGCGACGAAACCGATGAAAGAACTGACCGACTCGTACGACGATCTTCTGGACGCCGGAGTGCTGCGGAACCGGCTCGCGACTGAGGGGTACCTGTTTTTCCGTGGGCTGCTGCCTCGCGATGTCGTCGGCGACGTGCATGAACAGTTGGCGCGGATCTTGTACGACAGCGACTGGTTGGCGCGGGATGCCGATCCGTTGGAGTTGGTGGCGTCGGGGCGGGCTGTCGAGGAAGGGTCCGCCGGGTTCTTCGGGGCCTATACGGCGATCCAGAGCACGGAGGCGTTTCACCGGTTGGCTGTGCGGTCGGAGCTGTTGTCGTTGACCGCGCGGTTGCTGGGTGAGGAGACGTTCGCGCATCCGGCGCACATCTGCCGGATCGCTCCCCCGTCGCCGGGTGCGAATCCGACGCCGATCCATCAGGACTACCGGTTCATCCAGGGGTGTGTGGACACGCTCACCACCTGGCTGCCGTTGAGTGCGGCGCCGCCCGAGATCGGCGGGTTGCGGGTGCTGGCCGGGTCGCCGCGGCTCGGCGTGCTGCCGGTGAAGGCGTCGGACGGGCCGGGGATGATGCGCGCCGAGGCCGACGAGAACCATCCGGAGTGGCGGACGGCGTCGTACCGGCCGGGTGACGTGCTGCTGTTCGGCAGCCTGACCGTGCACGGCGCGATGCCGAACCGGACGAAGCGGCTGCGGTTGTCGGCCGACTTCCGGTACCAGGCGACAAGCGCACCGATGGCCGTCGACCTGCTCGGCACCGGGAAGCCGCACTACCACCCCGACGTCCCGGACTTCCCCACCCTCACCCGCGGCTGGACCTCGACAGATTGCATCGAGGTCCCCGCCGGGGTGCACTTCGTCGACCGCTGGGACCCACGCGTCGACGAGGTACCGACACCGCGGTCCCGGTTCGCGTACGTCTGAGCGCCGGACCTGCACCACTCATCAACCGGCCACGGCCGACCGAGCGCCCGCGTGAACTGCCCGGTCGATCCGCCGCCGGCGGAGGTTGATGAGTGCTGGAGGTCCGCCTACAGAGCGAGGACGATCTTGCCGCGGGCGTGGCCGGACTCGCTCAGCTCCTGAGCCTTGGCCGCGTCCGCGAGGTCGAAGGCCTCGGCGACCCGGATCGTCAGCGTGCCGTCGGCGACCGCCTGCAGCTGGGCGCCGAGGGTGGCGCGGACCTCCGCGGGCGTCGCCGTACCGGCCATGGAAGCGGTGACGCCGAGCTCGGCCGCTGCGAAGTCGGCGATCGTGACGATCCGGTCGGTGCCGCCGCGCAGCTCGATCGACTCCTGCAGACCGCCCTGGCCCGCGGTGTCGAACACCGCGTCCACACCGTCCGGAGCCGCCGCGCGCACCCGCTCGAGCAGACCTTCGCCGTACTCGACCGGCACCGCGCCGAGCGACCGCAGGTAGTCGTGGTTCGCGGTCGACGCCGTACCGACGACTGTCAGACCCGCGGTCTTCGCGAGCTGTACGGCGACCGAGCCGACCGCACCCGCGGCGCCGTGAATCAGGATCGTCTCGCCGGACTTCACGCCGAGCAGGTCAAGCACGCGCTGTGCGGTCTCACCGGCCACGGGTACGCCGGCAGCCTGCTCCCAGCTCACGCCCGCGGGCTTGCGCGCCACGTTCCCCGCGATCGCGTACTCGGCGTACGCGCCGCCGTCCGACCAGCCGACGACCTCGTCGCCGACCGCGAACTCCGCGCCCTCACCGACCTGGTCGACCACACCGGCCACCTCGAGCCCCGGGACGGCCGGGAGCACCGGGTCGATGAATCCCTTCGTCCAGCCGCGGCGCACCTTGAAGTCGATCGGGTTCACGCCGGCCGCGCGGACCTTGATCCGCACCTGCTCCGGCCCCGCCTGCGGCTCCGGCACCTCCTGGACCTCGAGTACCTCCGGCCCGCCGAACTCCTCGAACACCACCGCTCGCATCGCACTGCCTCCACAAATTTGGTTGTCGCTTTAATAAAATGTTCGCGGATCCGCGGCTATTCCCGACTGGCCGATCGGACAGTTCTTCCCCGTCCGAAAGACGGGCCCGGGTGGACGCGTCAACCGACGTACGCTGAAGGGCATGGGAGAAACGGACGTGCTTCCGGACGCGGGACCGGTGGCGCCGACCGCCGGCGCACAGGTACTGGCAGCGGCGGCGCAGGTCATCGACGGACCGGCCGAGGAGCTGCTCTCCCGGCTCTCGGCCGCCACCGCCGACCTGATCCCGCACCGCGCTGTCGCCCAACTGGCCTCGCAGTGCGCGTCCACCCCCGTCACCGCGCACGGCGATCCCGCGCTCGCCGCGGCGATCACCGGTGCCGACCTCGCCGCGCTGCTGGGAACAGTCACTGCCGGACATCCCTGGCAGGGCATCGTGAACATCGCCGGATCCACGCACCCGGTCCTCGCCATCGCGAGCGATCGTGCGCCGCGTGGCTCGGTCGTCGTCTTCCTCCGCGCGGCCGACGAACCGATCGCCGCCGACGCGCTGCAGGCGTTGTGGGACGTCGTCACCGCCCACATGTACCGGCTGACTCTCGAACGCGAACCAGGCGCGATCGCCCAGAACCGCGCCGTCGCCGAGGCCCGCAACGATGTGGCGGCCGAGCTCGGTGAAGCTCATGCGGCGACGCTCGCGACGCTTCTCGGCGTACTGCGGAATCAGCGGATCGACGACGCGACCGCTCGCACGATGGCGGTCGAGCTGGCGCTGAACGGGCTCGGTGAACTTCGCAACGACACCCAGCGCGACCGCGTCTGCAGCGGCGAGGAGCCGGTCGGCAAGGCCTTCGACCGGCTCGCGGACTCGCTGCGGGCGCTGCTCCGGCACGGCCCGGTCGAGCTCGAGCTGGATGCCCCCGGCAACGACCGGTTGATCCCGGGCGGGGTCGCGCACGCCGGCCGGGTGGCGGTCCGGGCGGTGGTGCTCGCGATGCTCACGCAAGACCGGCTGACCCGGATCCGCGTCGGCTGGCGCTGGAGCGGCACCGAGTTGCAGGCGACCGTGCGCGACGACGGCCCCGGCCGGATCGAGAACGTCCTCGACCTCGGGCAGCTGTCCGAGCGACTGCGTCTGCACGAAGGCGACCTGGACCTGGACGCCGTCCCCGGGTGGGGCCTGACGGCCCGGATCACCCTCCGCACGGCACAGGCGCCGCTCACCGTCACGTCCGACCCGCTGGCCGCGCTCGGCGCCCGCGAACTGGAGGTGCTCGAGCGGCTGGCCCAGGGGCAACGCAACCGCTCGATCGCCGACGACCTGCACATCAGCGAGTCGACCGTGAAGTTCCACGTCGCCAACATCCTCACCAAACTGGACGTGACCACGCGAACCCAGGCCGCCGCGCTCTACCTCGCGGTTTAGACCAGACAGGGCCTAGACCAGGCGGGCGGCGCGGGCACGGAGGTAGCGCTGCTCGGGTGCGCTGGTGGTGAGTTTGGCGGCGGCGAGGTAGGCCTGGCGGGCCGTGTCCAGCGAGCCGGACTGTTCCAGCAGATGCGCCCGGACGGCGGCCAGCCGGTGGTGACCGGCCAGCTTCGGGTCGGTCGCGAGGCTGTCGAGCAACTCCAGGCCTGCGGCCGGTCCCCGGTGCATGGCGACAGCGACCGCGGAGTTCAGCCGGACCACCGGATCCGCGGACATCCGGACCAACACGTCGTACAACGCGACGATCTGTGCCCAGTCGGTGTCTTCGAACCGCTCGGCCTCGGCATGAACGGCGGCGATCGCGGCCTGCAGTTGGTACGGCCCGGGCCGGCGTCGCGGCAGCACGTCCTCGAGCAGGGCGACACCTTCGGAGATCAGCTCACGGTCCCACCGGCTCCGGTCCTGTTCCGCCAACGGGATCAGGTCACCGGTGGGACCGGTGCGGGCCTGCCGGCGCGCGTGGGTCAGCAGCATCAGCGCCAGCAGGCCGCCGACCTCGGGCTCGGACGGGAGCTTCTCGCGCAGCATCCGGGTCAGCCGGATCGCCTCGGCGGCGAGCTCGACCCGCTGCAACGTCGTCCCCGAGGAGGCGGTGTAGCCCTCGTTGAAGATCAGGTACAGCACCTGCATCACCACGTCGAGCCGCTGTCGGCGCTCCTCCGGCGCCGGCAGCCGGAACCGTGCGCCGGACTGGCTGATCCGCTGCTTCGCGCGGCTGATCCGCTGCCCGACGGTCGCCTCGGGTACCAGCAGTGCCCGGGCGATCTCGGCCGTCGTCAGACCGCCCACCGCCCGCAGCGTGAGAGTCAGCTGACTGGCCGGCTGGACGTCGGGATGGCAGCACAGGAAGAGGATCACCAGGGTGTCGTCCTGGTCGGCGGTCGTGATGCTGTCGTCGCCGAGCAGGCTCTCGGGCAGCCGGCGGGTCGCGTCCAGTTGCTCCCGCCTGCGCCGGGCCTGTTCGCTGCGCAGCATGTCGGTCATCCGGCGGACGGCGACAGTCGTCAGCCAGGCGGCGGGGCTGGGCGGTACGCCGTCCTGGGACCAGCCACTCGCCGCCGCCAGCAGCGCCTCCTGGACCGCGTCCTCGGCGAGATCGAACCGGCCGAAGCGCCGCGTGACAGCGGCGAGGACCCGCGGCGCGAGTTCGCGCAGCAGGTCCTCGATCCGGGCCTCCGCCGGGACCTCCTCGGCCGGCCCGGTCACATCTCCTGGCCGCCCTGCTCCAGCACCGGCCGCAGCTCGACCCTGGTCTCGACGAGCGCCGAGAACCGTGCGGCGAGCTCGACGGCCCGGTCGTGCGAGTCGACCTCGATGATGCCGAAGCCGGCCAGCACCTCCTTCGCCTCGGCGTACGGACCGTCGGAGGCGACCGGACGGCCGTCGACGACCTCGATCGTCAGCGTGTGCGACGGGTCGGCCAGCCCGAAGCCGGTGACGAGTTCACCGTTGGCCGCGAGCTCGCCGTAGAACTCACCCATCGCCTGGTAGTGCGCGTCCACCTGCTCCTGCGACCAGGTCGATTCCCGGCCGCCGAGCCCGAGGGTGTCCCAGGCCGACTCGTCCCCGAACGTCATGATCATGTACTTCACTGCCGATCACCCCACGCGCGTCATGGTCGACTCGTACCCGCCGCCCGGCCACTGCCAGGCACCGGTGTTGACTGTGTGGCCGGCGTCGAACTCCCCGACGAACTTCGCCGGCGAGTCGGTACCGCCGAACCAGATCGTCAACGTGCCGCCGGCCAGTTGGTAGGTGTACTCGAGGATCTTGCCGGTGTTGGAGAAGTAATGGGACCGGAGCATACCGGTATCGGCGTCCACGCCGATGTACTCGACACCGCGACTGGTCTCGCCGTCGCTCACCAGCTCGATCCGCTGGACGACGAACGCGCCGTCCTCGAACCATTCGTAGCTGACGGTGCCGTGGTGGCCCGGTCCCTCGACCTTCCAGGTGCCGATCAGTGGCGCGAGAGTGCGCAGGGCGTCGGCGGGTGACTGCTCGGACATGATGGTCCCCTCGAGCGTCAGCGACGGACGGAACGGCCGAGTACGACGAGCTGCTGCCGCCGCGCGTACGCCACCACCGCGGCGAGGACGCCGAACGCCAGCGGAGCGATCGGCGAACTGCCGAGGATCGCCACGTTCGTGACCACCGCGCCGATCATCAGGCCGACCAGGCCCGCCGCCGCCACACCCGCCAGCCGCGGGACCAACAGCCCGATCGCACCGGCGACCTCGAGAACTCCGACGAGCACGCGGAGCCAGCGCCCGGCCCCGATGTCGTCGAACATCCGCACCATCTGGTCGGAGCCGGCGAGTTTGCCGGCCCCGCCGACTCCGAACTGCACGGCCAGGGCCACCCGCACAGCCCAGACGGCCACTGTCCGAAACACTGTCCGAACCCGCGCGGCGGGCCGGACCACTCCAGGAAGTACGCGCTCACTCATCGTTCGCTCCGATCATCAGGGTCGCTTTCACCCCGTTATCGGAGCCACCACCGCGGCTTCGACAGCCCGGCCGAACTTTTTCTCAGGCCTCTTCGAGGCGCGGGAACAACGGCTCGCCCTTGGTCAGAGTGGCGCCGGCCGGGAGCTGGCCCCAGGTGCCGGCGTCCTGGACTCGCTGGTCCTTGAGCGCGCCGAGCTTCTCCTCCGCGCCGAGCAGCGTCCACAGCTTCGCGGACGTCTTCGGCATCGTCGGGTTGTGCAGGACGGCGACCCCGCGCAGCACCTCCGCGGCGCTGTACAGGATCGTCGCCAGCCGGGCCCGCTGGGTGTCGTCCTTCGCGACCTTCCACGGCTCCTGCTCGGTGACGTACCCGTTCACGGCGCCGACGAGCTCGTTGATCGCCGCCAGCGCGTCCTGGAACGCGAGCGAGTCCAGAGCCTTGTCCGCGGTGGCCACGGTCTGCGCGAGCTTGTCCGCGAGCGCCTGCTCGGCCGGTCCGTGGTCGGTCGGCTCCGGCAGCGCGCCGTCGAAGTACTTGCCGACCATGGCCGCGATCCGGCTGGCCAGGTTGCCCAGGCCGTTCGCGAGCTCGGAGGTGTAGACCGCGCTCAGGTGCTCCCACGAGAACGAGCCGTCCGACCCGAACTGGATCGTGCGCAGGAAGTAGTACCGGAAGGCATCGGAGCCGAAGTGGTCGGTGATCTCGTGCGGCGCGATCGCGGTCAGCTTGGACTTGCTCATCTTCTCGCCGCCGACGAGCAGCCAGCCGTGCGCGAAGACCTGCTTCGGTACGGCGACCTCGGCAGCCATCAGCATGGCCGGCCAGATCACCGCGTGGAACCGGAGGATGTCCTTGCCGACCAGGTGCACGTTCGCCGGCCAGAGCTCCTCGAACCGCTCCGGGTCGGTGCCGTAGCCGGCGGCCGTCACGTAGTTGAGCAGCGCGTCGATCCACACGTAGAGGACGTGGTCCTCGTCCCACGGGACCGGGATGCCCCAGTCGAACGTCGAGCGGGTGATCGACAGGTCCTGCAGACCCTGCTTGACGAACGCGATCACCTCGTTGCGGGCGCTCGACGGCGCGACGAAGTCCGGCTGCGACTCGTACAGCTCGAGCAGCTTGTCGGCGTACGCCGAGAGCCGGAAGAAGTAGTTCGTCTCCGAGACCGTCTCCAGCTCGGTCCCGTGGATCATGCACCGCTGGGTGCCGTCGGAGTCGGTGCGGATGTCCGCCGGGAGCTTGAACTCCTCGCAGCCCACGCAGTACAGGCCCTCGTACTCGCCCTTGTAGACGTCGCCCTTGTCGTAGAGCGTCTGCCAGAACTCGCGGACCCGCTCGGTGTGCCGCTGCTCGGTGGTCCGGATGAAGTCGTCGTACGCAATGTCGACGTCCACCCAGGCCGGCTTCCAGGCCTCCTCGACGAGCTTGTCGGTCCACTCCTTCGGGGTCATGCCCTGGGCCTGCGCGCTGCGCATCACCTTTTCGCCGTGCTCGTCGGTACCCGTCAGGTACCACTTGCGCTCGCCACGCTGGGCGTGCCAGCGGCTCAGGACGTCCCCGGCCACCGTCGTGTACGCGCTGCCGATGTGCGGCGCGGCCGTGACGTAGTAGATCGGGGTGGTGACGTAATAGACCTTCTCGGACATGTCAACAAGGGTAGTGGCGCGCGCCAGTGCTATTTACCGGGGTCCCGGGCAGCGAGTACGGCGTCGTACACCGTCCGTTTGGGCACGTTGAAGCGCTTCGCGACGTCGGCGATCGCCTGCTTGCGCGGCGTCCCCGCCTCCTCGTCCACAGCCACCTCCCGCGCCAGATCGTCCGGCGTCATGACCCGGTGCGGGTCGGCGCCGGACACGACCACGGTGATCTCACCCCGGACGCCCTCCTTCGACCACAGGACGAGATCGTCGAGAGGGCCGCGCTTGACCTCTTCGTACGTCTTGGTGAGCTCCCGGCACACCGCCGTCCGCCGATCGCCCCCGAACGCCTCGGCCATCGCCTCCAGCGACTGCGTGAGCCGGTGCGGAGCCTCGAAGAACACCATCGTCCGCTGCTCGTCCTTCAGCTCGCCGAGCCGTCGCCCGCGCTCGCCGGGTTTGCGCGGCAGGAACCCCTCGAAGGTGAACCGGTCGACCGGCAACCCGCTGAGCGCGAGCGCCGTCAGCACCGCCGACGGGCCCGGTACGGCGGTCACGTCGACGTCGGCCTCGATCGCAGCCGCCACCAGCCGGTACCCGGGATCCGACACGCTGGGCATCCCCGCGTCCGTCACCACGACCACGGTCTGCCCGTCGGTCAGCGCCTGCAGCAACTCCGGGGTCCGCTCCCGCTCGTTCCCCTCGAAGTAGCTGACCACCCGCCCACCGACCTGAATCCCCAACTCGGAGGTCAACCGCTTCAGCCGCCGCGTATCCTCCGCGGCCACCACATCAGCCTCCGCCAGCACCCGCCCCAACCGCGCCGACGCGTCCCCGACGTCCCCGATAGGGGTCCCTGCCAGCACCAGTCGCCCGCTCATCGGCCCATCATCCCAGCCCGGTGCGGGGATCTGAGGAGGCGGTGGTACCGCCGCGTCCGTACGATGGCGGGCGTGGCTGCTGTGATCGAGGACGGTACGGCGCGGCGCAGTGACGCCGGCGCGGAGCGGGAGACGCTCGGGCGGGACGTGCTCGGACGACGGCTGCCGCCGCTCAAGGAGCGGTTGTACCCGGCGATGCCGCGGGACTTCGACGGGGGCTGGATCGCCACGCTGGCGATCACCCTGCTGGCCGGCGTGCTGCGGTTCTGGCACCTGAGCAACCCGGTGAAGTTCGTCTTCGACGAGACGTACTACGCCAAGGACGCGTACAGCCTGCTCAAGTTCGGCTACGCACGGCAGTTCATCGACCAGCCAGAGGGCGCCGCCGACAAGGCGATCCTGGCCGGCAACCTGGACGTCTTCAAGGACACCCCGAGCCTGACCGTGCACCCCGAGGTCGGCAAGTGGATGATCGCGGCCGGTGAGCAACTGTTCGGGATGACCCCGTTCGGCTGGCGGTTCATGCCGGCCCTGTTCGGCACGCTGACCGTGCTGCTGCTGATCCGGACCGTCCGCCGGATGACCCGGTCGACCCTGATCGGCTGCATCGCCGGCCTGCTGCTCGCGGTCGACGGCCTGCACTTCGTGATGTCCCGGGTCGCGCTGCTCGACATCTTCCTTGCGTTCTGGCTGGTCGCCGCGATCTCCTGCCTGGTCGCCGACCGGGACTGGACCCGCCGCCGGCACGCCGAGACCCTCGACAAGCCGACCCCGGACGGCGAGCGTCGAGGTGTCGGCCGCTGGCTGCTGATCCGGCCGTGGCGGCTCGCCGCCGGCGTCTGCTTCGGCCTGGCGCTCGGCACCAAGTGGTCGGCGATCTGGGTGCTCGCCGCGTTCGGCGTGATGACGTTCGCCTGGGACCTCGGCGCCCGCCGCGCCCTCGGCGTCCGGTTCGCGTTCGTGAAGTCGGCGCTGGTCGACGGCATCCCGGCGTTCGTCAGCCTGGTGCTGGTCGCCTGCGTCACGTACGTCGCCACCTGGACCGGCTGGCTGCTGCACGACAACGCCTACGACCACAACTGGGCCGCGAGCAACCCGGCGCACGGCGTGATGAAGGTCGTGCCGGACGACTTCCGGTCGCTGGCCTACTACCACAAGGAAGTGCTCGCCTTCCACACCGGCGACTACATCAAGCACGCCACCCACCCGTACGCCTCGAACCCGGCCGGCTGGCCGATCATCGCCCGCCCGATCGGCTTCGACGCGGTCAACGACATCAAGCCCGGTACGCCGGGGTGTGACGCGCCCACCGGCACCAACTGCCTGCAGGTGATCTCTGCCCTCGGCACGCCGCTGCTGTGGTGGGGCGGTGCGCTCGCGCTGATCGCCGCGCTGGTGCTGTGGATCGGCGCGCGCGACTGGCGGTTCGGCGTACCGATTGTCGGGTTCGTGACGTGCTGGGTGCCGTGGTTCGCGTTCGACGACAGACCGATCTTCTTCTTCTACGCCGTCACGATGATCCCGTTCACGGTGATGGCGCTGGCGCTGGTCCTCGGCAAGGTCCTCGGCCCGGCCCGCGCCGCGATGAGCACCGCCACGCCCCGCCGCCTGATCGGCAGCGCGGTCGTCGGCGCCTTCGTCGTCCTGGTCGTCCTGAACTTCGCCTACATCTGGCCGATCCTGACCGACAAGGTGCTCCCGCACCCCGACTGGCTCAGCCGGATGTGGTTCAAGTCGTGGATCTAGCCTGAGTACCCCGGGCGGGGTGACGTGAGACAAGACGTGGTGTGCGGGGACCTGATATTGCCTGTCTCAGGTCACCGTTGCCTGTTCCGGGTCCCGGGTCGAGGCGTCCCGTCGCCCAGCCTGCCCCGCACAGTGCCACCGCTGCCGACCTCGACGTCGGGCACAACCCGGCGCGGCCCGGGCCACCAGGTCCGCTGTCAGCACGGAGGCTCGCTACTACGAGCAGGCGAGCAGGCCACCCACTGCCCCCGGCCACTGCACGGCTCAGGGGTTGACCCCTCAGCTGGCGGGTTGACCCCTCGCATTCCGAGGGGCCAACCGGCAAGCTCAGGGGTCAACCCCCGAATGGCCGACTCCGCTCGACCGCCGGGGGCTGGACGAGCAGGGCCCGGACGAGCGGGGCCGGACGACTCAGGACCTGGACGGGTCTTGGGGCGGCTCTGGTGAGCGGGACGCGTAGTCGATGGATTCGAACGGCCAGTCCGTCGTCAGCCAGTTGTGCACGGCGTCGTACAACGGCTTGTCCAACGCGGCGCGGTCGCCGCGCACCCACGAACGGACGTCGGTGATCCGCTCGTCCTGGCGGGACGGATAGATGTACACGCACCCGATCACCTCGCCGGTCCCCGGCTCGAGCACCGTGAACGTGAAGCCCCGGCGTCCGGCGAAGTCGTCGGCGTGACGCTGCAGGTCGGCGAGGTTCCGCTCGAGTGACATGCCGTCGGCCGGCGGCCAGCTGCCCTGGAACCCCGGGGTCGCGCGGACGTGGTCGATGCTGCCGGTCCACGCGGCGTGGTCGGAGACGTTGTGCTCGGGACCGAGCGGTTCGAGGCGGAACCGCGGCGTGATCAGTTCGGTGGGCACGTCGAAATCGGCCGGCACGAAGTCCATGGCCGAAAGGTTAGGTCGCGCCGCCGCCGGGTCGCACCTGAATTGCTCAGTGCAACTCGTGGTGGCCCTTGCCCTTGTTCTTCTTGCCGTGCCGTTTGACCGAGGACTGGCCGCCGACACCGCCGAACAGCGCCAGGCCCTTGACCACCACGACGGGGGCGTTCGGGTCCGGGTCGTCGCTGCCGCGGGCGCCGAAGCCGCCGAAGATGCCGACGCCCTCGTTGCGCACCGTCACGCCCTCGGGCACGGTGATGTCGATCCCGCCGAACACCGCGAACGCGTAGATCGTCACCTCTCGGCCCTCGAAGACCGCGTTGGTCATGTCCAGGTCGTGCCCGCCGAAGACCGCGAACGCGTTCGTCCGGCGCTTCACCCGCCAGCGGCCCTTCCGCTCACCGCCGCCGAAGATCGCGACCATGGTGTCGAAGCTCTGCGACGGGTCGGCCGGCTCCTCGATCGGGACCAGGCTGGTCGACGCGGCCCGCACCGGCTGCGCCGCGGGCAGCGGCTGACCGGGGACGACGAGGTCGCGGGTGATCGGCTCCAGCTCGCCGAGGGTCTTCGCCCCCAGCGTCTGCTCGAGCCGGTCGGCGTGCTCGTCCTGCGTCAACCGGCCCGACATCAGGGCCTCCCGCAGTACGTCGACGACCTGGTCACGATCGGTGTCGGACGCCCGCAGATGCGCGTGCGGGTGCGGGCGGTCGGGCAGGTTCTCCATAAGACCGAACGATATATCGTCAGCGGCTCGGTGAGGACCCCGATTCATCCCGGAACCAGCCCCTACCCGGCGATCCTCCGGCGCTGCACGCGCAGTGCGCATCCCACCGCGACGAGTGTGATCGCGGCGAACGTGATCGCCGTACCGGGGTAGCCGCCGAGGCCCAGGCCGAGGCCGCCGATCGCGGCGCCGAGGAACGTGCCGAGACTCATCCCGGCCGCGTTGACGCTGAGGGCGGAACCGCGCAGTGCACCGCTGCGGTGCACCAGCAAGGTCGTGACGCAGGCCGCCACCGTCGCGTGACTGGCGCCCATGACCGCGGTCAGCAGCAAGGTGAGCGGGAGCGTCGGCGAGAAGTAGAACGCCGACACCGCGATCAGCGCGACGGTGATCCCCGCGAGGAGCAGCCGCTCGGGCGCGATCCACGGGCGTGAGGTGGCGAGGTACCGGCCGGCGAGCAGGTTGCCGAGGAAGAACGACGCGCCGCTCAGCGACCAGACCAGCGCGAACCAGCCAGGCGCGAGCTCGAACTTCTCGTCGTAGAACGCGGCCAGGTACGCGAGGTAGCCCATGAAGGCGGCCGTCCTCAGCATCGCCACGGCCAGCAGCGGCAGGGCACCCGGGATCCGGGCGAGCTCGCGGTACGTCGCCAGATAGCTCACCCGCTCGTTTCCGGTGATCGGCGCCTTCCGGCCGCGCCCGCGCCAGAAGAAGGCCGCCGACAGGGTGAGCGAGATCGCCGAGGCCGCCAGCAGGTTGCCCCGCCAGCCCCAGATCAGCCCGGGCCCGGCCAGCACTGGAGCCGCCAGCATCGCCATCGCCGAGGTCGTCGCAGACACCAGCGTCGCCGCGCGACCGGCAGCGGCCGGCGACCTGAAACGGTCGGCCGCGGCGGCCCCGATCGACGGCGCGAGGATCGAGGTCGAGGCGCCGATCAGCAGACAGAACGCGGCCAGCGCGAAGACGTTGCCCACAGCCCCCAATGCCGCGGAAACACCGAGCAGAGCCAGGCCGCCGGCCGCAACCAGCTCGCGCGGCGCCCGGTCCATCAGCGGCGCGAGCAGGACGCCGACCGCCAATGCCGCCAGCCCGCCGAGCCCGCGCAGGCCGCCGATCTCCGCCACGCTCCCGCCGGCGGCGTCCGCGATCGGCACCAGGTACATCCCGAACACCGTGAACGGGATCAGGCTCGCCGTCGAGGCCAGCAAGAACGGCCACAGCCGCTTGGCCATCCGGAGGTCGCCCGGCACCTCGGTGGTGACCGGCTGGGTCTGTGTCATGTGTCCGTCCTGTAGCGATAGAGGCTGCTCGGGCGGGAGCTGAACTGGGAGAAGGGAAACGGTTCCGCCGACAGCGCGGTGACGCCCGCCCCGAGGAACGCGCGGGCCACGGCGCTGCCGGTCTGAGCGTAGATCGCGAGCGGCTTCGATTGCTCACGGCAACGAGTTAGGAGGAGGTCGAAGCTGCCGTTGGACAGCGTCATCCCGGTGGCGACGACCGCGTCGGCGGCGTCGACCACCTCGGTCATGTCACGGGAGACGGGCAGGCCGGACGCAGTTGCCCGCAGGTTGAAGTCGCACGGCAGACAGCTGCCGCCACGCTCGGTGATCGCCTCGACGAGCGGGTTGACGACGCCGATCAGTGCGACCTTGGTGCCTTCGGCAACGTCGAGCAGTCCGGCGACGGCGGCGTCGCGGGCGCGGGCGCGGACATCCGGCGTACCGGCGGGGAGGACGATCTCCTCGGCGTACGGCGAGGTGTGGTGCGGCTCGACCGCGGCCAGGTACGCGTCCAGCGCCGCGATGCGGACCGGGAGCGGATCGTCGGACGAGAGTACGTCGGCGAGCGTGCGGCCGGAGGTGTCGGCGCAGTACGCCGGCTCGAGCTCGCCGGCCTCGAAGGAGCAGGCACCGAAGACCTCGCCCACTCGCAGCAGCACGTAGTAGTTCCGGTAGGTGACGTCGGCGCCGGGCAGCCGGGTGGTGTGGTGCAGCCAGAACGCACTGGTGACGTCGAACTCTGCCGGTGCAGGACCACGCGATCCGTCCAGAACAGAAGCGATGAGATCAGCCACGTGAGCGGTCATGGGAGATCGGCCGGCCTTTCGGGGTTGTAGTGCAACCAGCAGGACCACATTAATGCGACGGAGTCGCAGATGGGAATTCCTCGCGCCGGGCCTGCGCGGATTCCCGCCGGTCCCAGGACATCGCCGACCAGGGCACCGCGAGCTCGTCCAGCGAGTCGATCTCGCGCGGCCGCATCGACGCCAGCGGCCGCGCCTCGGCGTGCCGCGCGAATGCGGACTCGACGTACCGCGTCCCGGTGTCCGCGGCCAGGAAAACGTGTTTCCGGCCGCGGTCGCAGTTGTGCTCCCACAATGCCGACAGGTACGCCGCACCGGCGGAAAGTCCCGCGAAAACGCCGGACGTACGGAGCAGGTCGACCGCGGCCGACATCGCGTAGTCGAACGAGACCCAGTGCAGCCGGTCGTACAGCTCGTGCCGCACGTTCCGGAACTCGATCGAGCTGCCGATCCCGGCGATGATCATTTCCGGGTCCTGCGTGTGCCCGGCCCCGAACGTGACGCTGCCGAACGGCTGCACGCCGACCAGGTTCACGTCCCGCCCGCGCTCGCGCAGGTACGCCGCGATCGCGCCGGTCGACGCTCCGGTCCCGACGCCGCCGACCAGGCACAGCGGCCCCGCCGGCACCAGCCGCGCCACGAGGTCCGCGACCGCCCCGTAGCCGAGATAGTGGATGTCGTCGTGGTACTGCCGCATCCAGTGGTACGACGGGTTGTCGCGGAGGATCTCGCCGATCCGCCGGACCCGGAGGTTCTGGTCGAGCTGCAGGTTGTTCGACGACGGCACCTGCTCGACGGTCGCGCCGAGGATCTCGAGCTGGATCCTGAGCGTCCGGTCGACCGTGGTCGAGCCGACGATGTGGCACTTCATCCCGTACCGGTGGCAGGCGAGTGCGAGCGCGTGCGCGTAGATCCCGCTCGAACTGTCGATCAGCGTGTCGCCGGGCCGGACCTGCCCGGTGTCCAGGAGATGGCGTACGGCGCCGAGCGCGGAGTACACCTTCATGGTCTCGAACCGCAGGCAGATCAGGTCGTCGCCCGCGGCGGAACTGACCCGGATCGGATCGGGATCCTTGATGGCCTCCGCCAGGTGGTCGTGCAGTCGCGTCATCGGCGCGGTTCGCTCCTTGTGTCGATGGATGGCACGGGCGGAGATGAGGGGTGACCGATCCGGGCAGCCGCGACCAGTTGGCGGGTCAGGGCGTGGCGCGGTTCGGTGGTGAGGGTTTCGGGCGGGCCCTGCTCGACCACGCGGCCGGCGTCGAGGACCATCACCCGGTCGGCGACGGCCGCGACCAGCCGCAGGTCGTGACCGATCCAGATCAGCGCCGTACCGCGCTGCTTGAGCTCGGTCAGGAGGTCGAGGACCAGCTCCGTACCGCGGTCGTCGAGGGCGGTGGTGATCTCGTCGCAGATCAGGACGTCGGGGTGCGCGAGCACTGCACGCGCGAGGGCGGCCCGTTGCAGCTCGCCGCCGGACAGACGGCTCGGCGGACGGGCGGCGGTGATCGCGGCGACGCCGAGCCGGGCGAGGGTGGTGACGGCCTCGGCGTAGGCCCGGTCCGGCGCGAGTCCGCGCAGGCGTTGCGCCGTACGGGCGACCTGCTGGTCGACGGGACGGCGCTCGTCGAAGGAGCCGCGGACCTCCTGCCAGACGTACTGGACGCGGCGGTGCTGGTCGCGAGTGCGCTTGCGCAGGACCGGCAGCGGCTGATCGTCGAGCAGGATGCTGCCGGTGTAGCGCTCGTGCAGTCCGGCCAGGCAGCGCGCCAACGTGGTCTTGCCGCTGCCGGAACGTCCGACGATGCCGAGGCAGGCGCCGGCGCGGACGGACAGATCGGCCCCGTGCAGGACGACGTCACGGCCGCGCGGACGCAGCGAAGCTTTCAGGTTCATTGCCGTTAGCAACGGTTTGCCCGCCGTGGAGGTTCCCGAGGTGTCCAGGTCCGGCGTTCGCGGGAGTACGTCGGTGGTTCCGGCCGCGATCACCTGACCGGCGTCGAGGACGACCACGCGGGTGGCGAGCGCACGGACCAGGTCGAGATCGTGACTGAGCAGCAAGATGCCGAGACCGGCGGCCGTGAGCTCCCGCAGCTCGTGGACGAGCTGCAGCCGGGTGACCGAGTCGAGGCCGGTGCTCGGCTCGTCGAGCACGAGCACCTCAGGGCGGCAGGTGAGCGTCTGCGCGAGCGCGACGCGTTGCCGCTGCCCGCCGGAGAACTGATGCGGAAAACGTTTGAGGACGGCGTCCTCGCCGGGCAGCTGCGCCTGGCGGACAGCCTCCTCGGGATCGCCGCCATGCAGCTTCGCCAGCTCCCGCAACGTCGTACCGATCCTCCGCGCCGGATTGAGCGCACTCCCCGGGTGCTGCGGCATGTAAGCCACCACTCGGCCGCGCACCGCCGCCGCGGCGGCAGTCACGCCGTTGCCATCGACAACCACGCGGCCGCCGACCTCGACCCGCCCGCCCAGCCGAACCCCGTCGCCATGCTCCCCGAGCAACGCCAGCGCCGAGGTCGTCTTCCCCGACCCGGACGCCCCGACCAGCGCCGTCACCTCTCCCGCAACAACCTCGAACGACACCCCGTCCACCAACACCCCCACCCCAGCAACCGCGGAAAGCCCAACCACACGCACCAACGCTTCGCCGGCCGCCGACTCCCCGTGCGGCTCGGCCGCGCGAGGCTCGACCGCGTCGGGCTCACCCACCAGCGGCTCGGTCGTCTGCGGGTCGCGGCTCATGCGGGGCTCCCGACAAGACGACGGGAGTGGTGGACGAGGCGGTCGGCGAGGAGATTGAAGCCGAGGGTGAAGGAGACAAGGAGGAGGGCGGGGGCGAGCACGGACCAAGGCTGGAGGAGCAGGCCCTCGCGGTTGCGGGACACGCTGACCGCCCAGTCGGGCGCGGTCGGGCTCAGGCCGAGGCCGAGGAAGTTGACCGAGGCGACGAGGAACACCGCGAGCGTGATCCGCGTGCCGAGATCCGCCGCGACCGGCCCGAGCACCGAGCGTCCGACGTACCCGAGCTGGATCGTGAACCACGACTCCCGTTGCATCCGGAGCGCCTCGACCACCGGTCCGCTGGCTGCGTCCAAGGCCGCTGCCCGGACCAGCCGCGCGACCGTCGGCACGTTCACCATGGCGACGGCCACCGTGATCGCCGGCGCGGACGCCTGCCAGCCGACGGCGACCACGCTGATCACCAGCAACGACGGAAGCGGCAGCAGGACGTCGAGGGGCCGCATCATCCCCTCGTCCAACCAGCGGTGCCGGGTCGACGCGGCCGTCAGGCCGACCAGTCCGCCTACGAGGTACGCCAGCACCACCGCGCCGAACGCCATCCCCAACGCTGTCCGCCCACCGACCAGCAACAACCCCAGCACGTCGCGCCCCAGCCCGTCCGTCCCCAGCAGACCTTCGGACGAGTAGGGCAGCCCAGCGCGGGCGTCGTACGGCAGGAACGGCCCCAGCACAGCCACCGCCAACGGCACCACACACAGCGCGACCGCCACCCATCCCGCGGCCCCGCGCAGCACGCTCATCGGAGCGCCTCCGTCCGGGGTACGAGCCGGTTGCAGACGAGGTCGGCACCGAGGTTGATGAGCAGCGCGGCGACGGCCAGCACAAGCGTCAGGCCCTGCACCGTCGGGACGTCCCGCGTCTCCACACCGTCCACGAGCGCCGTCGCGAAGCCCGGGATCGCGAAGATCGCCTCGACCACCAGCACTCCGCCGAGCAGCGTGTCACCGGTCCGCGCCAGCTCCTGTACGCCGGGAACCGCCGCGTTGGGCAGGACGTGGCGAAGCAGCAGCTGACGGCGCGGAACGCCCAGCCGCCGGGCCTGGGTCACGTACTCCGCGTTCAGCGCCGCGACCGTCCCCGCCCGGACCTGACGCGACAACAGGCAGACCGTCCGGCCGAGGAGCACCCCGACCGGCAGGATCAGCAGAGCCGGCGACGCCAGGAGGTCCCCGCCGACCCAGGTCGCGGGCAACCAGCCGAGTTTCAGCGCGAACACCGCGACCAGGACCACCGCGATCACGAAGTCCGGGATCGCCGACAACGCCAGCGTGACGGACGTGATCGCCCGGTCCAGGCCCCCGTTCTCCCGCGTGCCCATCACGATGCCGAGGGCAACGGCCAGCGGTACGACGACCGCGAGCGTCGTCAGCGTGAGCACGAGCGTCGCACCGATCGAGTCCCGTACGATGTCGACCACCGGTCCCCCGCTGATCAGCGACGTCCCGAGATCACCCGTCAGCACGTTCCCCAGCCAATGCACGAACCGCTCGGCCGCAGGCTGATCGAGACCGAGCTCGGCCCGGAGCGCAGCGACCTGCGATGGCGTCAGCGTCTCGGTGAACCGCATCTCCGCCGCATCCCCCGGCAGCAACGAAGTCAGCACGAACACCAGCACGGACAGCACGGCCAGCTGCACGACCGCGAGCCCTGCCCGCTGGACGGCGTAGGACCGCATTCAGGCCAGCCACACCTTGTCGAACCGGCCCTGGTCCAGCGTGTTCGGCGGCACCGCCTGCACGCCCTGGACCTTGGCCGACACCGCGATCAGGTAGTCCGGCAGGCCCCACGCGAGGATCCCGCCCTCGTCGCGCACCGTCTTCTGCAGTACGCCGTACTTGGCCGACCGCTCGGCCTCGGACGTGACCGCCCGCGCCGCCGCGAACGCCGCATCGAACGCGGGCCGCCGCCAGTGCGTCACGTTGAACGGCGAGTGCGACAGCAGCCGGTCGGTGACGTACTGCGGGATCGGCATCGCGCCGGACCGGTGGTTGCCGATGGCACCCTTCGTGAGCAGGTCCTTGGCGTAGGTCTGCGGGCTCCCGGTGGTCACCTTGAGCCGGACGCCGGCCTCCGCGACCTGCTCCGCGAACAGCGTCGCCGCCTCGACGAACCCGGCCGACGCGTCCGCGGTGAAGATCTCGACTTCCTTGCCCGCCAGCCCGGCCTTCGCGAGCAACGACTTCGCGCGGTCGACGTCCCGCTCGAGCTGCGGCAGATCGGCCGGGTAGTACTGATATCCCTTGCCGAACAGGTCGTTCCCCACCTCGCCGCGCCCGGCGAGCACCACGTCGACGAGCCGCTGCCGGTCCGCCACCAGCTTCAACGCCAGCCGTACGTCGGGGTTGTCGAACGGCGGCCGGTCGACCTTCATCACGAACGCCTGCATCGTGCTGGCCTTCGACGCCACGATGCGGACCGTCTTCCCGGCCGTGCGCGCGAACGTCGCGGTCATGTCGTTGGCGTACTCCGCCTGCCCGCCCTGGACGGCGGTCGCCCGCGCCTCGGAGTCCGCGGACAGGATGTGCAGCTCCTCGATCCGCGCGGGCTCGTCCCAGTACTCGTCGTACCGCGAGGCGACCAGCGAGCGCCCGGCCTCGAACGACACGTGCCGGAATGCACCCGTGCCGATCGGCTTGGCCGGATCCTTGAAGCCGTCCCGCACGATCTGAGTACCGATGCCGGCCAGCAACGCGGGGAACTCCGCGTTCGGCTGCGTCAGCACCAACTCGACCGTGGAAGGGCCGATCGCCTTGCTGCGCTTGAGATCCAGCGTCGCGAGCGAGGACTGCGCGACCCGCTCCGGCACGGCGGGATCCACGATCCGGCTCAAGCTGTACAGCACGTCGTCCGCGACCAGCTTGGCGCCGTCGTGGAACGTCGCGTCCCGCAGCGTGAACCGCCAGATGGTCGCCGTGGCGTCGTGCTCCCACGTCGACGCCAGCCGGCCCACCGGCCGTAGATCGGGCCCGAGCTCGACGAGCTTCTCGTAGATCGCCTTGTGCCGCGCGATGTCCACGAACAGGCTCTGCACGTGCGGGTCGAGCACCTCCTTCGCCCCGCCCCCGGCGTACACAGCGCGTAGCCGCCCGCCCTGCTTGGGCGGTGCCGCCGCACCCCCGTCCGCCCCGCAGCCGGCGATCGCCGCCAGCCCGGTAGCCCCGGCCATCCCCAGGAACCCACGCCTACCCAAAGCCTCGGACACGCGCCACATCCTCACCTTAGTGAAAACGATTGTCAAATCCAGCGCGCATCCGAACCCGACGCGATCATTCTGTCGGGGGCATGCCGGAACCCGCCCGCCGTAACGGCGTGTCACCGGCCCCGACGGACAGGAGGTGTCCGCCCGACCGGTGCACGCGCGCGCTCAGCCGCCGAGCCAGACGGCCGGCAAAGGGCACTACGTCCTGTCCTTCGGTCCCGCCTACTCGTCGCAGTCCGGGGTGACGCAGGTCCGGGGGATGCCGGCGGCGACGCGGTCCAGGAGGGTGGCGAGCTGGGTCTGTTCCTGAGCGGTGAGGTGGTCGAAGAAGTACGTGCGAACGGCGGCGACGTGGTCAGGCGCGGCGGAATCGATCGCCTTGCGGCCGAGCGGGGTGAGGCGGACCATCGACCCGCGGGCGTCGGAGGTGCACTCCTCACGGCAGACCAGGCCGCGCTTCTCCATCCGGCTGACCTGGTGCGACAGGCGGCTGCGTTCCCAGCCGACGGACCGGCCCAGGTCGCGGGTGCGCAGCACGCCGTCCTCGGCCTCGGACAGCGGGTGCAGCAGGGCGTAGTCGGCGCCGGACAGTCCCGAGTTCGTGATCATCCGCGCCTCGAGGGCACGCATCAGTTCACGATGCGTGTCGCGGTACGACTGCCAGAGTGCGGCCTCCTGCTCGCCGAGCCACCGCGGTTCCACCATCTGCCCATTGTACGGACAAAAGTTGACATGTCATCGACTCGCGCTAGGGAGTGCGCGACAGGGCAACGGCCAGGCCGACCGTGCCGGCCATGACGAGGAGCTCGACCGCGGCCAGCCGGCGGAACGCGGCGGAGTTGCCGGCGGTGAGCTCGGGCAGCGTCGTACGGCGGTGCCACCAGCCGATCGTCACCAGGATCGCGAACGCGACGGCCTTCGAGAACACCAGCGCGCCGTACCCGGTCGTCACCCACTGCGTGACCAGGCCCCAGCCGCTCTGCCGTCCGTCGAGGTGGATCTCGGCGGTGAGCAGTCCGGTGATGCCCATCGTCACCGCGCATACGAGGGCGAGCGTGCTGAAGATCTCGACGGCCTCACGCGAGCGGGTGTAGCGCAGCACCGCAGCAAGACCGCCGATCCATGCGGTCGCGGCGACGACGTGGACGACGAGCGAGGTTGTCGCGAGGACGGACCACAGGTCGGTGCGGTCGAGCGCGCCGTGGCCGGTGAGCAAGGGGCCGGTCAGAGCCGCGATCGTGAGTACGGCGGCCAGCCGCGCGGTGCGGAGCGTCTTGGTGCCGCTGAGGACGACGGCGAGTACGGCGGTGAGCACGACGGCGACCGCGAGTGCGCGGACCTGGCTCAGCCGGCCGGCCGGTTCGGCGTGCTCGGCGAGGTGGGACAGCGGGATGCCGAGAATCACCGTCGCGGTCGCGACCAGGCCGCCGATGCTCGCGACCGCCCAGATCCCGGCGGCCAGCGCGGCGTCCTGACAGGCGCGGATCGCCTTGGCGCCGAGCTTCCCGTCCTTCGCCGGCAGGAAGAGGATCACCGCCACCACGGCCCCGCCGGTCGCCACCGCGGCCGCGTCCGCGAGAAACCGCAGGACCGGAACCGCCCAGGACACACCGAGCGAGGCGCCGAGCAGCCCGTCGGCCGGCTTCCCCGGGGCACCGCCGGCGGCGAGCAGCGCGACCAGCATCACACCGATGCCTGCGGCAACCATCGCCAGGACGAGCAGCCGGGGACGCCTGACCTCCATCAGGCGGCCGGGCGGCGGCGGACGATGACGACGGCCAGCGCCACGACGACGAGCATCACCAGGCACATGGCGACGATCGTCACGACACTGGAATTCCCCTCGGCCTGGGGCGGGGCCCCGGCCGGCTGGGTCGCCGGGTGACCGGCGTGCGTGACCGTGAAGGCCCCGGCGACCGTGATCGGGTGACCGTCGGCCGAGACCACGCGCGCCTCGACCGTGTACTTACCGGCCTCGATCATCGCGCCCACCGGTTGCGTGACCGTGTTGTCGACGACCTGGACGTCGCCGGTCGCGACGTTCGTGCCGCCGGGCGACTTCACCTGGACCTGCGTCCCGGTGGCGCCGACCGGTTCGCTGAAGGTCAGCACCACCTTCGTCGGCGGCGCGGCCATCGACGAACCGTCGGTCGGCGTCATCGACTCGAGCTTGGCGTGCGCCGCCGCCACGCCGGTGGAGATCACCAGCGCTACCAGCGACGCGACCAGCGACGCGACCAGTACTGCGATCAGTCGGCGCACGGCTGCTGCTTCTCCCCTGCGACCGCCACGGGCCGGCGGGACCGGAGTCCGAAGGCGAGACCGAGCAGCCCGACCACCAGTCCGCCGACGCCCAGCCAGCGCGCGACAGTGTCGGCGGAATCGGTCGACGTCGTCGCCGCGACCGGCGTGACCGCCGCGGCCAGCTTCAGCGCCGGCGCCGGGTGCTCCGGCTCGTCGGCGCCGTCCTTCGCGACGTCGGCCCACTTCACCACCTCACCGTCGCTGTACGTCTGCTCCGCCGGGAAGCTCAGCGAGTCCACCCCTTCGGGCAGCTTGCCGACCGACAACGCGAACTCGTCGAAGTCGTTCGCCGGGATCCCGCCCGCGGTCGCGGTCCAGGTGACCGTGGTGATCGCCTTGGTCAGCGTGACGTCCCCGACCTTCACCGCGGCGGGCAGTTTCGTCTCCTGCTTGTCCACCTTCCACCCGTCCTTCACCTGCGCACCGACGTGCGCGAACGGATGGTCCGTGGGCAGTGAGACGACGAGTTTCGTGGTGCTGGTGTCGTCGGACTCGGTCGGCACGCGGAACACGAGCTTGGCGTACCCGCCGGGCTTGGCGTCCGGCGACGACACCGAGACGTGGGCCGACGCCGAGCTCGCGGCGCCGATCACGACGAGTGCGGACGCCGCGCCGATCGCGGCGGCACGCACGGCGAATCTCCTGGGCATGAGAGAACCTTTCGGGGCATACGAGTAGTCCGGCACGGTCGGCCGGTTCAGGCAGCTGCGATTCCTCGTACGCCGGGAGGCCCGCGCCCGGACAGACTCGTGCCGAGCGGGGCCCCGCTCGGTGTCCAGGCCACGAAGAAAACGTGTTCCGCCGCGATCCGCCGTACCGGGCGGAGCACCGGCAGTTCGGGCAGCAGGCGCGCGAAGACCCGCCGTACCCGATGGAGCCAGCTGTGCGCCCGGCCGATCGCGAGAACGCCCGCCAGCAGCGCGGTGAGATGCGCCGCGGTCATCAGCACGCTGGTCGCGAGAGACATGCCGTGGTGCATGGTCACCGAGTCCAGCGTGACGTGGACGAACAGCTGCACACCGGCGAGCACGAGGCCGGTCAGCAACCGCTCGCCTGCCAGATACTCACCCAGCAGCCAGCAGACACCGGCCAGCGCGGCCAACGGAGGCACGACGCCCAGCGGCACGCCGCCGCCCCCGACCAGGGCATGACCGACCACCGCCACCGCGACGCTCAGCGCCGCGACCACGGACGTCGTCCTGCTCTCGGTCGGCATCTCATCCCCTCGCAGTCACTGTACGGTCGGGAGCGCGCGGGCGTTCCCTCAGTGCTCAAGCACTGAAAAGAGTGCCGTCGTCGTGCAACCGAACGTGTACCCCACCACGTTTGACCCGGCATGACTGGGGAGGGTCGCGGGTGAGACCGGAGACGGAGCAGGACTATGTCGAGTTCGTGACCCATCACGCCAACTCTCTGTGCCGGACCGCTTACCTTCTGTGCGGGGACTGGCGCCGGGCCGAGGACGCGACCCAGGAGGCACTGATCCGGCTGTACCGCATCTGGGGCCGCATCCAGCGCAAGGGCGCGATCGGTGCGTACGCGCGGAAGGTGGTCGTCTCCACCACTCTCGACGGGCTCCGCCGCAAGTCCAGCCAGGAGGTCGTCGGCGGCGACGGGTACTTCGCCAACGAGGCCGACGCCGACGCGCTGGGCGTCGTCGAGAACCGGCTGGTGATCACCAAGGCCCTCGCCGAACTGCCGCCCCGCCAGCGCGCCTGCGTCGTCCTGCGGTACTTCGACGAGCTGTCCGTCGAGGAGACCGCCATCGCGCTCGACTGCCGCCCCGGAACCGTGAAGAGCCAAACGCTGCGCGCTCTGGACAAACTGCGCGAACACCCGTCCTTGGCCGAGCTCTCCGAGGTTGTGGGGACGAGATGACGAACGACCTGAAGACCCTGCTGGACCGGGCCACCGAGCGCGGTACGTCGTTCGCGCCGGACGTCGCCGAACTGGTCGCCGCCGGCCGGCACCGGACCCGGGTCCGTCGCGCGACGCTGACCGCTGCGACGGCCGTCACCGCGGCGACTGCCGTGGTCGCCGCGGTACTGGTCGGCCGGATCACCGCGCAGCCGCAGCCGGCGACGACGCCCAGCGAGCCCGCTCCCGCCGCCGTCACCGATCTGTGCGCGAAGTCCGACGACTTCTTCCGGACCGCGAACGACGACGCCTGGCGCCGGCAGGTCAGCAGCGGGTGGACCGACAAGGTCGTGGAGGCGAGCGATGCCGACGGCACGATCACGGTCCGCCGGTCGCCCGACGGATCGCAATACGCCTACTGCGTGGCCGGCGTACCGATCCGCGGCCACCAGTTGGGCGGCTTCGGGGCGACCCTGCTCAACACCGGCATCATCACCCGCGCCTACCAGATCCAGCGGTACTGGAGCCAGGCGTGCGGTCCGGCGAAGGTCGAGCGGCCCGATTTCGCGGCCTGTATGGGCGTCGTCTACAGCTACGCGGGCCGGGTGCCGGAGGGAGTCACCCGGATCGCGTTCGCCGGCCTCGGACAGCACGCGGACGCCGCGATGAAGGACGGGTACTGGGTGCACCGCGTGTACACCGCCGACATCAGGAACGGCAACGCCGACCCGATCTACATCAGCATGTACGACGGCGCCGGGAAGCAGGTGTTCCGGGCGGAGTACTGACCTGCTGCGATGATGTGCGGATGGACGTAGCTGTGCTGGAGATCGGGGGAAGCCACGTCACGGCGGCCGTGGTGGCGCCCGGAACGTGGGACGTGACCGAGGTGGACCGGGCCGAGCTCGACTCCCGGGCGGCCGCCGAGGCAGTGGTCGCGCAGCTCGCGGACACGGCCCGGAAGTTGCCGCTGGCAAACGGTCTGGCGATCGCGCTGCCCGGCCCGTTCGACTTCGCCACCGGCGTCGCGTGGTACCGCGGGCAGGGCAAGTTCGACCGGCTGTACGGGTTCAACCTCGGCGCTGCCCTGAGCAAGGAGCTGGGGATCGACCGGCTGCTGTTCATGAACGACGCGGAGGCGTTCGCGGTCGGCGAGTGGACCGCGGGCGAGGTCCGCGGCGCCGCCCGCTGCGTCGGCGTCACGATCGGCACCGGCATCGGTACGGCGTTCCTCGCCGACGGCCAGGTGGTCCGCGAGGGCGGCACGGTCCCGCCGGGCGGTGAGCTGTACAAGACGTCGTACGCCGGGAAACCGCTGGAGGACTCGATCTCCGCCCGTGCCATCCTGCGCCGCTACGCCGAGAGCACCGGCAGCGAGGCCCCGGGCGTCAAGGAGATCGCCGACCTGGCCCGCGCCGGCGACTCCGCCGCTCTCGCCGTCCTGCGCGCCGCGTTCACCGACCTCGCGGACGCGCTGAGGCCCTGGCTGGAGCGTTTCGGGGTAACTCACACAGTCCTGGGCGGCTCGATCTCGGGCGCCTTCGACCTGGTGACATCGGCTCTCGACTTCCCGGCCTCGGCGACCAAGGACACCGAACACTCCGCGCTGATCGGCGCCGCCGCCCACTACCTCCGCGCCTGAGGCGGACCTGCGCCACTCACCAACCTTGGCTAGCGGCCTCTCCACGACGCCGCCTAAGCGTGAGCCAGGCCGCGTCCCCGGCGCTTGCTGAGTGGCGCAGGTCCGCCACCTGTCGGTAACCCCCGCTACGGTCGGGACCGTGAAGATCGCCGCGCCCCGCTTCCGGGCCCAGCTCGAGTCCGGCCTGCCCGAGACCATCGAGGACGAGGAGCGACTGCTCGATCTCGGGCTGGAGGATGTGGACCTGAGCGATCTGGAGGCCGAGCACCTCGAGATCAGCGGCTGCCGCTTCACCCGGAGCAAGTTGGCCGGTTCGGATCTGGAGAAGCTGATCCTGGTCGACACCGAGCTCACCCAGTGCGACCTGGCGAACTCCCGCTGGTCCGATGCGGCGCTGACCCGGGTCGCGATCGCCGGCGCCCGGATGATCGGGTTCGCCGGCCCGGGCGCGGTGCTGCAGCACGTGACGATCCGCGACACCGTGCTGGACTTCGCGTCGTTCCGGTTCGCGAAGTTCGTCAAGGTCGAGCTCACCGACTGCCGGCTGCAGAGCGCCGATTTCGTGTCCGCCGACCTGACCGGCGCCGTGTTCCGGGGCTGTGACCTGTCCGGTGTGGAGTTCTCCCAGGTCAAGGCGGCCAAAGCGGTGTTCGTCGACTGCACCTGGGACGACGCAAAGGGCCTCGCCTCGCTGGCCGGGGCGACCGTGGCGGCGGCGTCCCCGATCGACACGCTGGCCTTCACGAGCGCCGTCACCGTCGCCGCCGGGATCACGTTGGCGCACCCGGACGACCTGTCCTGAGCGTGATCCGGCCCACGTAGGAGTCCGACCTGCGCCGGATAAGGTGGGCCCGTGACTGACTCGACGATCATCTACACCCACACCGACGAGGCTCCGGCGCTCGCCACGTACTCGTTCCTCCCTGTCGTCCAGGCGTACGCCGGCCAGGCCGGTGTCGGCGTGGAGACCCGGGACATCTCACTGGCCGGCCGGATCCTGGCGGTGTTCCCGGAGTACCTCCAGGACGACCAGCGGATCGCGGACGCGCTCGGCGAGCTCGGCGAGCTGGCCAAGACGCCGGCCGCGAACATCATCAAGCTGCCGAACGTCTCGGCCTCGATCCCGCAGCTGAAGGCCGCGATCGCCGAGCTGCAGTCCCAGGGCTACGCGCTGCCGGAGTACCCGGACGAGCCGAAGACCGACGAGGAGCGGGAGATCCAGGCCCGCTACGACAAGGTCAAGGGCTCCGCGGTGAACCCGGTGCTGCGCGAGGGCAACTCCGACCGCCGCGCCCCCGCCTCGGTGAAGAACTACGCCAAGACCCACCCGCACCGGATGGGCGCGTGGAGCGCCGAGTCGAAGACCAACGTCGCGACGATGGACACCGACGACTTCCGGGCCACCGAGAAGTCCGCGGTGATCGAGGCCGAGGGATCGCTGCGGATCGAGCTGGTCGGCGACGACGGCACCACGACGATTCTGCGCGAGTCCGTCCCGGTGCTCGCCGGTGAGGTCGTCGACGCGTCCGTCCTGCACGTGGCGGCGCTGCGCGAGTTCCTCACCGCGCAGGTCGCCCGGGCGAAGGCCGAGGACGTGCTGTTCTCGATCCACCTCAAGGCCACGATGATGAAGGTGTCCGACCCGATCGTCTTCGGCCACGTGGTCCGGGCGTTCTTCCCGGAGACGTTCGCGCAGTACGGCGATGTGCTCGCCAAGGCCGGCCTGACGCCGAACGACGGCCTCGGCGGCATCCTGCACGGCATCGCGTCGCTGCCCGAGGGGCCGGCGATCAAGGCCTCCTTCGACGCCGAGCTCGCGGCCGGCCCGAAGCTGGCGATGGTCGACTCCGACAAGGGCATCACCAACCTGCACGTCCCGTCGGACGTGATCGTGGATGCGTCGATGCCGGCGATGATCCGGACGTCGGGCCACATGTGGGGCCCGGACGGCGCGGAGCACGACACCCTCGCGGTCCTGCCGGACCACAGCTACTCGGGCATCTACCAGGCGGTCCTCGACGACTGCCGCGCCAACGGCGCCTTCGACCCGGCCACCATGGGCTCGGTGCCGAACGTCGGCCTGATGGCGCAGAAGGCCGAGGAGTACGGCTCGCACGACAAGACCTTCGAGATCCAGACCACCGGCAGCGTCCGCCTGGTCGACACCGCGGGCACCGTCGTCCTGGAGCAGGCCGTCTCCGCGGGCGACATCTTCCGCGCGTGCCAGACCAAGGACGCCCCGATCCAGGACTGGGTGAAGCTGGCCGTCAACCGGGCCCGGGCGACCGGCGACCCGGCGGTGTTCTGGCTGGACGAGACCCGCGCGCACGACGCCAATCTGATCACCAAGGTGCAGAAGTACCTGTTCGACCACGACACCGAGGGCCTGGACATCCGCATCCTGGCGCCGGTGGACGCGATCACGTTCTCGCTGGAGCGGATCCGCCGCGGCGAGAACACCATCTCGGTGACCGGCAACGTGCTGCGTGACTACCTGACCGACCTGTTCCCGATCCTCGAGCTCGGCACCAGCGCGAAGATGCTGTCCGTCGTTCCGCTGATGGCCGGTGGCGGTCTGTTCGAGACCGGCGCGGGCGGCTCGGCCCCGAAGCACGTGCAGCAACTGGTCAAGGAGAACTACCTGCGTTGGGACAGCCTGGGCGAGTTCTTCGCGCTGGCCGCGAGCTTCGAGCACCTGGCGCAGGCGACCGGCAACGCCCGGGCGCAGATCCTGGCCGACACGCTCGACCGGGCGACCGCCACGTTCCTGAACGAGGACAAGTCCCCGACCCGTCGCGTCGGCGGGATCGACAACCGCGGCAGCCACTTCTACCTGTCGCTGTACTGGGCGCAGGAGCTGGCGCAGCAGACCGACGACGCCGACCTGGCAAAGGCGTTCGCCCCGCTCGCCGAGACGCTCGCGGCGAACGAGCAGACCATCGTCGACGAGCTCCTCGCGGTCCAGGGCACCCCCGTCGACCTCGGCGGCTACTACCAGCCCGACCCGGCGAAGGCCGCCGCCGTCATGCGCCCCTCCAAGACCTGGAACGACGCGCTCGCCTCGCTGTGACGTAGTACGCAAAGACGCCCGGCGACCTGCTCACCGGGCGTCTTTGCCTTGTTCAGGAGGTGAACGGGACGCGGGTCCAGCTCAGGACCGCGGGGTTACGGGAGTCGATCGTGACGCGGAGGTAGTCGTTGTCGCCGGTCGAGCCGTCAACGGTGATCCGGGACAGGTTGTCCACCGGCGCGGTCACACCGTAGAACTTCGTCCACGCCGACGTGGCCGCGAGCGGCTTGTCGCTGTTGTAGACGTGGCTGTCACCGTTGAACAGGTACACCGGGCCGCGGAAGTTCGCCGCCTCCCGGGCGATCTCCTGCACGATCGGCTGGAACGCGTAGTAGTCCGCGAACGACGGCGACGTCACCGTCGGGTCGAACATGTCGGCCTGGGTGAGCAGGACGACGGCCTTGTTGTGCTCGTCGCGCGCCTGGGCGAACGTGTCGCGGATGCTCTGCATGACCGCCGCCGTCCGGTTCAGCACCTCGGCGGTCTGCTCCGGCGTCGGCGCCGTCCGGCCGGTCCACGGCGCCATACTGTTGTTGCTGCCAACGATGTGCAGGGCGGCGAACGCCACGTCGCCCCGGGTGAACCGGACGTCTTCCGGAATGCCCTGCGCGACCTGGCTCTCGACCTTGACCGAGTGCCGCCCGAGCGTGCGGCCCGGCTCGGGGAAGAACACCTTGCGAATCCTGGCCAGGCGCTCCAACGGGTTGTAACCGCCGTTGTTGACGCGGTGGCAGTCGGTCCACTCGTTGTCGCCGACGGTGTAGACGAGCGGATCCGCGAAGCGGTCGAACTGGGTCTTCACCTGCGCGAAGTACTCGTCGCTGCAGACCGAGGAGCCGTCCTTGATGTCACCGAGGTGGGTCACCAGCTGCACCGGCTTGTCCGCGTTGATCTGGTCGACGACCGCCGGAAAGCGGGCGATCTGCGCCGGGCCGTAGGGGATGTCGCCGATCACGGCGAAGGTATAGGTCTGCGGACCGCTGTCCGCAGCGGCGGCGGCGGGACCGCCGACCGCGAGCCCGATCAGCGCCAGGCAGACGGAGATCACAGGCGTACGACGTACTCTCACAACTCCTCCAAGTCCACGGGGAACACGAGCCAACTTTTCGGCCCGACGATGAACGACCGTGGACCGCGATGTGAATTCCACCGACTGAGTTTCGGCTGAGCGGCCTGCACAAATGCGTGGCCGGGCCCACGATCGGGTTCCTACACTGGCCGGCATGACAGCTTCCCGTTCCGTTCTCGCGTCGCAGGAGACGGACTACCCCCGATGGTTCCAGGACGTGATCGCCAAGGCCGAGCTCGCCGACAACGGGCCGGTCCGGGGGACCATGGTCGTGCGACCGTACGGGTACGGGATCTGGGAACTGTTGCAGGAGGCAATGAATCGCCGGATCAGGGCGACCGGCGCGCAGAACGCGTACTTCCCGCTGCTGATCCCGCAGAGCTATCTGCAGCGCGAGGCCGAGCACGTCGAGGGCTTCAGCCCCGAGCTCGCGGTCGTGACGCACGCCGGCGGCAAGCAGCTCGAGGAGCCCGCGGTGATCCGGCCGACGTCGGAAACCGTGATCGGCGAGTACATGGCGAAGTGGGTGCAGAGCTACCGTGACCTGCCCCTGCTGCTGAACCAGTGGGCCAACGCGGTCCGTTGGGAGCTGCGCCCGCGGCTGTTCCTGCGGACGACGGAGTTCCTGTGGCAGGAAGGCCACACCGCGCATGTCTCAGCCGAGGACGCGCGTGCCTTCGCGACCAGGATCCTGTCCGACGTCTATCGCGACGTCATGGTCAATGTGCTGGCGATCCCGGTCGTCGCCGGCCGGAAGACCCGGCGGGAGCGGTTCGCGGGCGCGATCAACACGATGACGCTCGAGGCGATGACCGGCGACGGCAAGGCGCTGCAGATGGCGACCTCGCACGAGCTCGGGCAGAACTTCGCGCGCGCCTTCGACATCGGCTACCTGTCCGGCGAAGGCCGGCGTGAGCTCGCCTGGACGACCTCCTGGGGCAGTACGACGCGCATGGTCGGCGGACTGATCATGGTGCACGGCGACGACGCCGGCCTCCGGGTCCCGCCCGCGGTCGCTCCGGTGCAGGTCGTCGTCCTCGCGGTGAAGGACGAGTCGACCGCCGCCGCCCGGCGGATCGCCGACGAGCTGAGCGCGGCTGGTTTGCGGGTCGGCGTGGACGATCGCACCGACCAGCCGTTCGGGCGACGCGCGGTGAACTGGGAGCTGAAGGGCGTCCCGGTCCGTATCGAGCTCGGCCCGCGCGATCTCGCCGCGGGCACCGCAACCGTCGTACGGCGCCTGCGCGACTCGGCCAAGACGGCGGTCGAGCTGTCCGGGCTCGCGATGGCGGTGGTGTCGGCGCTCGAGGCTGATCAGGCGCACCTGCTGGCCGAGGCAACCGCCCGCCGGGCTGCTCGCGTCACGGCCGTGTCGACGGTGGACGAGGCGATCGAGGCGGCCGCGTCCGGCTGGGCGACCCTGCCGTACGACGCGGTCGGCGAGGAGGGCGAGGACCGCCTGGCCGAGTCCGGCGTCACGGTCCGTTGCCTGCAGCGTGCCGACGGCGCGCTGCCGTTGAGCGACGACGAGCCCGGTGTGGTCGCGTACGTGGCACGCTCGTACTAGCGGGCGAGGTACTTGCGGACGTCGTCGGCCACCTGGGACCGGCCGCGGAAGCCGTACTTGTGGAGGATCGCGCTGAGGTGGGTCTTGACGGTGTTCAGACTGACACCGAGCTCGGCGGCCAACTGGTCGTTGTCGAGCCCATCGGCCAGCAGCAGCGCGACCCCCTGCTGCGCCTTCGTGAGGCTGGTGAACCGGCGTTCCGGTCCCTCGTCGGTCTCCATCAGCATCTCGATCAGCTCGGACTGGATGTGCTCGGCGGTGTCCACGATCCGCTCCAGATGGGTGCGGACCGGTGTCCCCACATCCGGCTCGTCCAGCGCCTCGGTCGCGATCTCCCGGATCGACGCGACCCGGTGCGTCAGGTACTCCATGACGTGGTCGGACGTCAGCAGGTTCGGGCCGACATCGCCCGCGGGCAGGCGGCGCAGCGCCTCCCGGTCCTCGCCCTCCCGGGTCAGCACCCGCTCCACCACCTCGCACAGCCACTCGAACGCCCGCACCGCGTTGTCGTCGTACGACTTCGGGATGTAGCTCTGAATCGAGAGCAGCCCGAACAACTGGTCGGGCCCGTCCTTGGCCGGCCGGAAGATCGGCACCGTGACCGCGTCCCGTGACCGCCGGGCCGGGTCCCCGACCGGTATGCCGGCGTGCAGCACGGCACCGTCGTCGTAGGCGAAGCGGTAGGTGTGCCGGTGCTTGAGCAGCCAGGCCGTCTGCCCGTCCGGGCCGAAGATGTGGGTGTCCGGGGTGACGTAGTCGCCGTCGTCGTACCCGTACGGGTATCGGACCCGGTTGCTGCCCTGGAGGAAGCCGACGAAGAACGCGTCGACATGCGCGACCTTCCCGGCCACCACCCGGACGTAGTCGTACAGACCGTAGTGGTCGGATCTGAACAGCGCCTCGATCTTGTGATACGCCTCGCGCAGGATGATCGCCGTCTCCGCGTCAACCCGCAGCGGGACGGCCCTTTCTCCCTCCACGACAGCGACTCCCCACAACCCGTGCGGTATCGATCACTCGACTATGCGCCGTCACCCGCACGTGATCAAGGGCCGTCCACCGCACAGCAGTCGCGGGCGGTGGGCGCAGGCCCCCGAGTCGCCCTCCCAAGCCTCGGTCGAACCTTCTGCCACCACCCGCGACCACGAGCAGGACACCGGTGACTGTTGAGCCCCCGCGTCGATCGGACCCGCTGCCCCCAGCGAGATCCCCGACCCCCCGACGGATGGTTCCGGTGCCCTTCCTCCCCCTGTTGCCTACAAGGTGCCACCGATGGCCGACCGTCACCATCGCCCGGGGCATGATTCCGGCGGACCCGCGATCTCATCCTGGGGATGAGGGCGTTGTCCACGATCACAGCCAGCTGGTGTCGAGCGGCTTGCCCTCGGCGTACCCGGCGGCCGTCTGCAGCCCGACCACCGCGCGTTCGTGGAACTCGGGCAGGGTGGCAGCGCCGACGTACGTGCACGAACTGCGGATGCCGGACACGATCGAGTCCAGCAGGTCCTCGACGCTCGGGTGCTCCGGGTCCAGGTACATCCGGGCGGTCGAGATGCCTTCCTCGAAGATGGCCTTGCGGGCCCGCTGGAACGCGGAGTCCTCGGCGGTCCGGGAGCGGACGGCGCGGGCGGACGCCATCCCGAAGCTCTCCTTGTAGATCCGGCCCTGGCTGTCGCGGTGCGGGTCGCCGGGCGACTCGTAGGTGCCGGCGAACCAGGAGCCGATCATCACGCTCGACGCGCCCGCGGCCAGCGCCAGCGCGACGTCGCGCGGATGCCGGACGCCGCCGTCCGCCCAAACGTGCTTACCGAGCTCCCGCGCGCGGGTCGCGCATTCCAGCACCGCGGAGAACTGCGGACGACCGACCGCGGTCTGCATCCGCGTCGTGCACATCGCCCCGGGCCCGACGCCGACCTTCACGATGTCCGCGCCGGCGTTCACCAGGTCGGTGACGCCTTCGGCGGTGACGACGTTCCCGGCCACGATCGGCACCCGCGGGCCGAGGGCACGGACCTGTTCGACCACCTCGAGCATCCGTTCCTGGTGGCCGTGGGCGGTGTCGACGACCAGGACGTCGATCCCGACCTCGAGCAGCGCCTTCGCCTTCTGTTCGGCGTCGCCGTTGATCCCGATCGCGGCGGCCACCCGGAGCTTGCCGTTGCCGTCGAGCGCCGGGTCGTACAGGGTCGCCCGGAGCGCGCGCTGGCGGGTGAGGATCCCGACGATCCGGTTGCCGGCATCGACCACCGGGGCGAGCCGATGGCGGCCGTCGTGCAGCAGCTCGAACGCGGCCTCGGGATCGATCCCCTGGGGCACCGTCAGCAACTCGCGCGACATGACCGCGTCGAGCTGGGTGAACCGGTCGGCCCCGGAGCAGTCGGCCTCGGTCACCACGCCGACCGGCCGGCCCTGGTCCACCACGATCACCGCGCCGTGGTTGCGCTTGGGCAGCAGGTTCAGCGCCTCGCCGACGGTCCCGGTCGGCGGCAGCGTCAGCGCGGTGTCGTGGACCGGGTCCCGCTCCTTGATCCAGGCAACGACCTCGGACACCACGTCGACCGGGATGTCCTGCGGGATCACCGCGAGGCCGCCGCAGCGCGCGATCGTCTCGGCCATCCGCCGCCCCGACACCGCGGTCATGTTCGCCGCCACGACCGGAATCGAGGCTCCCGTACCGTCGCTGGTCGAGAGATCCACGTCCAGTCGCGACGCCACGCCGGACCGATTCGGCACCAGGAACACGTCACTGAAAGTGAGGTCTCCCGCCGGCTCCCGATCATGGTGAAACCGCATGTCAGACCCCTTCCGCCCGTGTCCGAACGCGACCAGCGTAGCGCCGTTACACCGTGTGTTCGGCGGTGAACCCGAGCAGCTCGCGCGCGGGGCCGAGATCGAGCGGGGTGGTGCGGCCGGGCAGGTCGGCGCGGATCGCGGTGCTCGGGTGGTAGCGGCGGAGCAGGTCCAGGGTCGGGTACGGCGCCAGCGTGTCCGGGGCCGCGACGTGGAAGACGTGCGAACCGCCCTGGACCCGCAAGGCCAGCACGGCGGCGCGGGCGGCATCGCGGGTCTCCAGGTACGACCACAGGTCGGCGGCGCCGAGCGCCGGGTCGGCGGCGACCTTGCGGGCGTGCTCCTCGAGGCGTTCGGCGAAACCGCCGACGAACGGGTACCGCAGCGCGACCACGGTGGTCCCGTGCCGCCGCGCCATCATCGCGGCGGTCTGCTCGTCGGCGAGTTTCGACAACGCGTACGGGTCCTCGGCCTGGCTCGGCACCGCCGCGTCGAGCGGGACGTACGCCGGGCTGAGCGGCCCGGCCGCGAACGGCAGCCCGTTCGCGGCCAGGCTGCTCGCGACCACCACGTTCCGGACCCCGGCGCGTCCGGCCTCCTCCAGCACCGTGAACGTGCCGAGCGTGTTCTCGCCGAACACCTCGTACGGCGTCCCGCGGTGCGGCGCCGGCCGCGCGGCGAGGTGGACGACACCGTCCACCCCGGCCATCGCGGCCCGCACCGCGGCCACGTCGCACACGGACCCCTCGACCACTCGATCCGCCTGGCACGGCGTCCCCGGCAGGACCAGGGCGGTGACCGCGACGCGGCGTACCAGCAAGGCGTCCACAACGGCTCGCCCGATGCGGCCGCCGGCTCCGGTGACGAGGACCCGGTTCACGCGGGCCGGAGCTGCTGCTCGGGCTGCGCGGACAGCCCGCGGTACAGCTTCGGTGCACCGTCGAGGGTGAGCTTGATCCGCGATCCGCTGAGCGTGCGGCGGCGACCGATGCAGTCGATCTCGACCAGTTCGCCGCCGCGGACGGTGAGGTGCGTCTTGGTCGGCCAGTCGTCCTCCCACACCTCCGGGTGCGGGTAGTACGCCTGCCCCTCGGTGTGATCGACGTTCAGCAGGTACCCGTCCTTGCGGCTCCACAGCACCGACAGCGGCCCGTCCGGCGTCATGAACAGCAGGCCCTGCAGATGCCGCTCGACCTTCGAGAGATCCAGCCAGCGCACGAACTCGGCTTCCTCGAGCACCCGGGTGCCGGTCGCGAACGCCAGCAGCGACGGCTTCGCCGACAGGTCCCGGTTCATCAGCCCGTGGTGGTACTCCGGGTTGGCCGGATCGGCCTCCTGCGGATGATGGATCGTGCTGTCGTACAGCTGGTACCAGTTCACGCCGTCGACGCCCTCGGCTTTTGCCAGCGCCATCGTGAGCAGCACGTTCTCGGCCGCCTGGCGCATCGTGTCGTTCCACCACTGGTTCGGCCGGGTGCACGCGTACGCCTCGGTCAGCCACAGCTCCTTGCCGCCGCCGTACTCGCGGATCCGCCGCTTGGCCTCGCGGACGCCGCCGAGGAAGTTCCAGTAGCTGCCGTTGGACCCGGTGACCCACTCCTCCGGGGTCGGCGCGTAGTCCGGCGTGAAGTTGCCACGGCCCGGGTGGAACGCGAACGCGTCGATCAGGTCCCAGCCGCCGTGCGCGTGGAAGCTGTCGACCCAGTTCACGTCCATGCCGCCGAGGCCGTTGTTCATCACCTTCACGTCGGACCCGACCTCGGCGAGCCGCTCGACCACCGGGCGCAGGCCGTCGCGGATGTACTTGTCGGCGTACAGGCCGGACATCCACGGCTGGTTGCGTTCGTTGTCGACCTCGAAGTACCGGGCGCGGGCGTCCACGACCACGTCGACCAGCTCGGCGGCCCAGGTCTTCGCCTGCTCCGGGGTCGCGTCGAACACCACGTCGCCGTGCTGGATGTTCGGCGTGATGCCCAGCGCCTCCAGTTCGGCCGGCGGGATCCCGGGCGCTCCGTTGTAGGCGATCCGGACCGACGCGACGCCGATCTTCTGCAGCAGCGTCGCCACGTCCGCCTTGCTCGGCTTGAGCAGCCAGGGATAGTTCGCGATCCCGAACATGCCGCCGCCCTGATAGTCGTACGACGGGAGCACGGAAAGCGTGGTCCGCGCGAACGCCTCGCCCGCCTGCACCTCCAGGAAGGCGACACCTTGCTGCTGCAGCGCCGGTACGACGATCTTGTGGTCGGCGCTCTGGCCGGGCGCCAGCGTGAGCACGGTCGATCCGCTCGTCAGCGTCGTACCGTCGAAGTCGCGGGCGAACCAGCTCAGCGTCACCGGCGCGGTGACAGTGCTGCCGGCCACGACCTGGACGTTGACCGGCATCGCGTGGCCGGTCTCGTACCAGAGGTTGAACGGCTGATCGGTCCACACGTCGACGCCGACCGGGCGGCCGACGGCGGCCGCGTTGGCGGAAACTTCACGGAGGTTTCCGAACACGAGATCCGCCTCGTGCCGCAGGACGCCGAGCGCGTCGTACGTGCCGACGATGTGCATCCAGGAGGCTGTCGTCCAGTCGGGGCGGCTCGACTGAAGCCGGAAGTACGCCTTCGTGTCGGCCCAGGTCTCGGTGTAGAGGATGCCGTCGTTGGTCTCGTACGGCACGCCGCCGCCGGCGTCGCGGTTCCAGCGGGTGACCGCGGTCGAGTACTCCGCGGCGGTCGGGCCGACGACGGTGCGGGTGAACTGCGAGTTCAGGTACATCTGGTTCGAACTGGTCGCGTCCCAGCGCATGTGCAGGCGCCGGGCGGTGACCTCGAAGGTACCGGTCACCGTGATCGTCTTCGCGGCGGCGCCCATCACGTAGTCGACGCGGATCGCCTGGCGGCCGTCCGGGAGCGTGACCAGCGACGGCTTGCCGCCGAACGTGCGCTGTCCGCCGAGCACGGTGTCCTTGACCTGGAAGTGCGCGATCCGGATCCGCTCGGTGCCGTCGCCGACGACGATCGTGCCGTCGGTCTCGGCGGACACGGTGATGCCGTCCGCGGTGATCGTGTACGCCGTCGCGGCGCGGGCGACGCCCGCGGGGAGCAGGCCGCCGGCCACCCCCGCGGCTGCGAGCGATCCGGCGACGAACGTCCGCCTGGTGGGTTTCATGACAATCCTCCGGTGGTCTGGAGAGGCAGGGAGAGACCGATGAAGATCCGCGGTGCGCCGTCGAGGGTGACGGTCACCTGGGAGTTGCTTGCCTGGTGCGTGCCGACGTCCATCCCGAGGCAGTTCAGCTCACGGACCGACGTGGTCGCGGCCGGCGTCGGGACGGTGACGTTCGTCTTGGTCGGCCAGAGGTCTTCCCAGGCCTCGGGACTGCGGTAGTAGGCAGAGCTCGCCTGACTGCGGCGGGCCGGGTCGTTGTTGAGGATGTAGCCGTCCTTGCGGGACCAGAGCAGGTTGACCTTGCCCGTCGGGGTGTTGAACACGAGCCCGAACAGGTCCGGATCGCCCAGGTCGGCCCAGCCGGCGAACGTGGACTGGTCGAGCCAGCGTGCGGCGGTCGCGAAGGCGAGCAGCGAGGGTTTCGCGCCGAGGTCGCGGTGCAGCAGTCCGTGGTGGTACTCGCCGCTGTCCGGATCGGCTTCCATCGGCTGCTGCTGGATCGAGTCGTTGAGCGTGTACCACGTAACGCAGCGGACGCCGTACGCCTTGGCCAGCGCGAGCTGGAGCAGAACGTTTTCCGGGGCGTTCCGGTAGGTGTCGGTCCACCAGCGGTTCGGCTGCGTTCCGGCGTACGCCTCCGTCAGCCAGAGCTCTTTGGTGCCCTTCGCCGTGGTTGCCTTCTTCAGGGTGCCGAGGAAGTTCCAGCGGGTCTCGTTCGTCCACGGTTCCGCGGGCTCGTAGTCGGCGGTGTAGTTTCCGCGGCCTGGGTGGTACGCCAGGACGTCGACGTGGTCCCAGCCGCCGGCCGCGCCGAAGTCCTGCACCCACTGCTCGGGGTATCCGGCCAGGCCGCAGGTCATCACCTTGAACGTCGCGCCCTTGGCGGTCATTGCCGTGCGCAACGGTTCGAGGACGTCGCTCACGTACTGGGCCGGTGTCTTGTCCGACGCGGTCAGGTTCAGCTCGTTGGCGCATTCGTAGTACCGGGCGCCGGAGTACGTCGCCCGGCCGACCATGTCGTCGGCCCAGGCCGCTCCGTCCACGCCCCACGGCAGCGTGCCGGCGAGCTGCAGGTTGTGCAGGAAACCGGCCTGGTCGAGTGCGTCCACGGTCGGGCCCGGCGAGGCCGGCAGCGCGTTGTACTGGCGATACGCCGTCCGGATCCACTGCATGCCGAGGAGCTTCATGAGCCCGAGGACATCCGTGCTCGACGGCTCCGACAGGTAGGCGAAGTTGCCCATCCCGAACATGCTCTGCTCGGAGTCGCCGTACGTGTAGGCGGACAGCACGGAAAGCGTTGTTCGAGCGAACGCCGCCTCGGTCGCGCCGTCGTACACGACCGCCTCGACGAAGCGGATGTCGCGGGCGCCGAGGGTGACGGAGAAATTCCCGTCCCAAACCGCGCGCGGCCCGACCGATGCACTCGCCGTACCGCTGGTCGAGCCGCCGTTCCAGTCCCGCGCGACCCAGTCGACGCGCACGGTCCGGGTGTTCAGCGCCGCATTGACCACCTCGAAACTGACAGTCCTGGCGCCGCCGGTGTTCCAGAGGCCGAAGGGCTGGGCGGTCCACAGGTCGATACCGAGATCGCCGTCGCGCGCGATGACCCCGGCCGAGTGCGGCCGCATCGCGCCGAGCACGATCGTGCTCTCCAGGAAACCGCTGTCATCGCCGACCGCGTGCAGGTAGCCGTTGTTGCTAAAGGCAACCGTGCTCTGCGGAAAACGGATGACGGCACGGTTGTCGGCCCAGGTGTAGGAGTAGCAGACACCGTTGGTCGTCTCGTACGGTATGCCGCCGCGCAGCGCGCCGGTGCCCGGATCCCGGTCCCGGTTCCACAACACGACCGGGTCGAAGTGCTCGGTCGCCGTCCCCGACACGACCCGCGCGACGCGGAAACTGTCGGTCCGCAGATCCGTCACGCCGGTCACGTCCCAGCGGATCCGTGCTTTCCGCAGACCAACCGTGAACGTGCCGACGACCTGGCCGACCGGCGCGCCGTACGTGACCGTGAACTGCTGCCCGCCGTTCGCCTCGATCTTCGTGATCCCGGTGGTCCGGACGACGACCTTGCTCGTGCCGGTCCCGTACGCGTATTCGAACGTCGTGAGGGCGAAGCGCTGGACCCCGCCGCCGTCGAGCACCCTGACCTCACCAGTGTCAGGTGCCCCGATCAGCGTGATCGTGTTCGCGGTGTCGGTGATCTGCACGTCGGCCGCGTACGCCGGACTCGTGGCGCTCCCGGCGGCCGCCGCGGCCACCGCGCCGCCGAGGACTGCTCGCCGGCTGATCATCCTTTGACCCCGGTGAATCCGAGCCCGGCGACCACGTAGCGCTGCAACACGAGGAAGACCAGCACGGGCGGCGCCAGTGCCATCGCCATCGCCGCGATCAGCTCGTCGAGCGGCGCCGAGTCGACCAGGTTCGCCAGCGCGACGCTGATCGGTTGCAGCCGCGGGTCGGAGATCACCACGAGCGGCCAGATGAACTCCTTCCAGGAGTGCATGATCGCGAGCAGGCTGATCACCGCGATCACCGGCCGGCTCATCGGCAGCACGATCCTCGTGAGCAGCTGCCAGGTGCTCGCGCCGTCGACCTTCGCCGCGTCGTACAGCTCCTGGGGCAGCGCCTCGAAGAACCGGGTCGCCAGCAGGACGTTGAACGCGTTCGCTCCCGCGGGCAGCCAGATCGCCCAGTAGGTGTCGAGCAGGTTGACGTCCAGCACAGTCAGGAACAGGCTGACCAGCGAGACGGTGTACGGCACGAACATGGTGGCGAGAATCGCGCCGTACACGTACCGGCCGATCCGCGGGCGGATCACCGCGAACGCGAACCCCGCCGTCATCGCCACCAGCAACTGCACCGCCCAGGAGCCGATGACCACCGTCACCGTGTTGGCCAGGTAGCGCCCGACGTGGAGCTCGGTGAAGGCCCGGGCGAAGTTGCCCAGCTCGGCCTCGGCCGGCCACAGCCGCAGCGGGTTCGTCACCATCTCGGTCGGCGACGACACCGCGCCCTTGACGGTCCAGTACAGCGGCCCGATCCCGATCGCCACCAGGACCAGCAGCGTCAGTACCTGGACCGCCCGGAGCGCGAACGCCGTACCCGGTCTGCGCAGGTCGTTGCTCGACGTGAACGTCGTCATCGGTTCGCTCACTTGGTGCTCCAGCTTCTGGTCAGGCGGAGGTAGACCGCGGACAGCACAGCGAGAACGAGCGCGAGCAGGACGGACAACGCGGCGGCCTGCCCGTAGCGGCCGTCCTGGAACGCATACCGGAAAATCAGCAGCAGGACGGTCAGCGTGGCGTCGTCCGGACCGCCCTGCGTGAAGATGTACGGCTCGGTGAACACCTGGATCGTGCCGATCAGCTGCAACAGCAGCAGCAACCCGATCACCGGACGCAGCTGCGGCAGCAGCACGTGCCAGATCCGCCGCCAGATCCCAGCTCCGTCGCTCTCGGCCGCCTCGTAGAGCTCCGCGGGTACGCCGGCCATTGCCGCCAGGTAGATCAGTGCGGCGCCGCCCATCCCAGCCCACGTCGCCTCGAGCACCAGGCTCAGCATCGCGGTGTGCGGCGACTGCAGCCACGGGTACGGGCCGAGCCCGACCAGGCCGAGCAGCTGGTTGAACAGACCGGAGCCGGGGTCGTAGAACCACTTCCAGAGCAGGATCGCGACCACCGGCGGTACGACGACGGGCAGGTAGACGACGACGCGGTACACACCGGCGAACCGCCGTACCGTCGACATCACCGCTGCCAGCACGATCGGCGCGGGGAAGCCGATCACCAGCCCGAGGCCGACGAACAACAGGGTGTTCGTCATCGCCGTCCCGACCAGCGGATCGGTCAGCACCGCCTGGAAATTCCCCAGTCCGACCCACACCGCCGGGTCGACGAGATTCGTCTCCTGGAACGAGATCAGCAGACCGCGCACGATCGGCCACCACGAGAACAGCCCGAACACCAGCAGAGCAGGCGCCAGGAAGAGCAGGCCGAGGAGTTCCCGGCGCAGTCCCGCCCGCCGCCGGGAGGCCACCGCCACAGGTTCGGCTTTGGTGACCTCCGGGCGCTCCAGCAGTGTTGTCACTTCTGCTCCGCGGCGAGCATCTTGTCGGCGTCCGCCTGCGCCTTGGTGAGCAGCGCGTCCACGTTCGCGTCCTTCTTGGTGAGCACGGACTGCACCACGGTGTCGAGGATCGTGTAGAGCTTCTGCGCCGCGAGCGGCGGCTCGGGCTTCAGCGTGAGCTTCGGCGTACCCTCCAGCCAGGGCCGGAAGTGCTCGAGCTCCACGTTCACGTACGGCTTGATCGCCGCGTCGATCTTCTGCTGCTGCGCGGTGCTGAACATCGGCAGCGTCGGTACGCCGACCGCGGCCTTCGGATCCTTGGCCAGCTCCTTCGCGCGCTCGGCCGCGACCGCCGGCTCGTACTGCGCCTCCGCCTGGGCGAACAGCAGCCACTTCACGGCCGCGTCGACCTTCTCCTTCGGCACCGACGCCGGGACCATGAACACCTCGGCGCCGCCAAGGGTCGCGTTCCCGCCGGCCTGCGGCAACGACGTGATGCCGTAGTCGGCCGTGCTCTTCATGCCGAACTTCGTCTTGGCCAGCTTGTACGTGCCCGGCGTCCCCATGAACATGCCGACCTGACCGGCGGCGAACTGCTTGACCACGTCGTCCTGGTCCATCAGCTGGTTCTGGCCCATCGAGTTGTCGGCCCAGCGCATCGCCTTGAGCAGCTCCAGCGACTGCTTCGTCGCCGGGTCGTTGACGGCAGCAACCACCTTGCCGTCCTGCTCGGTCTCCATCGAGCCGCCGTGGGTGTAGGTCAGCATGGTCAACTGCCAGCCACCGGTGTTGCCCTTGGACTCGTGGACGAACCCGGCCTTCCCGGTCTTCGCGCTGATCTGCTTGGCGGCCGCGCGGACCTCGTCCCAGGTCGCCGGCGGCTTGTCCGGGTCCAGACCGGCCTGCGTGAACAGCTTCCGGTTGTAGACGAGGCCCTGCGCGAACGGCGCCTGCGGAACGCCGTACACCTGCTTGGCGCCGTCAGTCAGCGGCTGCAAGACCTGCGGGTTGAACTCCTGGTAGTGCGTCCACTGCTTCAGCTGCTCGGTGATCGGCTGGACGTGCTTGCGGGCGATCAGCCCCTGCGGCTCGGTCAGCGGAACCTGGATGACGTCCTCGATCGTCTTGCCGGCCAGCTTGGCCGAGAACGTCAGCGGATCCCAGCGGTTCTCGCTGCCTTCGATCGTGATGCCGGGGTTCTTCGCCTGGAAGTCCTGCACCAGCCGGTTGAACTGGGCCAGCGCGGCACTGTCGGTCGGCGCCGGCATGCCCTGCACCCGCAGTACGACGTCGGTGCCGGCATCGTCCTTGGCAGGGGTGAGTCCCGCACAGCCGGTCAGTGCCAGCCCGGTCGCGGCCGCCACCAGGGCAGCACGAACACGCATGGGTGTAGCCATTGAATGTCTCCAGGAGGGATCGGTACGGCGGGGCGGCGCGCCGTACTGTGGTGGGACCTGCTCGGGTCAGGCGCGGTGTGGCGCGGGACCTGTGGAAGCGCGGGGAATCAGCCGCGAGCCGACCTCGGCGGACTGCGGCTCCGCGCCGTTGATGGTCTCGACGATCAGGTCGGTGGCGTGGGTGGCCACGGTCTGCGGCGAGATCCGGATGGTGGTGAGGGCCGGGATCGACATCGCGGCCAGCAGCGTGTCGTCGATGCCGATCACGCTGACCTGACCGGGCACGTCGACCCCGGAGTGGGCGAGTTGGTGCAGGATGCCGATCGCGACCAGGTCGTTGTGCGCGAGGATCGCGGTGGCGCCGTTCGCCACAGCCAGGGTCGCGGCGTGCAGACCGGTCTCGAAACGCGGCTCGTACGGACCGAGCTCGACGACCGACAACCCCTGGGCGTCGAAGGTTTCTCTTATCGACTTGCCCCGCAGGTGCTCCGGGCGCGAGCAGTTGACGAAGACACAACTGGTGTGACCGAGCGCGCGCAGATGTTCGGCGGCCTGGCTGATGCCGGACGTCAGCGAGATGTGCAGCTCGGGGATGCCTTTGACCTGCCGGTTCACCAGCACGAGCGGGATCTCCCGGGCCAGCTCCTGCAGCCGGCCGTCGGACAGGGTCGAGGCCCACAACACCAGACCGTCGACCTTCTTCACGATCGCGTCGATGGTCTCCAGCTCGTCGGACTCGCGCTCGTCGCAGTCCGCGACCAGGAGCGTGTAGCCGTGGTTGCGGGCCCGCGCCTGCATCGCCTTCACGATCGGCGGGAAGAACGGGTTCGCGATGTCCGGGACGACCAGGCCGAGCGACTCCGTGCGGCCGCTGCGCAGCGTCCGGGCCGCGGGGTCGGGCCGGTACCCGAGCTGCCGCGCGGCGTCGGTGACCCGCTGCCGGGTCGCCTCCTGCACCTGGTCGGGCGCGGTGAAGACCCGGGACACCGTCGACGGGGACACACCCGCCAGTTGCGCGACTTCCCTGACCGTGGCGGCCATCCGGATCTCCTTGCTCTCGGACTCAGCGTTGAAACATGTTTGCAATCGTTCCTGGTTGTGTCAACAGCTCGTTTCTGTTTCCTCACAGAAGCTCTGGCGTACGCCTGAAATCGTGAGATAAGGTGCGATGACAACGTTCCTGAAACAGAGCAGAGGTCAGATGAAGATCACGGGCTGGGAAGTGCTCACCCTCCCCGACCGGGGCGACGCGATGATGCTCGTCGTGGTCGACACCGACGAGGGCATCCACGGCATCGGCGAGGTCGGCCTGCGGTCCCGGCAACAGGCCGTGGCCGGCGCGCTGTCCCATCTGGGCGGGCTGGTGCTCGGCGAGGACCCACTGCGGACCGAGCAGCTGTGGCAGCTGATGTTCCGGTCCGGGTTCTACCCCGCCGACCGGGTGATCGCGTCCGCGATCGCGGCGATCGACGTCGCGTTGTGGGACATCCGCGGCAAGGCGTATGGCGTCCCCGTGCACGAACTGCTCGGCGGGCAGGTCCGGGACTACGTGCCGTGCTACGTCCACCTGGGCGACGGGATGGCGGACCGCCCGCGCTTCCTCGAACGGTGCCGCACGCTTGTCGCCGACGGTTGGACCCACCTACGATTCTCGGTGCCGCACGACGGCGACGTCCTCGACGAGCGCCGGACGCTGCGGGACGGGATCGCGTTGTTCCACGAGGTCCGCGACACGGTCGGCGACTCCGTCGAGCTGATCCTCGACGTCCACACCCGGCTCGACCCACCCGAAGCGGTCACGCTGTGCCGCGAGATCGAATCCGCCCGCCCGTACTTCGTCGAGGACGCACTCCGCGCCGAACACCCCGACTCGTACCGCATGCTGCGCGCGCGAACCGGCGTACCGCTGGCGGCCGGCGAACAGTTCGCGTCCAAGTGGGAGTTCGCACCACTGATCGAGAACGAGCTGATCGACTACGCCCGCGTCGACATCGCCATCGCCGCCGGCCTGACCGAGGCCCGCAAGATCGCCGCCGCCTGCGAAACCCACTACATCAAACTAGCCACCCACAACCCCCTGGGCCCCGTCACCGCCGCCTCATCCCTGCACCTCAACCTCACCACCCCCGTAGCCGCCATCCAGGAACACCAGTCGGACCCCGACGACACTCTGGCCCGCTTCTTCACCCACCGCCCCACCATCACCCCCGGCCGAGTACTCCCGTCAACCACCCCCGGCCTAGGCATCGACATCGACCGAGACCTAGCCCGAGCCCACTCCACCCCACCCCGCCCCCTCCCCACCCTCCACCGCCCCGACGGCTCTTTCACCAACTGGTAACCCCCGCAGCCCTGTGGATAACCAACCCGGCGAACACCCTCCGTATGCGACGCTTACACCCCCAGCATCCAGAACGGAGCCCCCATGCCGCGCCACCCGGCCCTCGGACCCACCGCCGCAGCCCTCAGCGCCCTCCTGACGCTAACCGCCTGCCAAGGCTCCCCAGAAGCCGGCCAACCGAACACTGCCCCGCCGTCGCCCACCTCATCCCCTACCTCGTCTCCCACTCCTTCCCCAACGCCCAGCGGCACTCCTGAGGAAGTAGCCGTCGCCGCTGCTTCGGTCGCGTACCGAGGGTTCGTGGCCGCGACGGACGCGATGTACATGAGCGGCGGCCGCAACGTGACAGCACTGAGTAAGTACGCGAGCGGCGTGATGCTGCAAGCCGAACTCGGTGAGGCAGAGAAGTTCCGAGGTTCCAAATGGCGCTCCCTCGGAAGCCTGCAGGTCATGTGGATCAAGCCGTTGAGTATCGGCAAACCGAATGCCAGTGGTCAGATCGACAACCTGATCCTCAGCGCGTGCGTCGACTCCTCCAAGGCCGGCGCCGTGGACTCCAAGGGCAAGAGTGTCAGGCCCGCCGGAACACCGCACCAAACGGTTGACGAGATGCGCATGCGCCACGTCCAAGGCACTTGGAAAGCTGACTTCGCGCAGAGCAGGAAACCAGCGACATGCTGATATCCAAGCTCCTCGGCGTCGCCGCGATTCTGTCCGTCATCGGATCATCCATTGCGTTCGCTGGCCCGACACCTGGCTCACCCGGCTGCGTCATCGGCTGGAGCGCTGGACAATGTGTCTACTCCGTGGGCGATGACGGCCATCCGCCGACCACCTCCGTCAAGACGACCCCCGGAGCCAAGAAGACCGGTGAGTCTGCTTGCGTCTGGGAAGGGCAGGTTGTGCCGTGCCGGGACGCCGGCGGGTTCTTTGACGCAGCATCAGGATGCTATCTGCATCCGCTCGCCGGGCCCCAGTCTTTGGTCTCCCCGAGCAAGGTCAGCGATTATCCGCCGGGTACAAGGTTCTACGAATGCTGGTTGATTCTTGCGGTCGACGACGGATGGCCGGTCATCCAGGTCGTGCCGGAGTCTGTGAACCGGCCGCCAGGTGAGACGCGGACGATTGATCCGCGGGTGGCGGCTCGGCAGGTGGTGGAGACGATGAGCTTCGTGGCGCCGCGGCTTGGGGTCTCGCCGTATGTGCAGAGTGCTGACCGCGTCGGCATCGTCAACGTCCCGGTCTGGATGTGGGTGACCGACCCAGGCCCAACGACGACCGGGCCGCAGACGAAGACCGCGGCGCTCGGCGGTGTCTCGATCACGGCAACTGGCACCGTCGATCGGATCGAATGGTCCATGGGCGCCGGCGAGACCGTGTCCTGCAAAGGCGCCGGGACGCCGCTCACCCGCCAGATGGCGGCCGGCAAATCCTTGAAAGACATGCCGGCTTCACCGACCTGCGGGTTCAAATACGCCAAGTCCTCCCGCTGCGAGAAGTCCGGCACCTACAACATCACAGCCACGGCGTACTGGACCGTCCACTGGACCGGCGGCGGCATGCAAGGCGACATCCCACTCGACTTCAGCCGCTCCGTCCCCCTCCAGATCACCGACCTCCGCCCCGTCCTCGTGGACCCCGACGGCGGATCGGAAGAGCCGTCCGCCCCACCGCGCACCTGCAACAACTGATGTTGAGCAGGACCCGCTGACATGCGAACAGGCTCCCCCGGTGCGGGGGAGCCTGTTCGGTGTGCTCAGCGGTGCAGGTCGAAGCGGTCGAGCTCCATGACCTTGTGCCAGGCGGCGACGAAGTCGGCGGCGAACCGCTCCTTGGCGTCGTCGCTCGCGTAGACCTCGGCGACGGCGCGGAGTTCGGAGTTCGAGCCGAAGACCAGGTCGGCGCGGGTGCCGGTCCACTTGACCGCCCCGTCGACGGTGGCCTCGAACGTCTCCTCGCTCTCGTCGGTGGCGTGCCACTCGGTGCCGAGGTCGAGCAGGTTCACGAAGAAGTCGTTCGTGAGCGTGCCCGGGTTCTCGGTCAGTACGCCGTGCTTCGAGCCGTCGTAGTTGGCGCCCAGGACACGCAGGCCGCCGACCAGCACGGTCAGCTCCGGCGCGCTCAGGGTGAGCAGGTTCGCGCGGTCGAGCAGCAGGTACTCGGCCGGCAGCCGGTTGCCCTTGCCGTAGTAGTTGCGGAACCCGTCCGCGACCGGCTCGAGCGCGGCGAACGAGTCGGCGTCGGTCTGCTCCGCCGAGGCGTCGACCCGGCCGGGCGTGAACGGTACGTCGACGTCGTACCCGGCGTTCTTCGCGGCGATCTCGACACCGACACCGCCGGCCAGGACGATCACGTCCGCGAGCGAAACCGGCTTCGCGAACGACTGCTGAATGCCCTCGAGCGTCCGCAGTACCTGCGCGAGCTCGTCGGGGTTGTTGACCTCCCACCCGCTCTGCGGCTGCAGGCGGATCCGCGCACCGTTGGCGCCACCGCGCTTGTCGCTGCCGCGGAACGTCGACGCGGACGCCCACGCAGTCGAAACCAGCTGCGACACCGACAGGCCGGAGGCAGCGATCGCGGCCTTCAGCGCGGTCACGTCGGCGTCGGTGATCAGCTCGTGGTCGACGGCCGGGAGCGGGTCCTGCCAGATCAGCACCTCGCTCGGGACCTCGGAGCCGAGGTACCGCACGATCGGGCCCATGTCGCGGTGGGTCAGCTTGTACCAGGCCCGCGCGAACGCGTCCGCGAACTCGTCGGGGTTGTCCTTGAACCGCCGCGAGATCGGCTCGTAGATCGGGTCGAAGCGCAGCGACAGGTCGGTGGTCAGCATCGTCGGCAGCTTCTTCGGGCCGTCGTACGCGTCCGGGATGATCGCCTCGGCGTTCTTGGCGACCCACTGGTTCGCGCCGGCCGGGCTCTTGCTGAGCTCCCACTCGTGGCCGAACAGGATCTCGAAGAAGTCGTTCGTCCACTGGGTCGGCTTCGTGGTCCAGGTGACCTCGAGACCGCTGGTGATCGAGTCCTTGCCCTTGCCGCTGTTGTACGTGCTCTTCCAGCCCAGGCCCAGCGCCTCGATCGGCGCGCCCTCCGGCTCCGCGCCGACGTTCTCGGCCGGGCCGGCGCCGTGGGTCTTGCCGAACGTGTGGCCGCCCGCGATCAGCGCGACGGTCTCCTCGTCGTTCATCGCCATCCGGCCGAACGTCTCGCGGATGTCGCGGGCCGCCGCGACCGGGTCCGGGTTGCCGTTCGGGCCTTCCGGGTTCACGTAGATGAGGCCCATCTGGACCGCGCCGAGCGGACGCTCGAGGTCGCGCTCACCGGAGTACCGCTCATCGGCGAGCCAGCTGGTCTCCGGGCCCCAGTACACGTCGGTCTCCGGCTCCCACACGTCCACGCGGCCGCCGGCGAACCCGAAGGTCTTGAAGCCCATCGTCTCCAGCGCGACGTTGCCGGTGAGGATCATCAGGTCGGCCCAGGAGATCTTCTGGCCGTACTTCTTCTTGACCGGCCACAGCAGGCGGCGGGCCTTGTCCAGGTTGCCGTTGTCCGGCCAGCTGTTCAGCGGCGCGAACCGCTGCTGACCGGCGCCGGCGCCGCCGCGGCCGTCGTGGATCCGGTACGTGCCGGCGCTGTGCCAGGCCATCCGGATCATCAGCGGGCCGTAGTTCCCGAAGTCGGCCGGCCACCAGTCCTGCGACGTGGTCAGCACCTCGGCGATGTCCGCCTTGACCGCGGCCAGGTCCAGCGTCGCGAACTCGGCGGCGTAGTCGAACTCCTCCCCGAGCGGGTTCGACACCGGCTGGTTCTTGGCCAGGATCTTCAGGTTCAGCTGGTTCGGCCACCATCCGCGGTTGGCGTTCCCGCTGGTCGGGTGCACGCCCTGACCGTGGTTCACCGGGCAGCCGCCGGTCTCGGCGCCGCGGCTCTCCGCGGAGGCTTCGCCGGGCAGGGGCTCATGGTTCTCGGACATCGGATTCCTTCCAGGACTGGACGTTTTCAAAGGAAGTCAGGTACGTCGTGCGCAGTCCGCGCACAGGCCCCAATAGATGACCTCGGCCTCGTCGATGACGAACCCGTGGTCGTCCGACGCGGTCAGGCAGGGCGCATGCCCGACCGCGCAATCGACATCGGCGATGGCGCCGCACGAGCGGCAGACGACATGGTGATGGTTGTCCCCCACACGCGACTCGTACCGCGCCACCGACCCCAGCGGCTGGATCCGCCGCACCAGTCCCGCCGCGGTCAACGTGTGCAGCGAGTCGTACACCGCCTGGTGCGATGCCTGGGGCAATTCGTTGCGCACGGCACCGATAATCGAGTCGGTGTCCGCATGTGGATGCCCGTACACCGCGGCCAGCACAGCCAGCCGCGGCCGCGTCACCCGCAACGAGGCTCCACGCAACAACCCCTGGAGCTCATCCACTGTCGGCACGCCCCGCAGTCTTCCGCGTTTTCTGGAATGAGTCAAGATTAGCTTCCGCGTTTCCTAACCAGGCTGGACGTTCTCCAGGTCCTTCAGCAGGCGCGGGTGGCGCGGTTGCCAGTTGAGGGTCTGGCGGGTGTGGGCGCTGGATGACGGCTGGTCGGCGGCGAAGATCGGGCCGAGGGGGCCGTACGTCTCCTCCGGGACCGACTGCACCGGGAGGCCGAGGCGGCGACCGATGACGGCTGCGATGTCTCGTACGGCGTCGCCTTCGTCGTCGACGGCGTGCCACGCGGTTCCGGCCGGCGCGTTCTCGAGGACGAGCCGAAAGAGTACGGCGGCGTCGAGCGCGTGTACGGCGGGCCAGCGCTGCGTGCCGTCACCCGGATAGCCGGAGACACCTGTCTGGCGCGCGATCTGCGTCAGCAGGCCGGCGAATCCTCCGTCGCCTTGGTTGTGGACCGTGCGCGGCATGCGTACGGCGGCGCTTCGCACACCGCGCTCGGCCAGCGCGAGGGCTGCCATGACGGACCGACCTCGCCCACCGACAGGCCCCTCGGTCGGCAGCGGATCAGCCTCGGTCGAGGCGCGGCCCGGAATCCACGGCGTACCCGACACGGCAACGAGCGGACGATTGCTGCCCACCAACTCCTCCCCCATGGCCGCGAGCGCGGCACTCTCCTCGGCGATTCCCGCCGCGAGCGCCTCCGGGCTGCTGAAGTCGTTGCTAAAGGCAAGATGAATCACACCGTCGGACTTGGCCGCACCGGCGCGCAGAACGTCCAGGTCGGCGAGCCCGCCACGAACGGCGTCCGCGCCGGCGGCTTTCAGCGTCGCTTCGGACGCGTCGGAACGCGCGAGCCCCAGGACCGTGTGGCCGTTGTCGAGCAGCTCGCGGACGACGGCGGACCCGATCAGCCCGGTACCGCCGGTGATGAAGACCTGCATGGAGATGCTCCTCTGGAGTGATGAGACCTTTGTCCCATCACCGTAGCACCTGACGGGACAAAGGTCCCATCACCTAGAATGGCCGCATGGCTCGATGGGAACCCGGCGCGCGCGATCGGCTGGTCCTGGCCGCGGTGGACCTGTTCGCCGACCAGGGCTACGACGCGACGACGGTCGCCCAGATCGCCGAACGCGCCGGCGTCACCAAGAGCACGTTCTTCCGCCATTTCCCCGACAAGCGGGAACTCCTGGTAGCCGGCCAGGAAACGTTGTGCCGCCTGCTCGTCGAGGGCATTACCGAAGCACCCGAAACAGCCACTCCTCTCGAGGCAGTCGCCGTAGGCCTCGAACGCGCCTCGAACGCCATGGGCCCAATGAACCGCGAACTGGGCCCGCGACTCAAAGCCGCCATCGCCGCCAGCACCGAACTCCAAGAACGCGACACCCTGAAACGCGTAGGCCTCGCCACCGCCATGACCGAGGCCCTCCTCTCCCGAGGTGTCCCCGACCCCCTGGCCCACCTGGCCGCCGAGCTAGGAGTCCTGGCCTTCAAACGCGGCTACACCGAGTGGACCGAGCTGGACCACGACAACACGGGCCTGGCCCCACACGTCCTAGCCGCCCTAGAAGACCTCCGCACCGCCACCACGTCACTGACCTGAGCCCCAGCGCCGAGCCGGTCTTTAGCCCCTGGCCGACCGCCGCCGGCATAGCCAGGCTGATGTCATGAAGACCTACGAGATCCTCGACGAACTGCGCCGAGAGCAGCACACAGCCGTCGCATCCGCGACGCTGGACGTGACGGACATCGGCCCTTGGCTGTCCACGGTGTACGACGCCATCGCCCGCGCGATCATCACCCAAGGCACCTCGATCGCCGGCCCCCCGTTCGCCCGCTACCACGGACTGGGCGACGCCCGCTTCGACGTAGAAGCCGGTTTCCCCGTCACCACACCCATCAACTCGACCGACGAGGTCCACCCCTCGTCCCTGCCCGGTGGCCCAGCCGCCTGCACAGTCCACCAGGGCCCGTACGAGTCTATGGAGCCCGCCTACCAGGCCCTGACCACCTGGCTGACCACCCGGAACGCTACGGCCGCCGGCGACCCCTGGGAGATTTACTACAGCGACCCAGTCACCAACCCGGACCCCAACACCTGGAGGACCGAAGTAATCCAGCCCTACACCCCCAACTGACCACCCCAGAGCCAACCGAACCACCAGTCCCGCGCCGACTGCCCAACCCAGCCCAGGAGCCGAGCGAAGCGAAGGCGCAGGGGGTGCGGGTGGCGGAGCCCCCGCCCGCGGCAAGCGAAGCGCAGCCGCACAACACGACGAAGGCGAGGCGGCCAGCGCAGGAACTGCGCGGCACACCTCGCCCATCGTCTTCGTGGAGCTGAGGGGATTCGAACCCCTGGCCTCTTCGTTGCGAACGAAGCGCGCTACCAACTGCGCCACAGCCCCGAGCTGGTCACCTGGTTTCCCTGGCGACCGCGAAACTCTAACACGTAGAGGCCCGCAGACTAAAACCGGATATCAGTCGCCGACCGCGCGCTTCACCTCGGGCAGTTCTTCGGGCTTGGGGGCGACGGTTTCGGCGATCGCGGGCTTGTCGGCGGGGTCCGTCGTGCGGGCGCTGGAGAAGACCTCGTCGTCGGTCAGCGAGATCGTCCGGACGGTGCGGTCGGGGGCCTTCTCCTTGAGCACGTACGTCGGCAGCGTGACCGGCACCGGGTCCCACAGGCCTTCCGACGGCTGCTTGACCTCGGGCTCCGGAGCGGGCTCGGCGGGGAGCTTGACCTCGATGGTCATCTCCTCGTCGGCCGACGGCGCGGGCTTGCCGGCGGGGCCGCGGTCGTGGCGTGCCTGGGCGCGGGCGCGGCGTTCCGCGGCGGCTTCCGCGCGGGCGCGGGCCTGGCGGCGCAGCTGCACCCGGGTGACGACGACGAAGGCGGCGATCGACGCGCCCGGGATCGCCACCGACCACCACGGCAGCATCGCCAGTCCGGCGAGGGCCACGACGGACAGCAGCGAAAGGGTCAGGATCGACAGCACCCGCCGACGGCGCATCGCGGCCACCCGGCGGGCTCGGTTGGGAACGTACCGCTTGGGTGGCGACGGGTCGTCGGTGGCGGTCGGACCGGCCGGGCGTACGACGTACCGCGGCCGCGACGGGTCACGGGACAGGACGCGCGCTTCGGCGGACGACGGCACCACCGGGCGGCGCCGCGCTTCGTCGCCCCGCTTCAGCCACATCGGGACGAGGTAGGCGGCCCACGCGGCGACGATCGCCACATAGATCAGCCCTGTCGTCCCCATGCGACGACGCTAAGGCGCGGCGGGGGCCAGATGAGGTACGTGAGTCGGTGTGTCGCAAGAAGACTCGTGTGACTGATGTGAATAGCACGCAGGGTAGTCAAACCAGTCGCGCTACGAGACCGGGTCCGACCTCTTCGACGTTGAGCGCGAAGATGCGGTGATCGCGCCAGTCGCCGTCGATGTGCAGAAACCTCGGCCGCTCGCCTTCGAACCGGAAGCCGAGCTTCTCCACGACGCGCAGGCTGGCCTTGTTCTCCGGGCGGATGGCCACTTCGATCCTGTGCAGGCCGAGGGTGAACCAGCAGTGGTCCGCGGCCATCGCGACGGCGGTCGGCACGATCCCGCGACCGGCGTACTGCTCGTCGACCCAGTAGCCGAGGTTCGCCCAGCGCGCCGAGCCGTACGTGATTCCGGAGACCGTGAGCTGCCCGACCAGCGGCCATTTCGCCCGCGCGCCGGCGCCCGCGGCACCGCCGTACGTGATGACGAACGGCAGCATCCGCCCATACCGCGCCTGCCGGTTCCAGTCGCGTGCCATCGCGCGGAACGTGCGGGCACCGTCGTCCGCACCCGGTGGCTGCGTCGCGTCCCACGGCCGCAGCCAGCTGACGTTTCGCTGGCGTGCGGCGGCCCACTCGCTACCGTCGGCGGCTCGGAGTGGTCGCAGCCCGACCTGGCCGTGCTTCAGCTCGACCGGCCACTGGACAACTGCCATCAGTCGCCGTCCGTCCGGACATGGTCGCCGCCGTGCACCTGCTCGACCGCGTGGCGCAGCAACGGCTCCAGCACGGCGAGACCGTCCTTCACACCACCCCGTGAACCAGGCAGGTTGACGATGACCGTGCGACCGGCGACTCCAGCCAGCCCACGGGACAGCGAGGCCGTTGGTACGCCGTTGGCCACGCCGTACGCCCGGATTGCTTCGGCGATGCCCGGCACGACCTTCGTCAGCACCGCGGCTGTCTGCTCGGGTGTCTCGTCCGTCGGGGAGATCCCGGTGCCGCCAGTCGTCAGCACTACGTCGTACGACGCCTCGACCGCCGCGCGGAGCGCATCACCAACCGGCGCGCCGTCGGGCACGACGTCAGGCCCTGACACGTCAAAACCCCACGAGGCCAGCCGCGACGCGATCAGCGGACCCGTGGTGTCGGTGTAGACCCCAGCGGCCGCCCTGTTGGAGACGCTGACGACGAGAGCCCTCACGGCCGCTCCCAGTGCGCGGTCTTACCGCCTTCTTTCAGCTCGACCCGCACGTCGGTCAGCACCGCGGCCGGATCCAGCGCCTTCACCATGTCGATGACAGCCAGCCCGGCGACGGCGACCGCGGTCAACGCCTCCATCTCGACGCCGGTCCGGTCGGTGGTCTTCACCTGTGCCTGGATCTGCACAGCGTCGTCGGTGACCTCCAGGTCGACCTTGGCGCCGGTGATCGCGATCGGATGGCACAGCGGGACCAGATCGGGGGTCCGCTTCGCGCCCATGATGCCGGCGATCCGCGCGACCCCCAACGCGTCGCCCTTCGGCACGCCGTCGCCGCGCAGCGCCGCCACCACCTCGGCCGAGACCAGAACCTTGCCGCTGGCAACAGCTCGCCGGGCGCCGGTCTCCTTCGCCGACACGTCGACCATCCGCGCGGCCCCGGTTTCGTCGACATGGGTCAGGCCCGTGGGCGGCTCGGTCATCAGACATCCCCTAACAGCATCAGCTCGACCTGATCGCCGGCGCGGACCGAGGTCACGTCCTCGGGCACCACGATCAGCGCGTTCGCCCGGCTCAACCCGCCCAGCAGGTGTGAGCCGTGCCCGCCGACTGTACTGGCCATCCAGCCCTCGTCGCCGGAGGTGGCCGCCGCGCGGACGAACTGCCGCCGCCCCGCGGGCGAGCTGAACCCGTCCAGCGTCACGCCCGGGACCAGCGCCCGCCGGTACGGCATCTGGCCCATCATCTTGCGCAGCGCGGGCCGCACGAACACCTCGAACGAGATGTACGCCGAGACCGGGTTGCCGGGCAGCGTGAAGATCGGGATCTCGTCCTCCCCGATCACCCCGAACCCCTGCGGCTTCCCCGGCTGCATCGCGACCTGCGGAAAGTCGACCGTGCCGAGTTTGGAGAGCTCCTCCTTCACGATGTCGTACGCGCCCATGCTGACGCCCCCGGTGGTGATGACCAGGTCGGCGCGGACCAACTGGTCGGACAGCGTGTCCATGATCCGTTTGGGGTCGTCGTCCACGATGCCGACGCGATACACCACTGCCCCGGCGTCCCGCGCGCACGCTGCCAGGGTGTAGCTGTTCGAGTCGTAGATCTGCCCGTCGCCCAACCGGCTGCCCGGCTCGCGCAGCTCGGCCCCGGTCGAGATCACCACGACCCGCGGCCGCGGTCTCGCCTTCACCCGCGCCCGGCCGACCGCGGCGAGCACAGCAATCTGCCGCGGGCCGAGGACTGTGTCGCCGTCCAGCACCTGCGCCCCGGCCGTCACGTCCTCGCCCGCACGCCGCACCGACCCGCCGAGCGGCGGCTGCTGCGTGATCCGCACGCTGACCGTCCCGCCGTCGGTCCACTCGACCGGCACCACACTGTCCGCCCCGCGCGGCATCGGCGCGCCGGTCATGATCCGCACACAGGTCCCGGGGGTGACCACGATCGGCTCGCTGTGCCCGGCCCGGAACTCCCCGACCACCGGCAGGCTGATCGGGTTCTCGTCCGAGGCACCGGCCAGGTCGGCCGCCTGAACGGCGTATCCGTCCATGGCGGAGTTGTCGAAGCCCGGCAGGCTCACCCCCGAGACGATGTCCTCGCAGAGCACCAGCCCGACCGCGTCCATCAACGGCTGGTCGAACGCCGGCAGGGCCGCGACCCGACCGAGTACGACCTCTAGATGCTCATCCACACTTCGTCTCACGAGCTCGACCCTAATCCACGGATCCACCGTTCCAGGCGATAGTTCCGGGAGGGTGCGCCAAGAAGTCCGGCCGGGTTCTAGGTTGGTTCCGCCTCCGGGTGGCGACCCCAGACCATGCGGACGTCCGGGGCCCGTTCCTCGTTGGCCGCGCCGTCCGTCCGGCGAACCTCCTGGAAGCCGTGCCGCGAATAGAAGGCCTGCGCGCGCGTGTTGCTCTGGAAAGTCCACAACGCCAGACCGCCGGGGCGGAGGTCCTTGGCCAGATCGACGAGGGCCGAGCCGATGCCCTGGCCGGCCGCCTCCGGGGCGACGTACAGCTGGTCGAGGTCGTCGCCGTCGAGCGTCAGGACCGCGACGATCCGGCCGTCGTCGAGCGCGAGCCACGTCTGCCCGTCCGGCAGCAGTACGTCGGCGAACCAGGTGGCGACCTGCTCCGCGGTATGGATCGCCGGCGGCAGCTGAGCCCCGTCGGCGTGGCGGGACCGCCACCACAGCGCGGCCGCCTCGCCCGTGTCGGACGGCTCCAGCGGACGCACCAGGAGGTCGTCGATCAACGCAGTTCGGTTCCGTCCGGGATCACCCGGCGCTCGCCGTCGGGCGCGGTCACCTCGACGTCCCCGACCACCACCACGTCCTTGCCGAAGGCAACATCGCCGCGGACCTCCAGCCGGTCGGCCCGGACCAGCGACGGCACGCCGGCCGCGAACCGGGCGTCGAAGTCGGCGAGGATCTTGAAGTACTCCGGGTCCAGGTCGACGTACGGCTCGTCGCCCTCGTGCGTCGTGGTCAGGTCCCCGGCCTCGTCGAGCTCGTACACGTCCGAGCGCAGCACCAGCAGGTCGTTGGTGGTCTTGACCGGCTTGAACCTGCTGCGGTCGACGACCACGGCCTGCGATCCCTCGAACGTCTCGATCGCGGTCCCCATCCCCGTCTCCAGCTGGATCACCTTCGGCGAGGACGGGTCGGCCGGGTCGACGGTCTTGCGGTTCACGATGATCGGCAGCCCGAGGATCCCGTCATGCCCCGCCATCAGCTCGGCGAACCGGTCGAGGTCGATCCAGAGGTTGTTGGTGTTGAACATCTTGTGCCGGGTGATGTCCTGGAAGTACTGCGTGTCCTCGTCCGCGACCTGCGCGCTGTCGCGCAGGATCAGCCGGCCGTCGGAGGTGCGGACCGCGACGTGACCGCCCTTGCGGTCGGACCGCGTCCGCCGGCAGACCTCCATCCCGAACGGCACGTCGTGCTCGGCCATCCAGGCCGCGATCCGCGGGTCCGGGGTGGCGCCGAGGTTGTCGGCGTTCGAGATGAATGCATGCCGGAAACCGCGTTCCCGCAGCGCGTCCAGGGTGCCGGAGGCGACCAGGGCGGTGAACAGGTCACCGTGCCCGGGCGGGCACCAGGCGAGCTCCGGGTCCGCCTCCCACTCGGCCGGCGTCAGGTCGTCGGCGAGCAGCTTCGGCTCCATGTTCTGCAGGAAGTCGAGCGGCAGGCCGTCGACCGCGAGCCCGTCGTACTCGCTCAGGATCTGCAGCGACTCGGTCCTGGTGCGGAACGAGTTCATCAGCACCAGCGGCAGCGGTACGTCGTACGCCCGCCGGGTGCTCAGGATCTGGCGGGCGATGATGTCCAGGAAGCTCAGCCCGTTCTTCACCGGCAGCGCGGACTTCGGGCCGGTGACGCCCATCGACGTACCGAGGCCGCCGTTGAGCTTGATGACCACCGTCTCGGCGAGCGCGGCGCGGAGCGCGTCCGGATCGGTGTCCAGGTGGTCCAGGTGTGGCAGTTCGCCCACCGGCTCGATGTCGGCCTCGCGGATCTTCCCCTGCTGACCGGACTCGAGCAACTGGTAGTAGTGCGTGAAGACGCGGATCGCGACATCGGCAGCGCCGGCCGCGCGCATCTTCTCCTGCGCTTGTCTGAGACCCACCTCACCCATGCACCAACCCTAGGGGACGCACGGTAATCCCAGTGTTGCGCGCGTCACGCTCATACGATCGGACTGTGTTCCAGACGAAGGCCGTGGCGCGGCAGCATTTCCTGGCGGCGCGGGGGCAGCGGCCCCGCGCGGAGGGACTGCTGGCGAGCGCCCAACAGGTGCTGCCCGAGGTGTACCGAGTCGCGCTCTACGTGTCCAGGGGGCCGGAGCCCCAGACCGGGGCGCTGATCGACTGGCTGCTCGCGACGCACCGCGAGGTGCTGCTGCCGATCCTGTACGCAGACAACGACCTGGGCTGGGGCATCGCACCCGGCGCAGCGGACCTGGTACCCGGTCGGCTCGGCCTGTCCGAGCCGCCGATCGACCTGGGCTCCGACGCGATCGCCACCGCCGACCTGGTCATCTGCCCGGCCGTGGCAGTCGCCCGTGACGGCGTACGCCTCGGCCGCGGCGGCGGCTCGTACGACCGTGCGCTCGCCCGCGTCCGCCCCGGTACGCCGCTGTGGGCGGCCGTCTACGACACGGAGATCGTCGACGCCCTCCCCTGCGACACGCACGACCAGCCGGTCGACGCCGCACTCACGCCAAATCGGTTGATCCCGCTGCGAAGATCAGGAGATGACTGAGACCGCGGTTCAAGCCGCAGCCACAGCCGCACGTTCCCTCGGCCTCACGGTCACCGACCCGACTGTCCTTTACGAGGCGTTCTCGACAGTCGTGCACCTGCAGCCGTCCCCTGTCGTCGCACGGGTGCCTATAAACCTGCCAGGCGACCTGCAACAGGAACCAGGGCGCCAGCAGCGCGAGCTCGACGTGGTGACCTGGCTGGTGGACCAGGGTGTGCCCGTGGTGCCGCCGAGCCGTCTGGTACCGCTGAAACCGGCGGAGCAGGACGGGCTGACCATGACCTTCTGGACGTACGTCGAGGTCGACAAGGCCGCTGAACCGGACTACATCGCGGCGACGGCGCGAGTACCGGAGCTGCACGCTCAGCTCGCGAGCTACCCGGGCGAGCTGTCCTGGATGACTCCGCTGCGGCTGATCGGATCCGGTCTGGCGACAGCCGAGGCAGTGCCGGGTCTGCTCGAGCAGGACGACCTGGACCGGGCGAGAGCCGAGTGGAAGGTGCTGGAGCCGATCCTGACCAGCCGATCCGGTTTCGAGGCGGTCTTCCCGTCCGCGACCGTCCAGCCGCTGCACGGCGACGCCCCGTCGTGGAATCTCATCACCACCGTCGACGGGCCGCTGTGGGCCGACTTCGAGGACGTGTCCGTCGGCCCGCTCGAGTGGGACCTCGCCGGCTTCGGCCCGGATCTGTGCCACGCGTACGACGAGGGCGCACGCTCCCGCGGACTCCCGACGCTCGACCCCCGCGTCCAGCAAGTGATGGACCTGGCCCGCGCACTCCAGGTCCTGGTGTGCACCCCACTGGTCCCACAGTTCCCCGGACTGGCCGACGGCATCCGCATGTTCGCCGCGCAGTGGCGGGAGATGCCGTTCGCTGGTGGACTGAGCTGATGCTGCAGAGATACGTCGACAGCGGTGTGGTGCCCGGTCTGATCAGCCTGTTGAGCCGAGGCGACGAGACACGCGTCGAGGTGCTCGGCAGAACGGCGTACGACGGCCCGGAGCTGCAGCGGGACAGCCTGTTTCGCATCGCGTCGTTCACGAAGCCGATCGTCGCGGCCGCGACCATGGTCCTGGTCGACGAGCTTCGGCTGTCCCTGGACGCGCCAGTTGACGACGTACTGCCGGAGCTGGCGCACCCCGTCGTACTGCGGGATCCGGACGGACCGCTCGACGACACAGTGCCGGCGGAGCGGCCGATCACGGTCAGGGACCTGCTCACCTTCCGGCTCGGGCTGGGCGAATCGGACAACGCTTCGCTGCGGCAGCGGGAGGAGGAGCTGGAGCTCCATACCTTCGGGCCACCTGTGCCGCGGACTCCGCTCGAGCCGGGCGAGTGGATGCGGCGGCTCGGCACACTGCCGCTGCAGTACCAACCGGGCGAGCGCTGGCTGTACTCGACGGGCTCGCATGTGCTCGGGGTACACATCGCGCGAGTCACCGGTCAGCCCCTGGAGGACTTCTTGCGCGAGCGGATCTTCGAGCCGCTGGGGATGCGCGACACCGGGTTCACGGCGGTGGATCCTGACCGGCTGACCACGGCGTACGTCGGTGAGGACCTGCTGGACCCGGCTGCGGAGAGCCAGTGGTTGACGCCGCCGCCGTTCCCTGATGCGAGCGGTGGACTGATCTCGACGGTCGACGACTTCCATGCCTTCGCGCGAATGCTGCTCACCGGCGGCGCCGGCGTGTTGTCGCCGGCAGCGGCCGCCGAGATGACGACCGATCAGCTCACCCCGAAACAGCGTGCCGCGGCCGCTGACTTCCTCGGGCCGGAGACCGGCTGGGGCTACGGGGTGTCCGTCAGCGCCGACCGGTACGGCTGGGCAGGCGGTCTGGGAACGCTGTGGTCGAACAGCCCGGTCGACGGGACCATCTCGATCCTGCTGACCCAGCGGGCGCTATGGACCTGGCCGGAGGAGCTGTTCGCCGAGGCCGTCGCGCCCGCCTGGTGACTACCGGTCCGGTCTCGTGAACGTCAGGGAGTGCTTGCGGGTCGCTTCCACAGCCCCCTTGGTGTAGGCCCATTGCAGGGTTTCGCCCTTGACCCACAGGTCGGTCTGGTCGGTGTAGTTCGAGGAGAACGCGTGGCCCGAGACACCGGTCAGGTTGACCCAGCGGGACTTGTCGAAGTCCGACAGGTCGACGACCATCCGCATCGACGGGGTCGCGGTCACGGCGTACCCCTCGGCGGCGTCCCAGCCGGTGGCGTCGACGATCGACGCCCCGCCGCCCAGCTCGTACGGCCCGCGGTTGAAGATCTTGCGGACCAGGCTGATGTCCGACGTCCCCAGCGTCTGGTTGGTCAGCGTGAGCTTGTGCAGCCGGCCCCACTGCCAGTTGGACGGCTCCCGCGCCATCTTCTGGGTGATCTCGGTCCGCGCGTTGATCAGCGCCTCGCGGAGGATGTCGTCGCGGCTCTCCCGCTGCGGCGTCCCGATGTTGTCCCACCAGCCGCTGTTCTGCTGCGCGATCAGCGTGTGAACCACCTCGAACCACCTGGAGCCGCCGTCCGGCCAGGTGCCCTCGGGCATCTGGTCGTGGAACGTCAGCGCGAGCAGGTTGCGCCAGACCACGTTGAAGTACGCCGCAGCGGCCGAGTCCGGCGGCTGGGTGTAGTCCCAGTTCCGCAGGGTGTCCTGGCCCTGCTTGTCGAACGCGTCGTCGATGCTGATCCGGAGCAGGTACGGGACCAGCATCTCGGCGATCTTGTTCTTGGTGTCCAGCTGGATCGACGCCATCGCGTTCGCGTCCAGCTTCCCGGCCGCCTTGATCCGGTCGAGGATCTGCTGCGACCGGTAGCCGTAGTCCCAGGAGTTCGTCAGGTAGTAGCTGTACGTGTTCGGCACCACGGCCTGGTTGGCGGTGACGATGATGCCGTCCGGCGGGTCGAACTCGGTCGGCAGCGCGTCGAACGGGACATAGCCCTTCCAGGCGTACTTCGGGTCCCAGCCCGGGACCGGCCAGTCGCCGCGGCCGGTGGTGCGGATCGGGACCATCCCGGGCGCCTGGTAGCCGATGTGGCCGTCGGTGTCGGCGTACACAAGGTTCTGCGAGGGCACCTCGAACTGCTGCGCGGCGGCCCGGAACTCGGTCCAGTTCTGCGCGGTGTTGATCGCGAACAGCGCGTCGGCGGTCCGGCCCGGGTTGAGCGCGGTCCACTGCAGTGCGACGCCGTACGCCGTCGGGTACTTCGCCTGCGCGGCTGCGGACTCACCCACCTTGCGCTCGTCGTCGCCGACGTCGGAGATGAGCGGGCCGTGCCGGGTCTCGCGGACGGTGATCTTCACCGGCTCGTCCTCGCCGGCCACCTTGAACGTCTCCTCACGGGTGGCCATCGCGCGCCACTTGTTGTTGTAGAGGACGTTGTTGCCGTCGATCCGCTCCAGGTAGAGGTCCTGGACGTCGGGGTCGAGGTTGGTGAAGCCCCAGGAGATCGCGTTGTTGTGGCCGATCACCACGCCGGGCAGGCCGGAGAAGCTGAAGCCGGAGACGTCGAACGGACAGCTCTTGCCGACGTTGTTGCAGTGCAGGCCGACCTGGGTCCAGATGCCCGGCATGGTCGCGCCTAGATGCGGGTCGTTGGCCAGCAGCGGTTTGCCGGTGGTCGTGTGGTCACCGGAGACCACCCAGGAGTTCGAGCCGACGCCGTCGCCCTGGCCGAGCAGCTGGGGCAGGCCCTTCGCGACCTTCTGCACCGAGTCCAGCGACTTCAGGAGGTCCTGGGTGAGCATCCCGCGGCGGAGCTCCGGACTGACCGGCGCGGTGGTGAACTTGCCGTCCTTGCCGATCGAGCCGCCGGACAGGATCGGCTGGTTCCGGTCGTACGGGTACTGCGGGTAGAGGCTCTCGACGTTGCGCGCCGGGAACGCCGACAGCAGCTTCGTCCGGGTGACCTCCTCGTCCAGGTTGCCGCCGAGGTCCCACGCCATCGCCTTCAGCCACGCCAGCGAGTCCGCGGCGGTCCAGGGCTCGGGGCGGTAGTTCTTCGGCCCGCCGGGCTGGAGGGAGAGGACGCCGTACTCCAGGCTCAGACCGGAGCCGCTGTGGGTGGCGAGGTAGGCGTTGACGCCGCGGGCGTAGTCGTCGAGGTACTGCCGGGTGGTCGGGCTGAGCAGCGGCAGTTCCTTCTCGGCGACGCGCCGCCAGCCGAGGGTCCGGATGAACTTGTCCGTCTCGAGCGCTGTCTTGCCGAACAGCTCGCTCAGCCGGCCGGACGTGACGTGCCGGCGGAAGTCCATCTCGAAGAACCGGTCCTGGGCGTGCACGTACCCCTGCGCGGCGAACAGATCGGCCGGGCTGTCGGCGTAGATCTGCGGGATGCCGTTGGCGTCCCGGACCACGCTGACATCGCCGTCCAGGCCGTCCAGCTCGATCGTTCCGTCGTACGTCGGGAACGAGTGGCGGACGACGAAGACGACGGTTCCCGCGATCACCAGGAGGACCGTGGCGAGGGCGATTCCGCTGATGATGACGACTCGAAGCAGGCGACGCACGGACCCAACCGTAGAGAATCCCCCCGCCCTCCCCAAATGGGGTCCCTCACAACTTTGCGTTGCTCTGCGTCGGCTGGACATGGACGCAGAGTTGAGGTAGGTGGACACGGGTTTGGAATACTTCGGGCGGCTGACGCATTATTAGCAGTCGGGTAGTAGGAGTGCCAGCGGCCTGAAGGGAACCGACCGTGCCGACGTACCAGTACCAGTGCACCGACTGTGGCGAAGCGCTCGAGGTGCGCCAGAGCTTCACGGACGACGCTCTGACCGTGTGCCCGAACTGCGAGGGCAACCTGCGCAAGGTCTTCAACGCGGTGGGCGTCGTGTTCAAGGGCTCCGGTTTCTACCGGACCGACAGCCGGTCGTCCGGCAAGGGCTCGGCGCCGGCGAAGGCCGAGTCGTCGTCCTCGTCGTCCGGCTCGTCCTCGTCCTCTTCTTCGTCGACGTCCTCGGGGTCGTCGTCCACCGGGTCCTCGGGATCGTCCTCGTCCTCGAGCAGCTCGTCGTCGTCCTCGGGCTCCAGCGCGGCCTGACCGCCACCTGTGGATAACTGAAGGGCCGTTGCCGGAGAAACTCGTACCTTCTCCGGCATGAAAATCCCCTCCCCTCGTGACCTGCTCCGGGCCGCCCGGTGGCACCGCCGGCTGCTCGCCGGCGTCGCCGCCGCGGCCGCCGTGTACTTCGGACTTCTCGCCCTCTCCCCCGCGCCGCCACCGACCGTCGCGGTGCTGGCCGCTGCGCGCGACCTGACCGGCGGCGTCACACCGGCGCGCGACGATCTGCGGACCGTCGACCTACCGGCCGGTGCGGTGCCGACCGGTGCGCTCAGACCGGGCAGCGAGCTGACGAGTCGCGTGCTCAGCGGACCGGTCAGAGCCGGCGAGCCGCTCACCGACGCCAGATTTCTGGCGCCGCCGGCCGTGCCGTCCGGCTCGGTCGCCTACCCGTTCCGCGTCGACGACGCCGACGTCACCGCCCTCCTCCGCGTCGGCGACCGCATCACTCTGTACGCCGCGGCGAGCACCACCGCGGACGCCGCGACCGTGCTGGCCCGCGCCGTTCCCGTGGTCGCTCTGCCGGCGCCTCGATCGACCACCTCGGGAGCGCTGATCGTGGTCGCCGCCGCGCCGGAGGCGGCCGCCCGGCTAGCTCAGGCCGGGGCCAACGCACGCATCACTGTCGCGCTGACGCCGGACACGAGTTGATCACTCGTCGGATCTGTCAGGGCACGATGTGTCACGATGCGGCGCGGTCGCTCGCTCTGACGAAGCTGCAGCCCTAACTTGTCGGGGGACAACCACCCGCTTCGTGGAGGCACCCACATGCTCAAGGGCTTCAAGGAATTCATCATGCGCGGCAACGTCGTCGACCTCGCGGTCGCCGTCGTCATCGGCGCAGCGTTCACCAAGATCATCAATGCGGTCGTGGCCGGCTTCATCAACCCGCTGATCGCGGCGATCTTCGGCAAGACCGATCTGACCGGCGTCTGGAACTTCGAGATCAACGATGCGAAGTTCTCGATCGGCCTGATCCTGGACGCGGCGCTGAACTTCTTGTTCGTCGCGGCGGCCGTCTACTTCTTCATCGTGATGCCGCTGAACAAGCTGGCCGAGCGTCGCCAGCGCGGCGAGGAGCCCGAGCCCGCTCCGCTGACCACCGACCAGGAACTGCTCACCGAGATCCGGGACCTGCTGAGCGCCCGTCGGTAGCACCCGCCGCGGCAGGTGGACGCAAACCCTCAGCCCCTGAGCTCGCCGACGTCCACCTGCTCACCGGCATAGCGCATCCAGCGGTAGGGGACCGGCTGGCCGTCGTTCCACTCCTCCATCAACGCGGCGGGGACGTCGACGAAGCCGCTGCCGTGGTAAGCCCGGATCGCCGCGGCGTTCTCCGGGCGGACCCGCAGGAACACCTCCGAGTAGCCGGCATCCAGCGCCGGCCCGAGCAACGCCCGCACGAGTTCGCCGCCGACCCCACGACCCCGGACCTCCGGATCGACGATGATCCGGGCGAGTTCGACCTCGTCCTCCTCGTCGTCCAGCCAGACCTCGCCGTACCCGACCGGCCGCTCGCCGTCGAACAGCAGATAGGAGTGGATGTCGGAGTCGACCGTCCGCCAACTCGCCAGCAGCTCGTCGGGGAACGGGTAGACCACCCGCCCGGACAGCAACGCCACTTCCTTCTCGTCCAGCGCCCAGCCCGCGACCTGGACGCCGTACCCGTCGTCGAACCCCCGAAGCTCCACGCTCATCCCCTCAGTTGACGAACTCCACGATCGTTCGCACCAGCTGATCCAGGTAGGGCGGGCCGTTCCGGTCACGGAACGCGGGCGTCGGCGGTTCCGGACACCCGGCCAGCTCACGACTCCCCCGGATCGACCGCAGCAACGCGTCGACCGTCTTTCGCTGATGCGACGGATTCTCCGGCACCGACGGCAGGACCGCCACCTGAATTCGCTCCAGCAACGCCAATTCGTCGTCCGCCACACCCCGCAGGATGCCGCCCGCGAGCAGCCCGTCCGCGGCCGCCGGCGGGCACCCACGACCCACCATCCCGGCCCGGGCACGCTCGTTCGCGGCGGCGTCGTCACCCGTCGCGGGCCAGGCCAGAAGGAGGCGATCGACCAGCCCGGGAAACCTCAGCGCCAGCAGGACCGCGACGGTACACCCATTGGAGGCTCCAACGATTCTTACCGGACCGGAACGTTTCGCCAGCTGTTCACCGAGGGCCTCGACCTCGGCGTCCCATCGGCTTGCGCATCGCGGCCGGTCGGGGGCAAGTACTTCGATGTCCAGGGCGGCGCGCAGTCCACCGGTGATGCCCGTCGTACCCCAGAACGCTTCCGCGTCCATGGCTTCCCAGAGGCCGCCGTGGACGAGGAGCACCGCCGCCGTCATCCGTGGTGCGGGGGGACCTCGTTCAGGATGCGATCGTCGTCGTCACTGCCGAAGTCGTTGTCACCCCAGGTCCGCGGGTCGTCGTCGCGCGTCTGGTCCGGCAGCAGCGGCTCGTCGTCGTACGGGCTCGTCATGTCTCCAGATTACCGAGTCGGCGCGACGGTCCGGGATCGAGTTCCGCCCTCATCACCTCTGCCGGCGGATTGTCGGCGGCCGCACGGAGCGGCGGCTGCGGCCAGTGCCCGGACGTTACAGCTGCGCCTCGGTTGGGGATCGATCCGGCGACGTGACCGGATAGACGCGCCGCCGTGATGTTCCGGCACGCGCGACGTGACCCCGTTCCACCATGATGGTGGACCTTGCCAACCCGGAAGGACCGAGTCGTGAGTGCACAACGGACACGGGGCCTGATCGGTGCGACGCTCGTCGTGGCTGTGCTCGGAGTTGCCGCCGCCTGCGGCACCGAGGACGCCTCGTCCCCGCCCGCCGCCCAGCCCACCCAATCGCCGACCCCGTCGGCCACCCCCTCCGCCAGCCCGACAGCAAGCCCGAGCGGTACGCCGAGCATGGACTGCCCGGACACCATCGCGGCCGTCCGGGCCGCCACCGACAAAGCGGTGTGGGGCCAGGGTGCGGCCGCCTCGAAGTTCAATCCCGTCAGCGTGGCGATCTGCCAGTACGAACCACAGGCGACCGGGCAGGAGTACGCGACGGTCACCACCAAGCGGATGGGTAAGCAGGCCACGGAACTGCTCGCCCTGATCGACGCGGCGAAACCCGTCGCGAAGAAGCCGGCCGTCTGCACCAAGGAGCTCGGTCCCACGTACGTCCTGCGGTTCACCGACAACGACCGCGGCGTGCTGTCGTTCACCGCCGAGGCGTTCGGCTGCCGCCGCCTCGTGGCGACCTCGCTGGAAGGCCAAGGCAAGCCTGGCGCCCTGCCGGCGCCGCGCCAGGTGACCGCCGAGCTGACCAAGTCACTCGGCCTGCGCTGACCTCGCGCGCGGACGCGCACCCCGAAGCCGTCCGACGTGGGGTCAACCCGCGCCTGCCTTGCGGGTCCCTCTCGAGGTCGACCCGCGAGGCAGGTTGCGGCGGTCGCCGCTGTGCCGCACCCTCGGCCTGAGGGAGGGGCGAATGCGAACGATCCGGCTGCTGTGCGCGCTCGTCCTCGCCTGCACGGCCTGCTCGACTCCGGAAACGGAGAGCAGCCCCTGCACCCAGGGCTTCACCTGTACGACGCTGCACATGCCACTCGACCGGCAACGCCCTGACGGCCCGTCGCTCGACCTCTCCGTCATCGCCGCCGACAACGTCGACGCGCCCCGGGGCGTTCTCCTGCTCCTCACCGGCGGTCCCGGCCAACCCGGCGTACCGCTGGTTCGTAACCTGCGCCGCAACGTGCACCCTGACGTGCTGCGCGAGTACCGGCTCGTCATGTTCGATCAGCGCGGCACGGGATCCAACGGCATCAACTGCCCTGCGCTGCAACAGACTGTGGGCGGCTCGGACTTCCTCACCCCACCCGCCACGGCCGTCGACGAGTGCGCCCAACGCATCGGACCCGGCCTCGGGTACTACGGCACGCCGGACACCGTCGAGGACATCGAGCAGCTGCGCCAGTCCCTCAAGGTCGACCGGCTGACGCTGGACGGCACGTCGTACGGCAGCTTCACCGCAGCGCAGTACGGTCTCAAGTACCCCGACCACGTGCAGGCGCTCGTGCTGGACTCCGTCGTACCGCACAAGGGCTTCGACCCGCTGGGCGTGGACCTCATGGCAGCATCCGGCGAGATCCTCAAGGCAACCTGCCGCCAGGACGTCGCGTGCACGACTGATCCGGTCGAGGACCTGGCCTGGCTCGTGCAGAACGGTGTGAGCGGCACCGACCTGATGGAGACGCTGTCGGTCGCCAGCCTCAATTCGGTCAACCCGTCCCTCAAAGGCATCCCAGCGATCCTGCACGCCGCCCGCAACGGCGACGACGCCGGTCTGAAGCAGCTGTTCTACAAAACCACCAGCAAGGGCCTGACCTACGACACGCTGTCCGCAGGCCTCCACATGGCAACCCTCTGCTCGGACCTCCGGTTCCCCTGGTCCGGCAAGCCCGACCGCAAGTCCGCCCTCGACGACGCGATACGCCGCTTGGACCCGAAACAGCTGTACCCGTACGACGTGGCGACCGCACGCAGCCAACTGATGATCCAGGGCTGTCTGCGCTGGCCGGCCGCCCGCGTGTCGACGTACCCGCCCGGGCAGGAGCTCCTGCCGCGCACACTGATCCTGCACGGGAGCAACGACCTGTTCTGTCCACTGGACTGGGCCAGATGGGAGGAAGCGCACGCGCGCAACGCCAAGCTGGTCGTCGTACCGGGCAGCGGCCACAGCGTGCAGCGCGATCCGCGCGGGCAGGAGGAGGTCCGGGAGTTCCTGCTGCGCTAGAGATCGAACTGTGTACGAACGGTTGCATCAGCTGGGCGACTCGATGCGTCTAATAGACGTGAGGAGTTGTACGCCCAGCCAGGGAGTGGCGAGTGGAGTTCGAGGAGTACGTGTCCGCCCGTGGACAGGAACTGGTGCGGCTCGGGTTCACGGTCTCCGGCGACTATCAGCGGGCGGAGGATCTGGCGCAGATCGCGCTGATGCAGGCGTTCCGTTCTTGGCGGAAGGTGCGTGCCGCGCACGACCCGCACCACTACGTCCGGCGGATCCTCGTGAACGAGTACCTCTCGATGACGCGGCGGCGCTCGTTCAGCGAGGCGCCGACGGCCGACCTCGAACCGCGCCGCACCGTGCCGGACCACGCGACACACGTCGTCGACTCCGACGACCTGTGGCGCGCGCTGGCGACCTTGTCCGCCCGGGAACGGGTCGTGCTCGTCCTGCGCTACTACCAGGACCTGGACGACCAGACGATCGCCGACGTGCTCGGCATCAAACCGTCCTCGGTGCGCGCGACCGCCAGCCGGGCGCTCGCCTCGCTCCGCAAAGCCAGAGACTCCACCAGAGACTCCAACCGTGTTGATGAGAGGTTGTCGTGAGCAACACCGATCTCGAAGATGACCTGCGCGGGACCTTCGAACGGGCCGCGGCCTCGGTGCCGGAGGCCGACGGGCTGACCGAGCGCGCCACCGTCGGCGCCCGCCACGCCCAGCGGCGTACCTGGATCGTTTCCGGCGCTGCCGCTGCCGCGGTGGCGGCGATCGCCGTCGCCGGATTCGGGCTCGCCGGTTCGCAGAACAAGCCGACGCAGCCGCCGGTGGCCACCGGCGAGGCGACCGCTCCGGCGAGGGCGACAGCGCAGGCGCTCTCCGCCCAGGCCGTGGCCGGCAAGTGGCGGGCCACCGCGATTGTCGGCACCCGGACGCTCCAGTCCTCCCGGCCCGAGGATCCGGTGCTGGTGTTCAAGGCCGACGGGACCTGGACGGGCTCCGACGGCTGCAACGGGCTGCAGGGGACGTACACCATCGGTCAGCGGGGCGCGTTCACGGCAACGGTCGGCCCGCAGCACCTGGTCGGCTGCCAGAACGTGGCGCACACCGGCATACTGCACGCCGCGAAGCGGATCGCGGTCAGCGGCGACACACTGCAGTTCTTCGGCGCCGACGGGCGTCAACTTGCCAGTTACGCTCGCGCACGGTAGTCGAATCTGTTCGCGGACGGTGATCAGGACTTGACGGAACGGAGTCCCTGACCGGACCATCTAGTGGTTTGGTCCACCGATCTGGGGAGCTTTGTGCGACTCTCTGTCACCGTCCCGCTCGTCACACTCGGCTCCGCTTCACTCTTCGCAGTCGCTCTCACCGCACCCTCCTCGGGTGCGGTGACGGGGGCCGCGGCGTGCTCCCACGCTCAACCGAGCACGAGCTCGACCGAGGCGAAACGGCTCGCGCAGCCGACGTCCGCGTCCGACGCGAGGCCGCTCGGCGAGTCCCTCGGTGACGGCATCTCCGCGGCGGTCCAGTCGCTCGAGCCGCTGGACGCGAGCGGCCGCCCGACGTCCGGCCTGCCGTACGGGCTGAGCCAGGGCGTGATCGGCGTGGTCGGCTCGGCGACGAGCGGCTACAAGGTCGTCGTCGACTCCGCGAAGCTCGACGCGAAGAAGTACCAGTCCGCGATGGCGCGCAAGCTGCCGGCCGCGGGCAAACCGCTGGTCAAGGTCGAAGCCAGCTGCCGCTCGGCGCAGTCGATCGCCGACGCCTGGAACGCGGTCGGCGACCGCGCGTGGTCCACCGACGCGTCGCGCACGACGTACTCCGCAGACCTCGATCCGATCAATGAGAACGTCGTCGTCGAGTACGACCAGGCGACCACCTCCCCCGCGTCGCTGGCCGGGCTCCACAAGTTGTCCGGCGTACAACTGGTGGCGGGGTCGCTCGCCCGGACGTCGCGGCTGAGTGACACCCCGAAGGGCGGCCACTGGGGCGGTGCGCGCATCACGTCGTCGCTGAAGAACTGCAGCGCGGGCTTCTCCGTCGTACGGCGCTCCAACGGCCAGCGCGGGTCGGTCACCGCAGGCCACTGCGGCGCACCCGGCACGGTCTGGAAGTCGGGCCCGAACTACTACGGCACCACCACGGTCCGCACGAACTACCCGGACTACGACCAGGCCCTGGTCACCGGCAGCGCGTACGGCGCGAAGATCTGGACGGACGGCCCCGGCGACAGCGTCAACACCCGCACCGTCACCGGCGGCGGCGACCCGGGCGTCGGCACGGTGATCTGCCAGTCCGGCAGCTTCAGTACGTCGCTGTGCAACCTCACGGTCCGCTCGACGTCCGCGAAGTACTGCGACGCCGACGGCTGTACGACGTACGTCATCCGCGCCACCCGCGGCGGTCTGGTCGCGATCATCGGCGGCGACTCCGGCGGCCCGGTCTACTCACGCCGCGGCACCAGCTCCGCCACCGTCCGCGGCATCACCTTCGCCGGCGCCGGCTGCGCCGCCTCCCGCTGCACCACCCTCTACGCCGAACGCTACAAGTCCATCACCGGCCACCTCGGCGTCACCGCCCTGACCGGCTGACCCACCCCCCAACTCCGCTAAGCTGTCCCCGCGTGCGCCCCCGTAGCTCAGGGGATAGAGCGTCGGTTTCCTAAACCGTGCGTCGCAGGTTCGAATCCTGCCGGGGGCACCCCAGAAACGCGGGCAGTGGATGTTCGCCTGGAAGCTACGTCGGTAGTCGGCGGTGCCGGCTCGTTGCGTCTCTTAGCCATGGACTCCCTGTGCGACGGCGACGTGGGTGAGGTGCCTGTGCAGTTCGTTCTCGTTGTCGGATGTCGGGGCCGGCTTGAGGTCGAACACCACTTTGTTCACCGTTCCGGTGAACGCGTACGGGGCTTTGTCCTCGTAGGCGAGGTCGACGACCCCGCCGTTGTCGCGGCCCACATCCATGCCGGCGTACGTCGTGAAGGCGAGTGCGATCGAGTTGGGCATCGTGCCCTCGCCGATCTGCCTGTCGTTCGCCCACAGCGTCACCTTGCCCCCTGAGCCCGGCGTGAACTCGTCGATCTCGAACAGCATCTTGACCGTCACGTCGCCGGTCGGGATCGGCTCGGTCGACGTCTGCTTGTAGGTGTCGATGCCCAGGAACTGGTAGGTGTGGTTGAGCAGGCCGCGCTCGTCGACCCAGAGCGCGAAACCGCCGATGAAGTCGGCGAACGCGACGATCACGCCTTCGGCCCCGCCCTCGGGGACGTGCAGATCGCCCTCGATGGCGTACGAGCGCCCGTAGATGCGCGGGATCATCGTCGTCTGCACGTTCTGGACGGTGCCGCCGAAGGTGAAGCGCGTGACGGTCGGCAACGGCGGAGGGTTGCCCATCAGGATCGCGAACGCGCCGAGCAGTGGCAGGACGTTGTTCCGCTCGGCCTCCTGCCAGAACAGCTCCTTGAGCTCCTCGACCTTGTCCGGGTGCTGCGCGGCGATGTTCTTGGCCTGCGAGAAGTCGTCCGGCAGGTAGTACAGCTCCCAGACGTCCTTTCCGGGGTCGTACTTCCCGGGGCCGAAGCCGGCGAGTGTCTCGGCCCGCCAGTCCCACGGCAGCTTGTCGAGCTTCGAGCCTGCCCACCAACCGTCCTTGTAGATGGCGTGGCTGCCGAGCATCTCGAAGTACTGCACGGTGTGACGTTCCTCGGCTCCAGCGTCGTCGAGGGTGTAGGCGAAGCTGGTTCCGTCCATCGGCTCCTGCTCGATGCCGTCGACGTGGGTGGGCTCGGGGAGCCCGACGAGCTCGAGCACCGTCGGAACGACGTCGATGCAATGCGTGAACTGGGCCCGCAGATCGCCGTTCGCCTTGATCCGCTTCGGCCACGCGACGACCATCGGGTTCCGGGTCCCGCCCAGGTGGCTCGCCATCTGCTTTCCCCACTGGAACGGCGCGTTGCTGGCGTGCGCCCACGCGGCCGCGTAATGCGGAGCGGTGTGAAAGCCGCCGATCTCCTCGATCCCGCCCCACTTCTCGATGATCTCTAGTTGCTCGTCGGCTTCGAGGACGACGCCGTTGAAGAACGTGGTCTCGTTGAACGAGCCGGTGAGGGTGCCCTCCAGACTCGCCCCGTTGTCACCCCAGATGTAGAAGATCAGTGTGTTGTCGAGGTCGTCCAGCTGTTCGACGGCGTCGAGCAGGCGCCCGACGTTCCAGTCGGCGTTCTCCTGGAATCCGGCGATCACCTCCATCTGGCGGGCATACAGCTGCTTCTGCGCATCCGAGAGCGAGTCCCATGCGGGGAAGAGCTCAGGCCGCTCCGACAGTTCGGTGTTCTCCGGGACGACCCCGAGCTTCTTCTGACGCTCGAGCGTCTCCTCGCGGTAGACGTCCCAGCCCTGATCGAACTTCCCCTTGTAGCGATCTGCCCATTTCTTCGCGACATGGTGTGGCGCGTGGGCGCAGCCGGTCGAGTAGTACATCATCCAGGGCTTCTCGGCGTCGGCGGCCCGTACCGCCTGCAGCCACTCGATCGCCTTGTCGGTGAAGTCGTCGGGGAAGTAGTAGAGCTCACCGTCCTTCCCCTCCGGCACGCCGATCGTCGTGTTGTCGAGAGTGATGACCGGGTCGTACTGCCCGGCGGCACCGGTGAGGAAGCCGTACCAGTGGTCGAAGCCCCAACCCAGCGGCCAGTGGTCCTTCGGTCCTGCCTCGCCCATCTGGCTCCCGGGAGTCAGGTGCCACTTGCCGAACCCGGCGGTCGTGTAGCCGTTCTCACGGAGGATCCGCGGAAGCGCCGTACAACTTCGCGGCCGTACGCCGGTGTAGCCGGGGTACGGACCGGGCAGCTCTGCGACCGTCCCCATACCGACGCGATGGTGATTGCGTCCGGTCAGGAGCGCGGCGCGGGTCGGGGAGCACACAGCGGTCACGTGGAAGCGGTTGTAGCGCAGGCCCAGCTGGCCGACACGGGTCAGGTTGGGTGTCGAGACCGCGCCGCCGAAGGTATCGGCCGCGCCGAAGCCGGCATCGTCGATCAGGACGATCAGGACGTTCGGGGCGTCCTGGGGTGCCCTCGGTCCCGGGATGATCGACCAGTCACCCACCGACTTCTCCATCGTGCGCCCCATCGTCCCGCCGAAGTTCCGGTCCGGGATCGGGAGCCTCGTCCGGTCGGGGACGAACTTGCCCATCGCCTCGGCGAGGCCGTCCTTCAGAGCTCGGACGCCTTGTTTGCCGGTCTGCACGATCGACTTGGCGAGCGCGTTCGGGAGCAGTTGCTCGACCGCGAGGCGCTGTGAGTCGTCGAAGACGGCGATGATGCCGCCGGTGCCGGGCGGGAGGTTCTCGCCGATCTTGTCGTGCAACTGCGTCTCGGTGCGTTTGTCGACGAACCTGCCGACAAGCCCGCCCGCGACGGCGCCGGCCGCCGTCGTCGCGAGCAGCGGTGGCGCCGCGAGGCCGACGAGAACGCCTACCGCGCCGCCCCACTCGACACCCTTGCGCCCACGGTGGTCGGCCGTCTGCTGGACGTTGACGGCGCCGTCCTCCGCGCGGGTGACGAGGATCGCGGCGTCGAGCGCCACCTGCTTGCCGGCCACCGCCCGGGCCAGGTCCTCGAACTCCGTCGCTGCGGCCTCGAGGTCGCTGTAGCCACCGACGAACACATCCGTCATCTCAGCCATCGTGTCCCCCTCGTTCACGCCTGCCCGTCCGCGCCTCGTCGTCACGCATCGAAGAGAAGGCCTCGGGTCCGCAACGGACCGCCGCGGCAGCGCCATCGTGTGGCGCGGCACGGAAAACCGCCATCATCCCCCTCGGATGATCTGAGCGGGCGCGGTCGTGTCCGCCCGGGCGAGGTCCGGGGTCGGGTCTAGGCGACCCAGGCTCGCAGCGACTGACTGAGTGCGACCTCGACGGGGAGGCGCCGCAGTACGTCCGCGTCGACGTCGATGTCGTCCCGGCGGAGGATGTCGGCCAGGTGGGTCCAGTGGGCGGCCGCCATCTGGTCGTGCGTTGTGCCGTCGCTGGGCTCGTCGGGTCCGACGACCGTCAGGGCGTCGTTCTCGATGTCCGTTGGGGACAGTCTGTCCCGGAGATCCGCGGGACCCGAGCAGCTCCAGCCGCGATCGTCGAGCAGGACCACGGTGCGGCCGTCTGTCAGCACGGCCTCGAGCCGGGCCGACACCGACAGGTGCGAGGCATCCGTGGCTTGCTCGTCCAGGGCCACGTGGGCGACCAATCGGGCTACAGCGGTCATGGCGCCCCCGATCCTGAAGTTGGTTGCCTCAAGCCACAGAGTACAGCTAGGCCTTCAGGTAGGCGTCGATCTCCGGGACCAGATCGGCCAGTGGGCGGTGCATGTCCAGTTCGAGGTATTCGGTCGCCGGACGTTCGATCCGGGTCATCCATTCGCGGAACAGAGCTTCGCCGTCCACCGGATCGCCCGCCACGTCCCTCGGCAGGTCGTCGAGGGTCGGGCGGTGGCTTCTCAACCGCGGGCGTCGGCGGAGTCGCTCGTCGACGACCTGCAGATCGGTGACCTGGCACTCGATGTACTTGTACGTCGCGCCCTGGGCAGCGGCGATCGACATCCCCTCGGTGAGGATGCGGGGCCAGAAGCAAGGGCTGTCCATGACCACGTGATGACCCTGCGTGAGCAGATGCCGCGCGAGCCCGTACATGGTCTCGTACGCCGCCTTCGTGCTGGCGGCGAGATCGAAGCCGGCGTCGAGGATGGCGCTCTTGATGACGTCGTAGTCGACGGCGACCGCTCCGTGGGCTGCCACGACGTGGGCGGCGACCGTGGACTTCCCGGAACCCGGGACGCCGGACATCTGCAGCAGAAACATAATGACGAACCACCCTAGCAACGGCGGAACCTGGTACCCATCGCCGAGTCGTTGCGCAGTCCCCGGAGCCGACCCATTATGAGGCATCGATCGGGCGGTGCGTCGTCACCGCCTTGGGGGAAGGGGATTCGGAATGAGAAAGCTTGTGCTGCTCGTGGGGGCTGTGCTCGCGCTGATGCTGGGGTTGATCACTCCAGCGGCGGCCGCCACCCCGGGCGCCTTGACGCCGGCACAGGCGTCAGCCAACTGCGCTGCCTTCTTCGGCGTTGCGCAGGGTCCCGAGCCGTTGTCGTCCTGTCAGTGGGACATGCGGCGGATCGGAGTCGGTGCGGCGTCGTACGCCAACGCCACGGGTGCCGGCGTCAATGTCGGGGTGATCGACGGTGGCGTCGATCTGACCCATCCCGACCTGACCGGGCATCTGGACGTCGCCCGGTCCTGCTCGTTCATCTTCTCGACCACGCCAACGGCCGATCCGCGGGAGATCGCGAACGGCAACTGCGCCAACAAGGCCGCTGTCCAGGATCTGCAGGGCCACGGCACCCATGTGGCCACCACGATCGCCGGACGGCTCAACGGTGTCGGCATCGCCGGGGTGGCCCCCAACGCGACGATCGTCGCGATCAAGGCCTGCACGATCGCGGGCTACTGCTTCGCCGACTCGGTCGCGGCCGCGCTCCGGTACGCCGGTGACCAGCGTCTCGACGTCGTCAACCTGAGCCTGTTCGCCGACCCGTGGCTGTACTTCTGCGGCAACGACGCCGAGCAGCGGGCGCTCCTGCAGGACCTGCAGAGCGCGTCGCGGTACGCACAGCAGCGCGGTGTCGTGATCGTGGCAGCGGCCGGCAACGAGGCGCAGGACCTCGGGCACCCGACGACCGACGTCATCAGCCCGGACTGGCCGCCGGACGCGGCAGTCGAGCGCATCGTGCACAACAACTGCCGCGTCGCGCCGGCTGAACTCCCCGGCGTGGTAGCGGTATCGGCATCCGGCGTGAGCACGCTCGCCAGCTACTCCAACACCGGCGGTCCGACCGTCGACGTCACCGCACCAGGTGGCGACGCGGCCCAGACCCCGGGTACGACGTACGGCCGGATCCTCGCCGGCTGGTCGAGCACCGACGGAACCGGTCAGTGGGAGGCCCTGGCCGCCGCGGGACGCGGAGTCGAGGACGCCAGCGGAAATCGCTGGGTCTGGATCAGCGGTACGTCGATGGCCTCGCCGCACGTAGCCGGCGTGGCGGCGCTGATCCGTGAGCTGCACCCGAACTGGAGCCCAGGTGCCGTGGCGGCGCAGATCCGCCGCACTGCGACACCGACCGCCTGCCCGGCCAACTGGCCGGCCGATGACGTCCGCCAGTGCACCGGCGGACCGTCCAGCACGACCTTCTACGGCGCCGGAATGGTGAACGCCCTGGCGGCCACCTCCTGACGTCAACCCAGGCAGCGGGGCGGGACATGGTCCCGCCCCGCTGTCATTCGGGGAGACCGGCCAGATCGGCCATCAGGCGCATGTGGTGGTCGAAGTAGCCGGAGCGGGCTTCGATCATGCCGTCGAGGCGGCCGAACACCTCGAAGTTGAGCACGCCGTACAAGTGCGTCCAGGCGACCAGCACGCGGTCGAGCTGATCCGCGGGCATGGTGCCGCCGCGGCCCGCGATGAGGCGATGCAAGTCGTCGTGGAGCGCCGAGGGTAGGCCGGCCGACGGCGGATCGGCGTCGGCGACGATCGCGGCCAGCAGCAGGATCACCTTGGTCGCCGGCTCGACGGTGTCCGGTGGCGCCGCGTACCCGGGCACAGGGCTGCCGTAGATCAGGCCGTACTCGGCCGGATGCGCGAGTGCCCAGTCACGGACGCCGCGGCACACGGCGAGCCACCGCCCGCGGAGGTCGTCGCGCGGTACGGCGGACTCGGCGGCGCCCGCGGCATCGGCGAGGTCCTCGTAGGCGTCGATGATCAGCGCGGTGAGGAGCGCATCGCGGCTCGGGAAGTACCGGTAGAGCGCCGAGGCGACGATGTCGAGGTCGCGGGCCACCGCGCGCAGCGACAGGTTGGCGCCGTCGGTCGCGAGGTGCCGACGGGCGACCGCCTTGATCTCCTGACTCATCTCCGATCGGACGCGGGCGCGGAGCGACGGTGCTGACATGGCCCCAGTCTGACACAGGCCGAGAACGCTGGTGCGTAACGAGAACACTGTTCTTGACAAGACCGTCGCAGTGCAGTGAACTGTTCCGAGAACAGTGTTCTCCACCTGGAGGGGTCCCATGTCTCTGCAGATCGTCGTCGGCGCCGGACCGGTCGGCACGGCCACGGCACGCCTGCTCGCCGAGCGCGGCGACCAGGTCCGCGTCATCACCCGCTCCGGCAGCGGCCCGGAGGGCGTCGAGCGGATCGCGGCGGACGCGACGGATGCCGATGTGCTGGCCCGGCACGCCGAGGGCGCGTCGACGGTCTACTCGTGCGCCGGCCCGCCGTACCACCGCTGGCCGACCGACTGGCCCCCGCTCGGAGCGGCGCTGGTCAAGGCGGCCGAAGCGAGCGGGGCCGTCCTCGTCACGACCGGAAACCTCTATGGGTACGGCGCCGTGGACCGGCCGATGACCGAGGACATGCCGCTACGTCCGAACTCGGTCAAGGGACAGGTGCGGGCCAAACTGTGGACCGACGCCCTCGAGGCGCATCGCGCCGGGCGGATCCGGACCGCGGAGGTGCGGGGCTCGGACTACCTGGGCGCCGGTGCGCTGACGACGTTCAGCGTGATGGTGCTGCCCAAGGTGGTCGCCGGCAAGCGGGCGTCCGTACCGGCCGATCTGGACGCGCCGCACACCTGGACGTACGTCGGTGACGTCGCGCGCACGTTGATCGCGGTCGGCGACGACGAGCACGCGTGGGGTCGCGCGTGGCACGTGCCGAGCGCGGAGCCGGTGTCGGTCCGGGCCCTCGCGGCCCGCGCGGCCGACCTGGCCGGCGCACCGCCCGCGCGGATCGCCGCGATGCCGGTGACCGCGTTGCGTCTGGCCGGCCTGTTCAATCCGGCAGCGCGCGCACTGGTCGAGACGCAGTACCAGTGGCGGCGCCCGTTCGTCCTCGACTCGACCGCCGCGACTGTTGCCTTTAGCATCAAACCGACGCCGGTCGACGACGCACTCCGCGAATCCGTCGAAGACCTGCGGCGCTAGTACGGCGGAGAACGTCAGCGTCCGGTCGTACCGCGCTCGATGCGGTACAGCACGTTCGGACGCAGCGGACCTTCGGGTGCGGAAGGGTTGTCGAAGTCGTCGGCAGGGTCACGGGTCATGCCGATCCGGCGCATGACCGCCTGGGAACGATGATTGAGAGCCGTCGTCACGGCGAGGATCTCGGGGAGTTCGAGAGCGTCGAAGCCGTACGTCAGCACCGCCAGCGCGGCCTCGGTGGCGTAGCCGTGGCCCCAGGCCGATCGGGCGAGCCGCCAGCCGATCTCCACTCCGGTGAACGGCATGTCGTCGTCCACCCGGTCCAGGCCCGCGAAACCGATGAACACGCCCGTGGCCTGCACCTCGACGGCCCACCAGCCGTAGCCTCGCTGGTCGAACTCGGCCTGGAACGCTGCCACCGAGGCATCGCTCTGTTCGCGGGTCAGGAGGTCGCCCAGGTGCTCACGGACCTCGGGATCGGCATTCATCGCCGCCCAGGGTTCGAGGTCGGAGTCTCGCCAGCGGCGCAGGACGAGGCGATCGGTACGCAGTTCAGCCATGCCGTCCAGCCAACGCGAGCCGTGCCCCTCGAGGCAATCGTTTTTTCCGGAGCGGCGCCGGCGCCAACCGGGTGACGCCGGCCGGAGTCTCACCACAGGGGTTCTAGGCTGTGCGCGTCGACCGGGAAGGGCAGTGATGAGTTCCAGGAGACCAAGCCGGTGGTTCCGCCGGCTCGTCGTCACGCTGGTGGTGCTGGCGGTCTTGGCGATCGTCGTCGATCGCGCCGCCGCGTACGTGGCGGAGAACCAGCTCGCGTCGATGGCCGAGAAGGAGGCCAAGCAGTACGACGTACGCTCGGCCGGCACGTCGGTGAAGATCGGCGGGTTCGGGTTCTTGCCGCAGCTGGCCAGGGAGGACTTCTCCAAGGTCACGCTGACGATGGAGAAGCCGACGTTCTCGGGAGTACCCGGCGAGGACCTGAAGGTCGAGCTGCAGAACGTGCACGTGCCGCGATCGCTGCTGACCCAGCAGTCCGGCGCGGTGACGATCGACACGACAGATCTGCAGCTGCAGCTCTCGCCGCGCGAGTTGGCCCGGCTCGCCGTTCGCAGTACGGGGCTCGAAGGGCTGTCGCTGGCCGTCGTCGACGGCAGGCTGCACGCGAAGGCATCGATCCGCGGCTTCAACCTCGACGTACCGATCACGCCGCAGGTCACGGACGGCCGCGTCGCACTGGCGCTCGGCCAGATGTCGGACTCGATCCCGTCGTACGTCCAGGATGCGATCCGCAGCCAGCTCGCGACCGGTATCACGCTGCCCGAGCTGCCGTTCGGCGCTCAGCTGGCCGGGATCCGCGTCGTGGACAACTCGGTCGTCGTGACCGCGGCCGCGAAGGACCTGAAGTTCAACGGATGAGTCCCTTGGGTTGCGATGGTTCGCGATATATCGTCGAACTATCGCAATCACTTTCGTGAGGGACGGGTGGTCCAGATGACCGGATCGGCGTACGCCGCGGGCTGGCCTTGGGCGCAGTTCGCGCGGCACTGTTCAACCTTCGATGACATCAAGGACGAGTTGCGCGCGGCGATGAGCGGTCACCGCGGGCACCAGGGGCACCGGGGACATCAGCAGAACTTCGGGCCGCCGTGGGGCATGTTCGGCGGCGGCGGGCAGATGTTCGGGCCGCCATGGGGCCCGCCGCCGCGCTGGCGTGGACCGAAGGCGCGCCGCGGTGACGTCCGGGCGGCGATCCTCGCCGTGCTCGCGGAGCAGCCGATGAACGGCTACGGGATCATCCAGGAGATCGCCGAGCGCAGCGGCGGCGTGTGGAAGCCGAGCCCGGGCTCGATCTACCCGACGCTGCAGCAGCTCGAGGACGAGGGCCTGGTGACCGCGGACGCGGAGGTCGGGCGGCGGACGTTCCGGCTGACCGACGAGGGCCGCACGTACGTCGCCGAGCACCAGGACGAGGTGTCCGCGCCGTGGGAGGCGATGAGCGCTCCGTCGGGTGACGACGAGAACGGGTTCAAGCCGCTGTTCGGGCAGGTCGCGACGGCGATGTGGCAGATCCTGGCGAGCGGTACGCCGGAGCAGCAGGCGAGGGCCCGCGAGGCGGTCGCCGACCTGCGCCGGAAGCTGTACGGCATCCTCGCCGAGGACGACGACGGCAACGAGCAGGACCGTTCATGAGCTCCGCCGATCGGGACCGCCCCCGGAGAGGCGGTCCCGGCAGCCGGCCACGCCGGCGCGGCCAAGGCTGGGACGGACAGGTCTGGAACGGGCAGGGCTGGTTCGGTGAGCCGGGCGGTCGTCCGCAGCAGCACGGCTGGGGCGGCGACTGGCACGGCCGCGGTTGGAGCGGCGAGTGGCGAGCCGCCGCCTGGAACACCGACCGCCCCGACGACGCCTCGGACAATGCCGGCCGCGAAGCACGCTGGGACGACGCCGGCCGCGCCGACGCGTCAGGTGCGCAGACCCCGGAGCGGCCGCGGAGCGACGTGAAGCGGGTGCGCATCGGTGACGCCGAGCGGGACCGGGCCGTCTCGATGCTGAGCGAGCACTTCGTGGCCGGCCGGTTGACCCAGGCCGAGTTCGAGGAGCGGAGCGAGGTGGTGACACGGGCACGGTATGCCGACGACCTCGAGCCGCTGTTCGACGACCTGCCGGCGTCGACGGAGCTGCAGGTCGCGCAACCCCCGGCGGCCCTCCGCCGTCGTACCGGTCCGCCGCCGCCGTTCCTGATGCTGGTGCCGTTCCTGATGATCGGCCTGGTGGTCACGTCGGTCGCGCTCACCGCGCCCTGGCTCCTCTGGGGCATGTTCTGGATCATCCTCATCAGCGGCATGTCCCGCAGGCGTCACTACCGCTGATCGACCGCTGACCTAGAGCCGCCCCCGGGTCCGCGGGATCTCCTCCGCGAACTCCACGACGAACCCGTCCGGGTCGGCGACGTGGACCGTCCGGTGTCCCCACGGACGGTCCGCCGGCCCGCTCAGCACCGGTACGCCGGCCGCCCGCAGCCGCTCGGCGTACGCGTCGACGTCCTCCACCGGCACCACCACTTCCCCGCCCGCGCCCGGCGTCACCGCCCGCCCGGTCAACCACTCCGCCCGCCGGCGCTCGTACAACGCGAAGCGCACCCCGCCGGCGTCGAACTCGGCGTACCCCGCGTCCGTGAACTTGTACGCCAGTCCGGCCACGTCGCGGTAGAACCGCACGGACACGTCCAGGTCCTCGACGTACAAGATGACGTACCCGATCTCCATACCGCCAATTGTCGGCGCCGCGCCGTATCTTCGCCCGCAGGGTGATTGGATGAGCCGTATGGCGACTGTTCTCCGCTACGCGGCTTTCACGTCCGACCCGGCCGGGGGGAATCCGGCCGGTGTGGTGCTCGACGCGGGTGGGCTCGACGACGCTGCGATGCAGGCGATCGCGGCCGAGGTCGGGTACTCCGAGACCGCGTTCCTCACCGGCGAGGGCGAGGTCCGCCCGGTGCGGTACTTCTCCCCCAAGGCCGAGGTCCCGTTCTGCGGTCACGCGACCGTTGCGACCGCCGTCGCGCTGGCGGAGCGGACCGGCCCCGGCGAGATCGTCTTCGCGACGCAGGCCGGTGAAGTCCCGGTGACGGTCGACGACAACCTGCGCGCCACACTGACCAGCGTCGAACCGTACGTCGAGCCGGCCGGCGAGCTCGGCGACGTGCTCGACATCCTGCGCTGGTCACCCGACGACCTCGACCCCGCCCTGCCGCCGCGGATCGCGTACGCCGGGGCGCGGCATCTCGTGCTCAGTACGGCGACCAGGCAACGACTGGCCGACCTGGACTACGACTTCGACCGCCTGCTCGCGTACATGCTCGACCGCGACCTGACCACGCTGCAGCTCGTCTGGCGGGAATCGCCGGCCGTCTTCCACGTGCGCGACCCGTTCCCGGTGGGCGGTGTGGTCGAGGACCCGGCGACCGGCGCCGCCGCGGCCGCGTTCGGCGCCTACCTGCGGGAGCTCGGCGAGTCGCGGCCGACGATCACCCTGCACCAGGGCGCGGACCTCGGGCGGCCGAGCCTCATCACGGTCGAGCTCCGCCCGGACGACAACCGCGTGCGGGTGAGCGGCAACGCCGTACCGATCACGGCACCCGCGTGAGCCACTCCTCGGTGCCGAACTTGGCGCCGACCCGCTCCTCGGCCTGCGCGACGGTGCCGGCCGAGATCACGCCGTCCGCCAGCCCGTAGCGGTTCCGGAACGTGCCGACCATCCGCGAGATCACGTCCGCTCGGTCGAGACCGGTCTGGCTGCGCAGCGGGTCGACGCGCTTGTTCGCGCTCGTGGTGCCCTTGTCGGACAGCTTCTCGCGCCCGATCCGCAGGACCTCGAGCATCTTGCCGGCGTCCATGTCGTAGGCCATCGTCACGTGGTGCAGCACCGCGCCACCGGCGAACCGTTTCTGCGCGGCACCGGCGATCTTGCCCGCCGGCGAGGTGATGTCGTTGATCGGCTGGTACGTCGCCGCGATGCCGAGATCGTTGAGCGCGCCAATGACCCAGTCGTCGAGGAACGCGTACGACTCGACGAACGACAGGCCGGACACGAGCGACTCCGGCACGTACAGCGAGTACGTGATCGTGTTGCCCGGCTCCACGAACATCGCGCCGCCGCCGCTGATCCGCCGGACGACGGTGACGTCGTGGCGGGCCGCACCGCCCAGGTCGACCTCGTTGCGCAGCGACTGGAAGCTGCCGATGATGACCGCGTTCGACGCCCATTCCCAGACCCGCAACGTCGGCGGCCGCTGCCCCGACCCGACCTCTTCGGTCAGCACCTCGTCGAGGGCCATCTGCAGCGCCGGATCCCGCGGTACGTCGTGCACGAACTCCCACTCGTGGTCGCGCCAGCCGGTCGCGCCGGTCACCGCCCGCCGGACCGCGACCGCGACGGCCTCGGGCGAGAACCCGAGCATCTCGACGCCGTCGCCGAGCGCGCCGCGCACCCGGGCCGCGATCTGGGCCGCGGACGTGGCCACCTGCAGACCGGCCAGGGCTCCGTTGATCCGTTCCAGCGCGTCGTCGGGCTCCAGGAAGAAGTCACCGGAGATCTGCGCGTTCCGGACGTGGTCGTCGACGACGTCCAGGTCGGCGACGACGAGCTTCCCGCCCGGGACCTTGTACTCACCATGCATATTCAGCACCAACTTGCTCTGGTCAACAGTTGTTCCCGGGACGGATACTCCCACCCATGGGGGAGATGAGTATGAACAAGGCGATCCATGCCGCTGTCCGGCGGGATCTGGATCGGTTCCTGGACGCATTGGAACGGTTCCCGGCCGGGGACCGCACGCGGGCCGTGCAGCTGGCCACGGCCTGGCAGAACTTCGACAGTCAGCTCACCCGGCACCACGAGGGTGAGCACGAGATCGCGTGGCCGGCGCTGGAGAAACTCGGCGTCAGCCCGGAATTGCTGACGCAGCTGGACGCCGAGCACGACACGATGGCGGCCGCGCTGGCAGCGTCGCGGACCGCGATGGGTACGTTGCGACGCACGGCGAGCGCGGAGGACGCCGCAGCCGCACACGCGGCGATCCAGGAGCTGCAACGGGTCACCGTCGAGCACCTCGAGCACGAAGAGGCCGAGATCGAACCGGTCTACCTGGCCAACGAGGGCTCGCCCGAGATGAAGGCGATGGGTCGCGAGTTCGCGAAGGTCGGCCCGGCGCAGGGCGGAACCTTCTTCGCCTGGGCGCTCGACGGAGCCACCCCGGCGGAGTCCGCCGCCATCACCGGCACGGTCCCGAAGCCGGTCCTGGCCGTGATCGCCGGCGTCTTCGGCCGCTCCTACCGCAAGACGGTGGCCCCGACCTGGCGCGCCTGACGACGGACGGCTACGCGGCCGGCTTGAGGCGTACGGCGACCTGCCACACGCGGGCGCGGACCGTGTCGATGTCGGACGAGGCGTCGACCTCGTGGTGGATACCGCGGCCGGCGTAGAACTCGATGAGCGGAGCGGTCTGCTCGTGGTAGACCTCGAAGCGGCGGCGGATGACGTCCTCGGTGTCGTCCGAGCGGTGCTCGATCTCGGCGCGGCGGAGCAGCCGGTCGACCAGCGCGTCGGGCTCGACCTGCAGCACCAGGGCCGCGTCGAGTGAGCGTCCCTGCCCGCCCAGGATGTCGTCCAGGACGCCGGCCTGCTCGAGCGTGCGCGGATACCCGTCCAGGACGAATCCCGGACGGGCGTCGGCGGCCGCGAGGCGGTCGCGGACCATGGCGTTCGTGACCTCGTCGGGCACGTACTCGCCGGCGTCGAGGTAGCGCTGCGCGGTCCGGCCGAGCTCGGTGCCGTCCTTGATGTTGCGGCGGAACAGGTCACCCGTGGAGATGACGGGCACGCCGAGATGTCCGGCCAGGTGACCTGCGTGCGTCCCCTTGCCCGCGCCCGGCGGTCCCATCAACAAGACAGTCGTCATGGCGCCCCTCCTGACCCCTGGTAAGTCCCCCAGATTATGGGACCGGCCGCGCCCGCGGTACGGCGTACGTCACTCCAAAATCCCGTCCTACGTCACATCCGCGCGTTACTGTCCGCAATCGTCGTCAGAACTCCATTTCCGGGCGCAGCTCGATGACGTCGCCCGGACCGGCGAACTTGGCCGCCAGCTCCTCGGCCCGGGCCCGGGTGGCGCAGTCCAGGACGAAGAAGCCGGCCAGCTGTTCCTTGGACTCGGCGTACGGGCCGTCGGTGTTGACCGGGCGTTTGCCCTCCCACCGATAGGTCCGGGCAGTCGATGGTGCGTCCAACGCCAGACCGGTGACCAGCTCGCCGGACGCGGACAGCTCGGTGAGCATCTCGTCGAACTCCTTGCCCATCGCGGCCCGCTCGTCCGCCGGGATCGCGCGGCCGACCTCGGTGAAGTCGATCGTCGGGTGACCCCACGGCTGCGGGTTGGAGTGGATCAGGACCACGTACTTCATGACAGAACCTCCTGTGTCGGTATCCCGTGCACCCCGGACGTCGGAGGCGCCGGCAGGCCCTCGACATTCTGCCCCGATGTATTCCAGCTCACATTCGGTCACACTCCGCCCACCGGGCTCCGTCAGCGCTGCAGAGGCACAACGAGGAACGGAGAAGCTCATGATCCTGGTGACAGGCGGTACCGGAACGATCGGCCGCCGGGTGGTCCCGCTGCTGCAGGAGGCCGGCAGCAAGATCCGCGTCCTCAGCCGGCACGCGGACGACCGCGGCGACGGCGTCGAGTACCTGGCCGTCGACCTCCTGACGGGCGAAGGGCTGGACCGGGCTCTGGACGGCGTCGACGTCGTCCTGCATCTGGCCGGCGGCCCGAAGGGCGACGAGATCGGCACCCGGAACCTGGTCACGGCGGCCGAGCGCGCGAAGGTCGGGCACCTGGTGCACATCTCGGTGACCGCGGTCGACCAGCTGCCGCTCACGTACTTCACATCGAAGCTCGGCGCCGAGCAGGCGGTCCGCGGGTCGTCGGTGCCGTGGACCGTGCTGCGGGTCGCCCAGCTGCACGACTTCGCCTGGAACGCCGTACGGACGATGGCCAAGTTGCCCGTCCTGCCGGTGCCCGGCGGCCTCCGGTTCCAGCCGGTCGACAGCCGGGACGTGGCCGAGCGGCTCGCCGAACTCACGCTCGGTGAGCCGCAGGGCCTCGTCCCCGATTTGGTCGGACCGAAGGTCTACAGCCTGGCGGAGCTGGCCCGCGACTACCTGCAAACCACCGGGAAGCACCGGCTGTCACTGCCGATCCGCGTCCCGGGCAAGGCAGGCAAGGTGTACCGCGCGGGCGGCAACCTCACGCTCACCGGCGCCACCGTCGGCACTCACACCTGGGAAGAGTTCGTGGCGGCGCAGGTGTAGGGCTCCAGAAGTTCCACCAGGTCCGGCGTCCGCCGGCGCGCGATCCCGGCCAGGAAGTCGGCGACCTGGACCCGTGGATCGGATCTGGAATCGACCTGGACGAACGACCGCAGCGGCCCCGGCTCCGCACCCGCGGCGAGGAATGCGCCCAGCCTGGCCACCCGGCCCGGTGTCAGCGCGCTCTGCTCGTCGTGCACCACGGCGACCTGGCGACCGTCGGCGCTCCAGTACAGCACCGTCTCGGCGAGCGCCGGGACCAGCGGCTCCAACGGCGGCGGAAGCTCCGGGTCCTCGTCGATCAGCCGCTGCATCACCTCCTCGACGCGGGACCGCGTCAGCCCGCCCAACGCCGGGACGTCGGCCGGCATCGTCGCGAAGAACCGGTCGACGGCGGCGTGGTCCATCAGCCGCACCCGCTTCGTCCGGGCCAGGTCCACGAAGGCGGCCAGGAAGCCGGTCCGGTGCCGCAGCGCCGCGACGAGCTCCGAGTGGTCCGTGCCGAGGCTGGTGCCGGCGCCGTACGACGGCTCCTCGGTGAACAGCTCGACCACCCGCGCGGCGACGTACGCGGTCTTGTCGATGACGTGGACATGGGCGCGCCCCTGCAAGGTTGTGAGCAGCCACTCGAGCGCGGGCCGCTGCTCGGGTCGCAGCAACTGGTTGGACTTGTACTCCGTCCGGCGGTGCAGCCGGGCTCGCAGGACGTCGATCACGTCGGCGGCCGCGGGGACGGAGAGATCGACACTGGCATGGGTGATGACGGGTGAGGCGGGGTCGAGCAGGTTGGTTCCGGAGAACCCCGACTCGTCACACGCGACCTCGACCCAGGACTGAGAAGTCATGGAAAGACCGGCTCCAAGGCTGATGGACTGCACGCTGGGGGGCCCGTCCACGGGACGGGCTTGATCGGACGCGCCGGGAGTCATTGGGCGCGGTGACGATCAGTGAGCGGCAGCAGCCTTGGCAGACATGCGACCCATCATGGTCCGGGTGCTCCCCGGACACCAGCGAATTCCTACGGTTTGCGGGCCAGGGCGACCAGGACGAGCCGGCCGGTACCGGACGCGTTCAGGGTCCGCTCGCCGTCCGGCCACCAGGAGGCGAGGTCGACCAGGCCGGGCCCGGCCAGGTCGAGCCCGGTGACGAGCTCCGCGATCTCGTCGCGGGTCCGGAACCGGATGTGCGGGAACGCGTCGCGCAGCTTCTCCTCGATCGCGGTCGCGAACTCCGCCAGCCGGCCGCCGTCGCGCGGGTTGAGCGGATGCGTGAGCGCCAGGTAGGAGCCGGACGGCACCGCGGCCAGGTAGTCCGCGACGACACCGGCCGGGTCGGGGATCGAGTGCAGCACCAGGCCGAGCAGGATCCCGACGGGGCGGGTCAGGTCGAGCGCCTCGGTCACCGCGGGATGGGTGAGGACCGCGGCCGGGTCGGCGACGTCCGCGTCGGCGAAGAAGCTGCGCCGGTCGTCGGCGAGCAGCGCCTGTCCGTGCGAGACCGCGGTCAGGTCGTTGTCGACGTACACGACCTTCGCCGCGGCGTCGGCGTGCAGCGCGATGTCGTGGGTGTTCAGCGCGGTCGGCAGGCCGGCGCCGAGGTCGAGGAACTGGTCGATCCCGCCGTCCGCGCTCATCCGGCCGATCGCGTCGGCCAGCCAGCGGCGGTTCTGCCGGGTCAGCTCGGAGATCTCGGGCGCGATCTTCAGCAGCTCCTGGACGAACTGCCGGTCCACCTCGAAGTTGTTCTTGCCGCCGAGCAGCAGGTCGTAGACCCGGGCCTGGGAGGCGCGGGCGAGGTCGATCGCGGCCGCTTCGTCGGCGCGCGGCGGCCGGCGCGTGTCGTCGTGTCGGGGCATCGCCGCGCCGCACCTCGATCCGTCAGCCGTGATCCGGAAAGCTGGATTCTCGGAAGGCTATCCACCCAGCCGTCCGCGGACCGCACCGGGGCCGCCGCCGATGAGTTTTACCCGCCTCGTTCGTCTCAACACCACCCGAACGAAAGGAACGACGATGGCGAAGGTTCTGTACTCGGTGACGATGTCGGTGGACGGCTTCATCACCGGCCCGGGCGGCGACATGCAGTGGATGCGCCCGTACCTCGGCCCCAACCCGGAGGTCGATGCCCTGATCCCCCGGATCGGGTCGCTGCTGATCGGGCGCCGGTCGCACGACGGCGACGATCCGTACAAGGGCGAGGCCGGCGAGGGCGAGGCGTTCGGCGGTGGCTGGAGCGGACCGGCGTACGTCGTCACGCACCATCCGCCGTCCGCGCCGGAGGACGGGGTCACGTACGTCGACGACTTCGCGAAGGCACTCGCCCAGGCGAGGGAGGCGGCCGGCGACAAGTACGTCAACGTCATCGGCGCGAACATCGCCAAGCAGTGCATCGAGGCCGGCGCGCTGGACGAGGTCCTGCTCCTCTACGCCCCGGTCATGCTCGGCGACGGCACCCGCCTCTTCGACTACCCAGGCGGCCGCACCGTCCGCCTGGAACGCCTCAGCACGACCGAAACCCCACTTGCCACCAGCCTCTGGTTCAAGGTGCTCAGGTAAGCCCTCAGAAGTCGGCAGCCGTGCAGTGCATGACGGCGCGGATCTCGACCGAGCGGCCGCTGGCTCGGCTGTCCGGTAGCAGGCGGGCGAGTTCGACGGCGCGGTCGCGGTTCTCGACGTCGATCACGTAGTACCCGTCGATCCGGTTCGGCTCGGCAGCCGGCAGGCAGACCGACAACTGGCGGTCCGCGAGCAGTTCGCCGCCGACCAGTTCACCGGCGTCCTGGGCGACCCGCTCGAACTCGTCGCGCTGCAGCCGCGGCTCACCCTCACCCTGCAGGATCAGTAAGAACTTCATCGGCGCTCTCCTCTCACAGGTACGACGGAGTCGAGCGCGCGGTCTTGACATGATGATCGGATGTTCGTGCAGACCGACCGGCTGATCCTGCGCCGCTTCTCCCCCGCGGACTCCGAGCAGTTCGCCGCGTACCGCTCCGATCCGGCCGTCGCCCGCTACCAGTCCTGGGACGCACCGGTGCCGCTCGACGACGCCCGGCGGACGGTCGAGCGGTTCGCGGAGGGCGATCCGGAGGAGCCCGGCTGGTTCCAGTACGCCGTCGACCTGGACGGCGTACTGATCGGCGATCTCGGGCTGAACCTGTCCGAGAACCTGATGCAGGCCGACCTCGGTTTCACGCTCGCGACGCAGTACCAAGGTCAGGGCTACGCGTCCGAAGCCGTGCGCGGGCTGCTGCACCACCTGTTCGTGGACCGCGAGCTGCACCGGGTGTCCGCCGAGGCCGACGCCCGCAACACCGCGTCGGCCCGGCTGCTCGAGCGCGTCGGCTTCACCCGCGAAGGACTGCGGCTGTCCAACTCCTGGTTCAAGGGCGAATGGACCGATGACGTCCTGTTCGGCCTCCTCCGCGACGACTACCTCAGCCGGCTACCGCCCACGCCCGGGCCGTCAGTTTGACGGACCCGTCCGCCTCGATCGGCAGCCGCGCCCGGACCGCCTCCCGCAGTGCCTCCTGGTCCGCGGGATCCAGGCTGCGCAGGTACGCGGGCGCGACGCCCTGCCCGCCGAGGAACGGCTGCCAGTAGTCGTCGAACGATGCGAACTCCGTCGGTACGACGATCTCGCGCGTCCGCACGTCGGCGAATCCGGCCTCGCGAAACATCGCCCCGAGGCCTTCCGCCGTACAGAACGGGAACCGGCGGCCCTCGTCGTGGTCCCGGTCCCGCGGCCGGACGTCGAGCATCCCGTCGAAGAAGTACCGCATCAGCTGCATGCCGCCCGCGTAGTCCCACACGTACGCGGCGACCGTCGTACCGATCTCCCGCATCCGGCGCAGCGCCTCGACCCGCTCAGGGACGAAGTTGAGCACCAAGCCCGCGACCACGACGTCGAACGGGCCGTCCGGCAGCTCGGCCGCGGACCGGACCTCGAAGGACGCCCGCGGGTCCTGGACGGCGTGCCGGGCGTAGCCGATGAAGCCCTCCGACGGGTCGATCCCGAGCACCGACACCGGATCAGCCGTCCCGAGGATCGTGCTGGTCAGCGCGCCGGTGCCGCAGCCGACGTCGAGCCAGCGCAGTCCGGCCGGCTGCTCCAGCCAGCCGACGAACTGCGGCGCGACGAGCCGGCTCCAGCGCCCGACGTACGACTCGTAGATTCCCCCGCTCGACCATTCAGTCACTTGCGCAGGATAGACGGCAGCGAGACCCCCGTCAGTCCTTCCGAGACCTGCCACAGCCGGGCGTTGAGCTCGGGATCCGTAGCGCTCTTCGGGTTGCGGACCAGCGTGGTCGGGCCGACCAGGCCGAAGCGTCCGGCGGGTCCGTAGTACTCGCCCGACTTGGCCGCGGGGTCGGCGGCGGCGTACAGCAGCGGCTCCGTGCCGATCTCGACGTCCTGCTTCGGAAGCGGGTTGTAGCGCATCATCAGCCGGTTGAGCAGCGAAGGGCGCTCGCGGCCGAGGGCTGCGCCGGCGGTCTGCAGGTTGGTGCGCGTGTAGCCCGGGTGCGCCGCGACGCTGACCAGGCCCCAGTCCCGGTCGACCGACAGCTTGGCGAGGTGGTTGCTGAGCATCAGGTCGGCGAGCTTGGACTGCGCGTACGCCGAGGTCGGGCGGTAGCGCCGCTCCCACTGCAGGTTGTCGAAGCCGATCCTGCCCAGGTACGCCGCGCCGCTCGACATGGTCGCGATCCGCGGGGCCGGGGCGGCCAGGATCAGGGGCAGCAGGCGGACGGTGAGCGCGAACGGGCCGAGGTAGTTCGAGCCGAACTGCAGCTCGAAACCGTCCTTGGTGGTCATCCGGGCCGGCGGCGTCATCACGCCGGCGTTGTTCACCAGCAGGTCCAGGTGCTGCTCGTCGGCCGCGAGCTTCTCGGCGAACTCCTGGACCGAGGCGAGATCCGCGAGGTCGATCCGCCGCACATCGAGCTGGGCGTCCGGCTGCTCGGCGAGGATCTCGGCGCGCGCCGCCGCACCTTTGGCCGGCGTCCGGACCGCCAGAATCACCCGCGCACCGGCGGCCGCGAGCCGCTTGGCGGCCTCTTTGCCGGTCCCGCTGTTGGCGCCGGTGACGACGACGAGCTTGCCGGTCTGGTCGGGGACGTCGTACATGATCCACACTCCATAAAAGACTGATGGTCTGTTATGGCTCGACGCTATCAGACCGATGGTCCGATAACAACAGACCGTCGGTCTGTAGACTGTCGGCATGACTTTCCAGCGCGCCCGGAGTGCCGAGCAGCGAGCCGAGCGGCGGCGGGCGATCCTCGCCACCGCGGCCGCGATGCTGACCGAGATGCCGGTCGCGGACGTCAGCCTGAACGAGCTGAGCCGTCGCGTCGGCCTGGCGAAGTCGAACGTGCTGAACTATTTCGACTCCCGCGAGGCCGTCCTGCTCGAGCTGTCGAGCAGCGAACTGGCGGCCTGGGTGGAGGACCTGGCGAGCGCGACGGCGGACATCTCCCCCGCCGTGGAGACCGGCGAGCGGGCGGAGGTTCTGGTCGCGACCATCGTCGGCACACTGGCGAAGCGGCCGGTGCTCTGCGACCTGATCAGCTCACAGGCGGCGGTGCTGGAGCGCAACATCACGACCGGGACCGCGCTCGCGTTCAAGCGCGCGGCCGCGGTCGCGTTCGAAAGGATGATCGCGGTGATCGCCGGCGTCCTGCCCGAACTGGGGCCGGACGGGGCGGGCCGCTTCATCGCCCACGCGAGCCTGCTCGCGGGCGCGCTGTGGTCCCACTCCCATCCGGTCCCGGCGATCCTGGCCGCCTACGAGGCCGATCCGGGCCTGGCCGCACTCCGGCTGGAGTTCGAGCCGGCCCTGACCGACGGCCTTCGAACCTTGCTGTACGGCGCGCTGCCGCGTCAGGGCAGGTAGTAGTTCGGGTTCGGGAGCTTGAAGGTGCGGTCGGCGAAGCCGCCCTTCAGGTCGGAGAACTGGTCGCCGAAGTTCGCGACGATGTCGTAGCCGAGGGACTCGATGTGCGCGCGGGTGGCCGACTTGTAGTGGATCGTCGTGCAGGCGCCGTTCGGGTCGTTCGCGCAGGCCTGCTTGAGGTAGTCCGGGTAGTTCGCCACGGCGGGCTTGGTGAACAGGCCGTCCTCGCCGTTGCTGAGCGTCGTCGGCTTCGGGTAGCCGGCGTCGATGCCGATACCGTCCTCGGTGAGGTTGCCGAGGGTGGCCTGCTCCTGCGCGGCGCCGCGCCCGGTCAGGAAGAAGATCGCGTACCCCTCCCGCTCGGCGGTCTTCACCATGTCGACCATGCCCGGGACGGCCGGGAACCGCTGGTTCAGCACATAGTCGGCGTTCGTGACCGGGTTGAACGCCCAGTTGCTGAAGATCTCGTAGTTCCAGGTGGCCAGCGTGGTGTCGTCGACGTCGAGCACGATCGCCTTGGTCTTTGCGCCGGTGTGGTGCGACGCGGAGATCCAGTGCGTGCCCGCTGCGGCCGCCTTCTGCGCTTCCTTCGCGTAGTTGCTGTCCGCCGCGAACGTGCCGGAGCCGAGCGGGTCGCCGTAGTAGTTGCGCAACTGCTGGCGCAGGACGTCGATGTTGGTGACCTGCTTCTCGCTGTGCGGCGTCGACGTCTGGATCGCGGGCTGCTGCGTCGCGACACCGGCCGAGTACGCGACCCCGCCGACGACCGATGTCATCGCAACCGCCGCGACACTGCTCAGAACCATGCGGCGGGACGGCCGGCGCCAGGTACGGGATGCCCGGAATGCCCGGAATGTCATGGTGACCCCTCCAAAACCGGAAAAGCTTGCGAGAGGCACGCTAACTCCATCCGTGGCCGATGTACCTGCCGCACGCCGCAACTCCAGGGGAAACCTGCGTTCAGACAGGCTTCACGTAGCGGTGGCACGGGACGGGGATGCTGCCCGTGCCGACGGTCGCCGGGTAGTCGAACGCGCCGCCGTCCCGCCAGCCGTTGCGCTCGTAGAACCGGCGGGCCCGCGCGTTACCGGTCGCGACGGCGAGCCAGGCTTCTTGGTGGCCCGCTGCGCGCACCTGGCGCTCGGCTTCGGTGAGTAGCGTCCCGGCTACGCCCGACCCGCGATGCGCGCCCGCGACGTACACCTGCTCGACCTCGTCCCCCACCACCATCACGAAGCCCGCGACCTCGTCCCCGGCGACGGCCACGGTGGTGTCCGCGATCCGTTCTGCCGCACGGGTCCAGAACGATTCCTCGGTCCGTACGGCGACCAACTCGTCCGGCACATGCCCCAGATGCCCGTCACGCCAGCCGGCGTACCAGATCGCAGCCACCGCCTCCGCGTCCCCGGCAACAGCAGGTCTCACAGTCATGCAGTCAGGGTAAGCACCAGCGAGGCGCACGCCATGCCCAGGAAGAACACCGCGAGGAAGAACTGTGCCGTGTAGTCCGCGACGCGCACATGCGTGTACAGCGCGCAGACGAAGAACAGCACCAGTCCGATCGCGGCGCCGGCCGTCAGCGCCGGCGACCCCACCAGCAGACCGGCGAGCAGGCCTAAGGCACCGGCCGTCTTCAGGGTCCCGATCGGGAAGCTCAGCCAGGACTCCGGGACACCGGCCTTCACCATCCCGGGCAGGATCGGCTTCCAGTGCAGCAGAGCGGCGGTGCCGGAGAACGCGTTGATCGCGACGGTCACCAGGACGACGAGCCGTAGCGTCATCAGATCTCCACATGGGTGAGCTTGTCGGGGTTGGTGATCGCGTAGATGCCGGTGACTTGGTTGCCCTCGACATCGAGTACGACGACGGCGAACGGCGTGTCGCCGGACAGCAGCAGGGCGGACGGATCGCCGTTCACCCTTCGGTAGCGCACGTCGAGGGACGGCACCGGGCGCCGGACCCGGTCGCCGATCAGCAGCGGGCCGATCCGGTCCCGGCCGAGCACCGGGTGCAGCCCGGCCGCGCGTGCCTTGCCGCCGCCGTCGGCCCACAGCGTGACGTCCGGCGCGAGCACCTCCAGCAACGCGTCGAGGTCGCCGCCGACGACCGCGTCGACGAACCGCTGCGTCACCTCGAGCCGCACCTGTGGATCCGCGACGAACCGCGGCCGTCGCGCCTGGACGTGCTCGCGGGCGCGGTGGGCGAGCTGCCGGACGGCGGCCGGTGTCCGCCCGAGGATCTCCGCGACCTCGGTCAGCTGGTACCCGAACACCTCGTGCAGCACGAACACCGCCCGCTCCAGCGGCGACAGCGTCTCCAGGACGACGAGCACTGCGAGCGACACCGCCTCGCTGCGCTCCACCGGGTCGATCGGTGTCACGACGGGCTCCGGCAGCCAAGGCCCGACGTACTCCTCCTTGCGGCGGCTGATCGACGTACGCCGGGCCATTGCGGCGTTCACCGCGACGCGCACGAGGTACGCCCGCGGGTTCTGGACGCCGGACCGCCCCGACCAGGCGAGCCAGGTCTCCTGCAGCACGTCCTCGGTGTCCGCGACGCTGCCCAGCACGTTGTACACGATCGAGAACAGCAGCTCCCGGTGCTCGAGGAACTCCTCCGTTGGGTTCATACCGCTTATGAGGTTTCCGGGCGGCGAAGTGTGACATCGCCCCGGTGAACCCGGCACCCCCTACCCTGACTGCGCCGGGCTCATCGAGGAGAACAATGGCTATTGGTCTGATCCACCCCGACGATCCGTGTTTCTCCTGGACGGACTCGGTCGCCGAAGCCGTCAGTGAGACCACGAACCGCCCCATCCGCTGGCGCGGCATCGATATCGTGCAGAAGCCGACGGGATGGACGCCGCGCGACCCCAAGGACGACCTGCGGCAGCTGAGCATCCCGCTGTTCCTGCCCGAAGACCAGGCCGACTCGATCCGCGACGCACACGCCCGCAGCGCGGCAGGGCTTCCGGTGCGGGACCAGGCGAAGCTGGTGCAGGCGACTGCGTACATGACGGCCCAGGCGGCCGGACTGAGCAGCCCGGAGCCCGACCACATCGGCGGGATCTGGGAGGTCGAGGCCGCGCTCGACACCGGTCTGGCCGACGTCTGGACGCAGGAACGACTGGCCGAGATCTGGCCGAAGACCGAGTCCGCGAGGTTCCTCCCCGCCGACCAGGTGCCGGACCTCACCTTCCCCGGCCGGGATCCGGCGGCCGCGGCGGCGGCCCGGGCGCTGCTGACCGAAGTCGTCCGGCAGCAAGGCGGTACGCCGGCCGGCCCCGAGGACTTCGCCGCACTCTCCGACTGGATGCTGTCGGTGAAATCCGACCAGCGCTGGGAAGCAGTGATCTCGCTGCTTCCGGGCACCGACGAACTGTCCGAGGGCGAGCACTGGCGAGCGCTCGGCACTCTGCGGCGCGACTTCTCCGCGGCCGTCGAGCAGGGCAAGCCGGAGCTCGCGGCCGAGTCCGTCCGGACGGTCGCCGAGAAGGTGGATCCGCTGCTCAGGCGGCTCACTCAGGACCCGGCGATGACGCCGCTCACTCCGGGTCGTACGCCAGGTTCGGCCGCAGCCAGCGTTCCACCTCCGCGACCGGGAGCCCACGACGGACGGCGTAGTCCTCGATCTGATCGCGGCCGAGACGTCCGACGCTGAAGTACCGCGACGCCGGGTGCGCGAAGATCAGCCCGCTCACCGCGGCCGCCGGCGTCATCGCGAACGACTCGGTCAGCCCGAGCCCGATCTTGTCCGCGCCGAGCAGCTCGAACAGGTCCAGCTTCTCGGTGTGGTCCGGGCTGGCCGGGTAGCCGAGCGCCGGCCGGATACCGCGGAACCGCTCGGCGTGCAGGTCCTCCAGCACCGGCTCCGCGTCCGGCTCGAACCACGCCCGCCGCGCCTCCAGGTGGATCCACTCCGCGAACGCCTCGGCGAGCCGGTCGGCCAGCGCCTTCACCATGATCGCCCGGTAGTCGTCGTTACGGTCCTCGTACGACTTCGCCAGCGCCTCGGCGCCGTGGATCGCGACACCGAACCCGCCGAGGTGGTCCCCGGCCGGGGCGATGTAGTCCGCCAGGCAGCGGTTGGCCCGGCCGGCGGGCTTCGCGGTCTGCTGGCGCAGCATCGGGAGCGACCTGTCCAAACCGTCCAGGACGATGTCGTCGCCCTCGCTGTGCGCCGGCCAGAACCCGTACACGCCCTCGGCGGTGAACGACCCGTCGGCGATGATCTCGTCCAGCAGGGTGTTCGCGTCGTCGAACAGTTCCCGCGCGACCGGCTGCTCCAGGATCGCCGGGTACTTCCCCTTCAGCTCCCAGGCCAGGAACAGGAACTGCCAGTCGACCATCTCCCGCAGGGTCTCGATCGACGGCGACACGTGCCGCAGCCCGGTGAACGCCGGCACCGGCAGCTCGCCGTACTCGACCGGCTCCTTGTTCGCCCGCGCCTCGGCCAGCGTCAGCATCGGGGCGCGCTGCTTGTTCGCATGCTGCTCCCGCAGCCGCTCCTGGTCGATACTGTTGCTCTTGGCAAGCTCTACGGCGCGGTCGGCGTCGAGCAGGTCGGACACCACACCGACCACCCGCGACGCGTCCAGCACGTGCACCGTGGTGTTCTCGTACGCCGGGGCGATCCGGACCGCGGTGTGCTGCTTGGACGTGGTCGCGCCACCGATCAGCAGCGGCAGCTTCAGCCCGCGCCGCTGCATCTCGTCGGCCACCGACACCATCTCGTCGAGGGACGGCGTGATCAGCCCGGACAGGCCGACCGCGTCCGCGCCCTCGGCCACCGCGGTGTCCAGGATCCGTGCCGCCGGCACCATCACGCCGAGGTCGATCACCTCGTAGTTGTTGCAGCCGAGCACCACGCCGACGATGTTCTTGCCGATGTCGTGGACGTCGCCCTTCACGGTCGCGAGCACGACCTTGCCCTGGCCGCGGACCATCTCCGCGCGCCCCTCGCGGCGGGCCTGCTCCTTCTCCTCCTCCATGAAGGGCTCGAGGTAGGCCACCGAGCGCTTCATCACGCGCGCGCTCTTCACCACCTGCGGCAGGAACATCTTGCCCGCGCCGAACAGGTCGCCGACGATCTTCATCCCCGCCATCAGCGGACCCTCGATGACCTCCAGCGGCCGCGGCAGCTGCTGCCGCGCCTCCTCGGTGTCGTCCTCGATGTAGTCGACGATGCCGTGCACGAGCGCGTGCGACAGCCGCTCCTCGACCGAACCCTCCCGCCAGGTCAGGTCGATCTCGCGCTGCTTGCCCTTGCCCTTCACGTTCTCGGCGAAGGCGACCAGCCGGTCGGTGGCGTCGTCGCGGCGGTTGAAGATGACGTCCTCGACCAGCTCCAGCAGGTCCTTCGGGATGTCCTCGTAGACCGCGAGCTGGCCGGCGTTCACGATGCCCATGTCCAGGCCGACCTTGCCGGCGTGGTACAGGAACGCGGAGTGCATCGCCTCGCGGACGATGTCGTTGCCGCGGAACGCGAAGGACAGGTTCGAGATCCCGCCGCTGATGTGCACGCCCGGACAGCGCGCCTTGATCAGCGGCAGCGAGTCGATGAAGTTCTTCGCGTAGTCGTTGTGCTCGGCCATGCCGGTGGCGACGGCCAGCACGTTCGGGTCGAAGATGATGTCCTCGGCCGGGAAGCCGATCCCGGTCAGCAGGTCGTACGCCCGGCCGCAGATCTCCACCTTGCGCGCGACCGTGTCGGCCTGGCCCTGCTCGTCGAAGGCCATCACGACCGCGCCGGCGCCGTAGTCGCGGATCTGCCGGGCGTGCGCGAGGAACTCCTCCTCGCCCTCCTTCAGGCTGATCGAGTTCACCACGCCCTTGCCCTGCACGTGTTTCAGCCCGGTCTCCAGGACCGACCACTTCGAGCTGTCGATCATGATCGGGATCCGGGCCACCTCGGGCTCGGTCGCGATCAGGTTCAGGAACGTGGTCATCGCCTGCTCGCTGTCCAGCAGGTCGGCGTCCATGTTCACGTCCAGCAGGTTCGCGCCGCCGCGGACCTGCTCCAGCGCCACGTCGACCGCGGCCTGGTGGTCGTCGCCCTCGATCAGCCGGCGGAACTTCGCCGACCCGGTGACGTTGGTTCGCTCGCCGATCATCACGAACCCGGTGTCCGGCCCGATCCTGAACGGCTCGAGCCCGGAGAACCGGGTGGTGTGGTCGGTCCGTAGGACGTCGCGCGGCGCGAGGCCGCGCACCGACTCGGCGATCCGCTCGATGTGCGCGGGCGTCGTACCGCAGCAGCCGCCGACGATGTTGACCAGGCCGGACTCCGCGAACTCCTGCAGCAGCGCCGAGGTCTGGTCGGGCGTCTCGTCGTACCCGCCGAACGCGTTCGGGAGGCCGGCGTTCGGATGCGAGGCGACGTAGGTGCCGGCGAACCGCGCGAGGTCGGCGACATGCGGGCGCAGCTGCGCGGCGCCGAGCGAGCAGTTGACGCCGACGACCAGCGGGTCGGCGTGCTCGACCGAGCTCCAGAACGCCTCGACAGTCTGCCCGCTCAAGGTCCGGCCGCTCAGGTCGACGATCGTCACCGAGATCCACAACGGCAGCTGCGGCGCGACCTCGCGGGCCGCGGCGACGGCGGCCTTGGCGTTCAGCGTGTCGAAGATGGTCTCGATCAGCAGCAGGTCGACACCGCCCTCGGCGAGCGCCGCGATCTGCTCGGCGTACGCGTCCTTCACCTGCTGGAAGGACACCGCACGGTACGCCGGGTCCTCGACCCGCGGGCTCAGCGACAGCGTCACGTTCAGCGGGCCGATCGACCCGGCGACGAACTTGTTGCCGGCCTCGTCGGCGGCCTGGCGGGCCAGCCGCGCGCCGGCGACGTTCATCTCGCGGACGTACTCATGCAGGCCGTAGTCGGCCTGGCCGATGCTGGTCGCGGTGAACGTGTTCGTGGTGGTGATGTCGGCGCCGGCCGCCAGGTACTGCCGGTGGACGTCGAGGATCAGGTCCGGCCGCGTCAGGTTCAGCAGGTCCGGGTCACCGGTCACGTCGTGCGTGTGGTTGCCGAAGCGATCGCCCTGGAAGTCGGCGGTCTGCAGCTTGGCGCCCTGCAGCATCGTGCCCCAGGCGCCGTCGAGGACCGCAATCCGCTGATCCAGCAGCTCCCGCAGCGCGGTTTCACTCATCTGCCAACCCCTCCAGAAGAAGAACTCTCCGGAGGCGCCCTTGCAGTCGGTGCTCCAGGTCGAGCGTGGCGGACCTGGGTCCGTTGCAGCGCCTCTCGGCCTGGATGCTCCATGTTAGTGGCGTCACACCTGACGCCAAGTGCCCTGTCCACATTCTAGGACGGGTGTTCAATCAGTGGATCAGGCCCTGGATCGCCGGCGCGTAGAGGGCGACGACGGTTTCCAGGCCGGCGGCGGCGATCGGGCCGGTCTTGTCGATCGCGAGCGCGGCGCCGAGGCCGAGCAGGTGCGCGGTGATCAGGCCGGCCCGCAAGTCGGCGTCCGGGCCGGTCAGGCGGGCGGCGAAGGCCCGGGTCACCTGGTCGCGGAAGTGTTCACGGATCAGCGCGCGTTCGTCGCCCTTGCCGGCCGCGAACACGACGCGGACGAGCAGGTCCTGGTCGTTCTCGCGGCGGTACCCGACCAGAGTGCGGACGGCGTGCTCGCCGAGTCGCTCGTTCGGCGCGGCGAGCAGCAGCTGGGCCGCCTCGGTGAAGTCCGCGACCCGCTCGAAGAGCGCTTCCTTGCCGCCGAAGTGCTTGACGATCAGGGCCGCGCTGACGCCGGCTTCCGCGGCGACCCCGCGGAGCGTGACCGCGTCGTACGGCTCGCGCGCGAACGCCTTCCGCGCCGCACGGAGGATCGCGGTCCGCCCCGGATCGGTCACGGCGTCGTGACCTCGTACGCCGGCGCGGGACGCCGGACCGGGATCAGCAGCACCAGCCCGGCGGCGACCAGGGCCGCGACGCCCGCGATCACGAACACGATCAGGTACGCCGACAGCGCCGGCGCGACCCGGCCCGCGTTCGTGAGCGTGATGTTGGCGAGCACGGTCGCGACGATCGTGCTGCAGATCGCCTGCCCGATCGTGCGCATCAGCGTGTTGAGTCCGTTCGCGGCGGCCGTTTCGGTCACCGGCACAGCATGCATGATCAGCGCCGGAAGTGCCGAGTACGCCACGGCCGTTCCGGCGCTCACCACCGTCGCGCCGACGACGATCCCTGCGACGTTGCCGCTGGTGAACAGCCGCACGACGTACCCGGCCGCCATGATCACGGAAGCGATCGCCAACGTGAACCGCGGCCCGCGGGCCGCGGAGATCCGTGCGGACACCGGCGACAGCAGCACCATCGCGACACCGCCGGGCAGGAGGCACAGGCCACTGACCACGATGGATTCGCCCAGCCCGTACCCCGTCCAGGTCGGCTCCTGCACCAGCTGGGCCGTGGACAACGAGTTGGCGTAGAACGCGAAGCCGATCAGCAACGCGCCGAGGTTCGTGAACAGCACCTGGGGTCGCGCGGACACCCGGAGATCGACGAGTGGGCTGGTGGTCCGCAGCTCGTACCAGCCCCACAATGGGATCAGCAGCACCGCGGCGCCGTACAGACCGACGATCGTCGGCGTACTCCAAGTGCTGGTCTTCGACACCGCGAGCAGCAGGCAGACCAGGAACCCGCTCAGGCCGAGCGCGCCGATCACGTCGAAGCGGCCGCTGGTGCGAACGGCCGACTCCGGCACGATCAGCAGCACCAGCACGATGTCGAGCAGGCCGAGTCCGAGGTTGATCCAGAACATCGTGTGCCAGTTCGCGTACTCGACGACGAGCGTCGCGGCCGGGATGCCGAACGCGGCCCCGATGCCGAGGGTCGAGCTCATGATCGCGATCGACGAGATCACCCGGCGCGGCGGCAGCTCGTCGCGCAGGATGCTGATGCCGAGCGGTACGACCGCGACCGCGGCGCCCTGGAACGCGCGGCCGACGATCAGGACGCTGAGGTTCGAGCTGCTCGCGCAGAGCAGGGAGCCGACGACCATCGAGGACAGGGCGATCAGCAGCACGCGGCGTTTGCCGTACATGTCGCCGGCGCGGCCGAGCAGCGGCGTGAACACCGCGCCGGTGAGCAGCGTGACCGTGATCAGCCAGCTGACGTCGGACGCCGGGCTGTGGGTGATCGCGGGCAGTTCGGGGAGCAGGGGGACGACGATCGTCTGGCTGATCGAGACCAGGACGCCGCAGAACGCGAGCGCGGCGAGGATCAGGCGGGGGCGAGCGGGCACGGTCGGCGGAGTCCTCACGGTGGTGAACAGTTGTTTACTCGAGGCATCGTAAACGCTCGTTCACCCCATCCGGAAGTGGACCGGGAAACCGCTCACCGATTGGACCAGGGTGACCGGTGAACAGTTACCTACGGTGGTGCGCATGAGGATCTTCGTCGCCGGCGCGACCGGCGCAATCGGCCGCCGCCTCGTCCCGCTTCTGGTCGCCCACGGGCATCAGGTCACCGCGCTCAGCCGCCGGGCCTTGGCTGTCGACGGCGTGACGACCGTCGCCGGCGACGTGTACGACGCGGAGCGGCTGCGGGAGTTGGTCGTGGCGGCGCGGCCGGAGGTGGTGATGCACCAACTGACCGACCTCGGGTCGCGGGACTTCGCCGCGAACAGCCGGCTCCGCCGCGAGGGCACCCGCAACCTGGTCGACGCCGCGCTCGCTGCTGGCGTACTGCGGATCGTCGCGCAGAGCATCGCGTGGCCCTACGAGCCCGGTCCGACGCCCGCGACCGAGGCCACCCCGCTGGACCTGCACGCCACGGACCCCCAGCGCCGCACGACGGTCGAAGCCGTCGCCACCCTCGAGGCGATCACCGCCGAGGCACCCGAGTGGGTCGTCCTCCGCTACGGAATGCTCTATGGGCCCGGCACCTGGTACACCAAGGGCGGCCTGATGGCCGACCTGGCCGCGGCCGGCAAGGTCCCCGTCGGGCCCGACGTGACGAGCTTCCTCCACGTCGACGACGCCGCCGGCGCGGCTGTCGCCGCCCTGTCCTGGCCGTCCGGCCCCGTCAACGTCGTCGACGACGAGCCTGCTCCCGCCGATGCGTGGGCCCCGGCGTTCGCCGAATCGGCCGGCGCGCCCACCCCGTCGTACGCCGGTCCACGAACCCCGTGGGCCCGCGGCGCTTCCAACACTCACGCCCGCACCCTCGGCTGGACCCCCACCCACCCCACCTGGCGAGCCGGGTTCGTGTAACGGGTGCGAACGAGAGATCGGGCCCGGCGCTCCGAGGGGGAGAGAGCGCTCGGGCCCGATCTCGACGGTCCGCTGCAGCGAGGGGAGCGCTGGGGTCAGCGGACCGGGCCGGTGATGAGTTCGATGGTTGCCTTGTGGGTCTGGCCGGCCTGGTCGGTCCAGCCGACCTCGACCTTGTCGCCAGGGTGCTGCTGGTTGAGCAGCCCGGACAGCGCGTCCGGCGACTCGACGGTGTGCCCCGCGAACGAGGTGATCACGTCGCCCGCCTCGATCCCGGCCTCGTCCGCGTGGCCGTTCGCGACCACGTCGCCGACGACGGCGCCGGAGGTACCGGTGGTCGGCACGACCGAGATCCCGAGCATCGCCGAGTCACCGATGTGGACGTCGGCCGACGCCTTCCCGTTCTCGATCTGGTCGGCGATGTCGAGCGCCTGGTTGATCGGGATCGCATACCCCTCGGTCGTCGTCCCGCTGCCGTCGCCCTGCCCCGATCCGTTGCCCTGGCCCGATCCGTTGCCGGACCCGTCGCCCGAGCCGTCGCCCGGCCCGTTGCCGAAGCCGTTGCCGTTGCCGAAGCCGTTGCCGTTGCCGAAGCCGTTGCCGTTGCCGGTCCCGTCGCCGTTGCCGAACGGGAAGCCGTTGCCGTCGCCGGTGCCGCCGTCACCCCAGGCCGCTAGCGTCGCGGTGGCGCCCTGCGCGGTGGACGCCGCGGTCTGTCCCGGTCGGCCCTGCCCGCCGTTGTTGCCGCCGTTGCCGGCCACGTCCACGCCGACCACCTCGCCGTTCGCGTTCGCCAACGGCCCGCCGGAATCGCCGGCCTGGATGTTCGCGTCGGTCTGGATCAGGTTCGTCAGGTTCTCCGGGTCCTGCCCGTTCTCGTCGGTCGCGGTGATCGCCTGGTTGAGTCCGGTCACCTTCCCGGCCGCGTAACTCGGCGTCCCGCCGACGCCGCCCGCGTTGCCGACGCCGACCACCTGGTCGCCGAGCTTCACCTGGTCGGAGTTCCCGGTCTTCGCGGTCTGCAGGCCGGACGCGTCCTTCAGCTTCAGGACGGCGATGTCGTGCGCCTCGTCGTACCCGACGACGCTCGCGTTGTACGTCTTGCCGTTGCCGATGTCCGTCACAGTGATCGACGTCGCACCCTCGATCACGTGGTGGTTGGTGAGGACCTCACCGTCGGAGGTGAGCACGATGCCGGTACCGGCCGCCCGCGCGTTCTCGTAGCCGAGGACGGTGTTCACGTCGACCAGCCCCGGTGACACCTGAGCCGCCACGGCCGCCGCGTCGAACGCCTTCTGGGACAGCTGCGAGCTGTTCGTGCCGGCCCGCTGGTCGAGGCCCCAGGCAACCGAACCGGCGACGAGCACCGCGGCCAGCCCGAGCGCCCCGGCACCGAGCAGCCGCCGCCCGCGCTTCTTCGGCGCCGGAGGCTGCCCCCCGAACGGGTACTGCGGCGGCCCGTACTGGGGCCCGTACTGAGGCCCGTACTGGTACTGCGGTCCGTACGGCTGCCCCTGCTGCGGCACCTGCTGGTACTGCGGGTACTGCTGCCCGCCGTGCTGCGGCCCGTTGTACTCTCCCGGTCCAGCGCTCTCGTTCATCTGCTGTCGCCCTCCTCGGCCAGTTCCCTCTGCCTTCGAGTAGAGCTCGCCAGGCTGAGAACTCCATCGGGCCGGCCAATGAATCAGCTGAGAATCTGCTGCACCGCCGTCACCACCGCGCGCCGCCGCACGGCCGGGTCCGGCAGCTCGACGCCGAGCTCCGGATTCATCGACGACCAGCTCGTCGCGATCGCCTGGATCAGCGACAACAGACTGACCGGGGTGAACCGCTTCGGCACCGCCCGCCGGCGCATGCCGCGCTGCAGCTCGTCCAGCCGGCTCTGGTTGACCGCGACGATCGCCTCCAGCGGACGCCCGTCAGGCCGCTCGAGCCGGTACCAGACCGAGAGCCGCAACCGGTCCGGGTGCTCCTCGAAGTAGTCGAACACCCGCCCCGCGTACGCCGGCAGGTCGTCGACGTCGAACCCGACCTCGTCCAGGTACTTCTCCAGCGACGCGCTGAACACCGCGTCGAACAGGTCGTCCTTGTTCCCGAAGTACGCATAGAGCATCGCCTTGTTGCAGCCGGCCACCTCGGCGATCCGGCTCACCCGGGCGCCGGCGATCCCGCGCGCCGCGAACTCCTCGGTGGCGGCCTCCAGGATGCGGGCCCGGGTCCGGTCTGCGTTCCGTTGCTGCATACCGCGAGCTTACCAACCAACTGGTTAGTTGATTTCCAACCAACCGGTTGGTTAGATAGAGGTCATCCAACCGAACGGTTAGTTAGGAACGGAACATGAGCAAGATCTGGCTGGTCACCGGCAGCTCGCGCGGCCTGGGTCGCGCGCTGACCGAGGCGGTGCTCGCGGCCGGCGACCGCGTCGTCGGCACCGCGCGCAAACCCGAGCAACTCGACGACCTGGCCGCGAGATACGGCGACCAGCTCCGGGCGGTCGCCCTGGACGTCACGGACGCCGGCGCCGCCCGGGCCGCTGTCCGGACGGCGGTCGAGGTGTTCGGCGGGCTGGACGTGGTGGCGAACAACGCCGGCTATGCGAACAGCGCGTCGATCGAGGAGATGGCCGACGACGACTTCCGCGCGCAGGTCGAGACGAACCTGTTCGGCGTCGTGAACGTGACGAAGGCCGCGCTGCCGGTGTTCCGCGAGCAGCGCAGCGGGCACTTCCTGCAGTTCTCGTCGATCGGCGGCCGCGCCGGCGGGACACCGGGGATGGGCGCGTACCAGACCGCGAAGTTCGCCGTCGAAGGCTTCTCCGAGGTGCTGCACAACGAGGTGCGCCCGTTCGGCGTGAAAGTAACGATCGTCGAGCCGGGCGGTTTCCGGACCGACTGGGGCGGGTCGTCGATGGAGCTCGCCGACGTCCACCCCGACTACGAGACCACCGTCGGGGAGATGCACCGGCGCCGGATAGAGATGGACGGCAAGCAGCCGGGCGACCCCGCGAAGGCGGCCCAGGCGATCCTCCAGGTCGTGGGGCTCGACAACCCGCCGCTGCGGCTCCTGCTCGGCACCGACGCCCTCACGCTCGCGGACAGCACGTCGCGTTCCCGCGCCGACGAGGCCGCCACCTGGGCCCACCTCAGCACGTCGACCGACTTCAGCTGACGCATCTGCTGGGTGGGCGTCCGCGGGTCAGCCGCGGAGGTCGTGGAAGAAGGCGCGGACGTCCGCGACCAGCTCCTCCGGGACCTCGAGCGCTGCGAAGTGGCCGCCGTGGTCGAGGTCCGTCCAGCGGGTGACGTTGTTCGACGTCTCGCAGTACCGACGGATCGCGACGTCGTGGGCGGTTGCCAGGACAGCGGTCGGTACGCCGGAGTTCGGGCGCGGCGCCCAGGAACGCGGCTGGGCGTAGCCGATGTACGCCGCCGAGCCTCCGGTGCCGGTCAGCCAGTACATCATCACGTTGGTCAGCAGCCGGTCCTTGCTGATGATCTTCTCCGGCAGGGTCTCGGCCGGATACGTCCAGGCCTTGAACTTGTCCATGATCCAGGCGAGCTGCGCCACCGGTGAGTCGACCAGCCCGTACGCCAACGTCTGCGGCCGCGTCGACTGGATCGAGATGTAGCCGAACTCGTCCTTCATGAACTGGCCGATCCGCGCCATCTTGTCCTGCTCCAGCGGAGTCAGCGTCTGCAGCTCCTCCTCGGACATCTGCAGCGGCGGCAGGTTCGTCCCGCCGTTGGTGTGGACGCCGACGACGTGCGACGGCGCCGCCCGCCCGACCTCCGGCGACACCGAGCCGCCCAGGTCGCCGCCCTGGACGCCGTACCGCTCGTAGCCGAGCTCCGCCATCAGCGCCGCCCAGACGCGCCCGATCCGCGGGAACGTCCAGTCGCCGTCCGCCGTCGGCCCGGAGAAGCCGAACCCGGGCAGCGACGGGATCACCACATGGAACGCGTCCGACGCCTGGCCGCCGAACGAGACCGGGTCGGTGAGCGGCCCGATCAGGTCGAGGAACTCGACGATCGACCCGGGCCATCCGTGCGTGAGCACCAGCGGCAGCGCGTCGGGCTCCGCGGACCGGACGTGGATGAAGTGGATCCGCTGGCCCTCGATCTCGGCGGTGAACTGCGGATACGAGTTCAGCTCCTTCTCGGCGGCGCGCCAGTCGTACGACGTACGCCAGTAGTCGACCAGCGACGTGAGCCAGGAGACCGGGACGCCGGTGTCCCAGTCGTCGCCGGGCAACGGAGCGGGGAGGCGGACGCTCGCCAGCTTGGCGGCGAGGTCGTCGAGGGTGCTCTGCGGGATGTCGATGCTGAACGGCTTGATCATGTCTCTACTCTGACAGTCGGTTAGGACAGCTTCAGTCCTAACTGGCTGGCAGACTGACAACATGATCGAGACGTCCGCACGACTGCTCAAACTGCTGAGCCTCCTGCAGCAACCCAAGGAGTGGAGCGGCACCGCCTTGGCCGGCGAGCTCGGCGTCGGAGTCCGGACGGTACGGCGCGACGTCGACAAGCTGCGCAACCTGGGCTACCCCGTCGACGCCGTCCCCGGGGTGGCCGGCTACCGCCTCGGCGCGGGCGCCGCACTCCCCCCGCTGCTGCTCGACGACGAGGAGGCCGTCGCGGTAGCAGTCGGGCTGCGCGCGGCCGCCCAAGGAACCGTGGCCGGCACCGAAGAGGCATCGGTGCGCGCGCTGACGAAGCTGGAGCAGGTGCTGCCGTCGCGCCTGCGCTATCGCATCGAGCTGCTCCAGCAGATCACGGTCACACCCGCGAGCGGCCCGTCTGTGCAACCCGACGTGCTGCTGGCCGTGGCCGCCGCCAGTCGCGACCATCAGCGGCTGCGGTTCGACTATCGCAACCACGACGGTACGGCGACCACGCGGACGACGGAACCGCACCGTCTCGTGCACACCGGGCGCCGGTGGTACCTCGTCGCGTGGGATGTCGACCGCGACGACTGGCGCACGTTCCGCGTCGACCGAATCGCGCCGCGGATCCCGACCGGCCCGCGCTTCACCCCGCGCGAGGTGCCGGAGCTGGCGACCACCAACCAAGGGGTCGCGTACGGCGGCTACCGCTACCGGGCGCGCATCCTGGTGCACGCGCCCGCCGCGGAGGTGGCCGACCGCTACGGGCCGAACGTCGCGTCGGTGACGCCGATCGACGCGGCGACGACGCTGGTGGAGACCGGCGCGAACTCGCTCGACCAGGTCGCGCTGTACCTCGGCATCCTCGGCCTGCCCTTCGAGGTCCAGGACCCGCCGGAGCTGGTCGACGCGATCCGCGAACTCACGACGCGCCTGTCAGCATCGATCGCGGGAGCCTGACCGGTACCGTTCAGACATGCAGGATCGGTACGTCGAGACCGTGCTGGGCCGGATCCGGGTGCGCGTCGACGGGTCGGGGCCCGCGATGCTGTTCTGGCCGAGCCTGTTGATGGACGGCACCCTGTGGTCCGCGCAGGCCGCGCATTTCGCGGACCGGTTCCGGGTGATCCTGGTCGATCCGCCCGGGCACGGCGGCAGTGCGCCACTCACCGGACCGTTCACGTTCGAGCAGTGCGCCGACGTGATCCTGGCGATCGTCGACGACCTCGGCGTCGACCGGATCCACCTGATCGGCAACAGCTGGGGCGGGATGATCGGCGGCACCTTCGCGGCCCGGTATCCGGACCGGCTCGGCATCGCGGTCCTGATGAACGCCACCGCCTCCCCCGCCGGACGGCGGCAACGGTTCGAGTACGGCGTGCTGGTCGGCGCGGCGCGGCTGCTCGGCGGGATCCGCGGACCGCTCACCGGGCAGGTGCGCGACGCCTTCCTCGGCCCGACCGCGAAACGCGAGAAGCCCGAGGTCGTTGCCAGGGTCAACGAGCTGGCGCGCACGGTAGACATCACGTCCGGGCGGCACGCCGTCACCAGCGTGGTCCCGCACCGGCCTGATCAGCGCGCCCTGTTCGGCAGCATCCGGACGCCGGTCCTCGTGGTCGCGGGCGCGGAGGACCCCACCTTCGGGGTCGCGGAGACCGAGGAGATGGCGGACTCGATCCCGGGCGCGCGGTTCGTCGTCCTCGAGCAGTCCGCCCACCTCGCGGCGCTCGAGTCGCCGCAGGAGGTCAACGCCCTGATCGACGACTTCCTCGCCGATCAGGGCGATGCCGAGGATTAGCTGACGACGGCTCCGGTCTTCGGGTCGAGGATCAGCTTCGCGGGGTTTGGGTGCGCCCGCCAGCTGAACATGCTGTTCAGGCTGCCGGCGCGCTCGTCGAACGAATGGTCGCCGATCCGGCCGGTCCGCCAGTTGTCCTCGATGAACTTCAGGATCGAGGTCTGGTCGGTCGGCGTGTGGTCGACGTGGTTGGTCTTCGCGTACGGCGAGACGACGAGCAGCGGCAGCCGCGGACCGTACGCGCAGCGGTCGGCGTACCCGCCGGACACCGGCCTCGTGCCGCACAGCGCACTCTGGTCGAGCGCGGCGTCCTTCGAGCCGTTCACGCTCGGCGGCGTGACGTGGTCGTACCAGCCGTCGGAGTCGTCGTACGCGATGACGACCGCGGTCGACGACCAGTCCTTCGACTTCTGCAGCGCGTTGAGCTCGCGGACGACGAACGCCTGCTCGTCCAGCGGGTCGGAGTAGCCGGCGTGGCCGTCCTGGTACTCGCCGGCCTTCAGGAAGCTGACCGCCGGCAGGTTGTTCGCCGCCAGCGCGGCGTCGAAGTCCGACGTGTCGTACTGGTGGTTGGCCTGGTCGGTGTGCCCGATCGCGGCGACCGACGACGGCGGCAGGTGCTTCGGGTTCGCCGTCGACTTGTAGTACTCGAACGGCTGGTGGTGCGGGCTGTAGTCCGTCGACGCGTTGCCGCCGACGTTGGTGTGCTGTGCGCCGCAGACTGCCTTGCCGTTGGCGGATCCGGTCGGCTTGAAGCCGCCCTGGAACCAGCCCCACGTGACGTGCTTCTGGTTGAGCAGGTCACCGATGTTCTGTCCGTGCATCACGGCCAGGTTGTTCGCCGACTTGCCGTTGTTGTTCGAGCAGTCGTCGTAGAACGGGTCGGGGTCGTTGGTGACGGTGCCGATCCCGTGCGCGTCCGGCGACTGGACGGCGTACGCGTCGGTCGTCGGCTGCCCCGTCTTCGGGTCGTACGCCTGCGCGCCGTGGGTCTGCCCGGAGATCAGGTTCAGCGCGCCCGGCGTGGACGGGCCGTACACGGTGCCGAACGAGTTGTCGCTCATCGAGAAGTGCTGCGCGTAGTTCCACAGCGCCGTGACGGTGTTGCCGTCGTAGTAGTCCATCACCAGACCCGGCTCGCCGAACAGGACGGGCTGGCCGGTGCACTTGCCGGTCTCGGTGTTCTCGACGAACTTGTCGTCCTTGCCGCCGTTGACGGCTTTCTGCTCCGGCCCGTAGCCGTGGTTCTGGTCGCAGGTCAGCGCCTGCGCCGGCGACAGCCGCTTCGGGTCGTACAGGTTGGGGTTGTCGGTCAGCAACTTCCCGGACAGGCCGTTCACCGTCGGCGTGTGCCGGGCCGCCGTGAACGGCGTACCGTCGGTGTTGGCGGCCTTGGGGTAGGTGCCGAAGTAGTGGTCGAACGACACGTTCTCGCCGAAGATCACCACCAGATGCTGGATCGGGGTGGTGGGGCGGACCACCTGATGCCAGTCGGCGGGGTTCGCCACCGGGTACGTCGCGGCGGCGTTGGTCACCTGCTGAGTGGCGCCGGGGGCGCTACAGGCGGCCAGCAACAAGCCCGTCGCAGCCGCAACGGCTGTGGCGGCGACAGGGAGTCTTGCGCGCATGCCTCTCTCCTTCTGGATCACTCATCCGAGCAACGACCGCCCGAAGTGGTCGTCGCCGTCCCGAACACCGGGAAGCACAAAGAAGTAGCCGCCGCCGACCGGCCGGATGTAGTCGACGAGGGGCTCGTCGGCCAGCCTGGTCTGCACGGCCTCGAACTGCCGGGCGATGTCCTGCTGGTAGGCGCAGAACAGCAGCCCCATGTCCAAGTCACCGACGGCGTCGGTGCCCTTGTCGTAGTTGTAGCCGCGGCGCAGGAACTGGCTGGCCGCGGTCTCCGCGGTCCGCGGGTTGGCCCTGCGGATGTGGCTGGTCAGCGGGATCGCCGTACCGGTCGGGTCGGCCGCATAGTCCGGGCGATCGGTCTCGCTGTTGCCGTCCAACGGCGCTCCGGAGTCGCGGCGGCGGCCGAACATGTCCTCCTGCTCGCCGACCGACACCCGGTCCCAGAATTCGACCAGCATCCGGATCTGGCGCAGCACCTGGTAGCTGCCGCCCTCGGTCCACGCCGGCTCACCGTTCCCTGTGCCGACCCAGACGAGCTTGTCGTGGTCGGCCGGCGCCGGCTGGACGATGCCGTCCTTGAACCCCATCAGGTTGCGCGACGTACCGGCCGGCCGCGGCAGGCTCCGGAAGCCGTCGACCCGCCAGCGCAGCTGCATCGCGCCGCGCGTGTGCCGCGCAACGTCCCGCAGCGCGTGCAGCACGGTGTCGGTCTCCGACCCGCACAACTGCAGGCTCAGGTCCCCGTGGCACAGGCTCTCGTCCAGGCTGTCGTCGGGGAACTCCTTCATCGCCGTCAGCTTCGCCGGCTTGCGATCCTCCAGGCCGTACCGCTCGTCGAACAGCGAGGCTCCGACGCCGACGGTGACGGTCAGGTCGTCGCCGGGCATGTCCGGACCGAGTACGCCGGAGTCGGCCGGCGGGGCGGTGATGCCGAGCGGCGCCGGTGCGCCACCCGCCGTGAGCAGTCGCGCCCGGTCCGTCAGCGTCCTGAACAGGTCGGTCAGCTCATGCTTGCCTACAGCAATCACATCGAACGACGCGAAGATCGCCTGCTTCTGCTGGGCGGTCGTGACACCGGCCTGGTGGACGCCATGGAACGGCACCGCGGTCGGCGTCGCCGAGTCGGCAGACGCCGGCAGCCCGGCGACCACCGCCGCACCGGTGCCGGCGAGGGCGCCACGGAGGAAGGACCGACGCCCGACGCCCGTCATGACGCCCTCCGGACTTCGCAGATGGTGGCGACGGGTGCCAGCTTTTCCAGCAGCTCGCCGACGGCACCGTCGAGCTGTTCCCGAGTCGTCCGGTCCAGCCGTTCGACCGGGGTGCCCTGATGCGCCGTCAGCAGCGCGCGCACTCGGTCTTCCCACTTCTGCACCTCAGGCAGATCGGCATAGCGGGGCTTCAGCACCGGGTTGAGGACGGCGAGCACGTTCGCCGTGCCGTTCAGGTTCGCCAGCGCGGTGTTCAGCGACGTACCGCTGCCCTGGTCGTTCTCGCCGGTCAGCTCGAACTGGAGCGCATTCTCCATGATCTCGTGCGCGCGCAGCCCGAGGTCGTTCGGATCCACCTGCTCGTCAGGCAGATCCTTCTGCAAACCGTGGACATCTGCCGCCAACTGATCCGCGACAGGCCTCAGCCCGGCGGCCGAAGCCTGGTGCCACAGGCCCTTCTCCAGCCGATGGAAGCCCGAGCCGGACCCGTCGATCTTGCCCGCGAAGTCTCCGAACGCATCGTAGGCCGCACCAAGGGAGTTGTACGCCAGATGCGCCGGCAGCCAGTCGGCGCGAGCAGCCGCCAGGTCACCGGCGTCCACGTCAGTACGCAGCTTGTCCGTCTTCACGACCAGGTCTGCGACACCGCGAGCGACACCGGCCTGGTACTTCTTCACCAGCGGCAGCAGGTCGTTCTTCGTGACAGGTACGACGGCCGGGCCGCCCGCCGCGTCGCCGGTCAGCGTGACCGTCGGGCCGGTGATCACGTCGGTGTCCTCGATCAGGCAGCGGATCGCGTACCGCCCGGCGCCGAGCTGCACGTCCATCGACGCGCTCGTGTTCGGGCCCAGTCCCTCCACCTCGCCGTACACCTTCGAGCTGTCGATCTCGACCACGTCCACCTCGGCGGCCGCGTCGCCGGTGTTGTGCACGACGAGTGTCTGCCGTCCGGCCTTCACGCCGGTCCAGCCCTGTCCGCACTGACTGCGCGACACCGTGATCCCGGTCGAGGCGGTACTCGCGTCGGCGGAGCTCTTCCACGGTCGCCACACCGTCACCGCGAGAAGGGTGCCCAGGACAACCACTGCGACAGCCGCCGGCACGGGACGTGGACTGCGCACGACGGAGGGCTCCTGGGGATCGGCGATTTATATTCGCCGGTAATGCTAATTCCGTAATCGCCGGCCGAAGCCTTTGTTTGCCCAGGCGTCACGCACTGTTCGTCAACGACGGGCCGGAACTGAGAGCCGGCTGAGATCGGAAGCCACTACGATCTCCCCCGCGAACTCGGCGGCGGCCTCCTCGTGGAAACGCTCGGGCTCCAGATACCGCTGGGAGAAGTGCGTCAGCACCAGCTTCCGGACACCGCACTCGGCCGCGACCCGGGCGGCCTGCCGGGCGGTGAGATGCCCGAAACGCCGCGCGAGCTCGGCTTCGGACGACAGGTACGTCGACTCGATCACGAGCAGATCGGCGCCGTCGGCCAGCCGCAGCACGTTCTCGCACAGCCGCGTGTCCATGACGAACGCGAACCGTTGGCCGGGCCGCGGTTCGCTGACGTCCTCCACCCTGACCGTACGGCCGTTCACCTCCAACGACCCGGCCCGTTGCAGACGACCGACGGCCGGTCCGGTGACGCCGTACGCCGCGAGCTTGTCCGGCAGCATCCGGCGGCCGTCCGGCTCGATCAACTGGTACCCGAAGGACTCGATCGGGTGCTCCAGCCGGCGCGCCCACAACTGCCCGAAGGAGCCGACGGACAACAACCCGTCCTCTTCGACCGGCTCCTCGAGCAACTCGGCCCGCTCGTAGAACGACGCGGCGTACCGCAACCGCGTGAAGTACGTCTGCCCCGACGCGGGATAGTGCGCCCGCACCGGATGCGGTACGTCGTCCAGCGACAGCCGCTGCACCACGCCCGGCACCCCGAGGCAGTGATCGCCGTGGAAGTGCGTCACGCACAACCGGGTGATCGCGCCGGCCGCGATCCCGGCGAAGATCATTTGCCGCTGCGTCCCCTCGCCGGGATCGAACAGGAAGCCCTCGTCGTCCCAGCGCAGGAAGTACCCGTTCTGCGTCCGTTCGCGGGACGGCACCTGGCTGCCGGTCCCGAGCACGACGAACTCACGCAAGCGCAGCCACCGACGTCGGCGCGCGGCGCTCGGCCCGGTCGGCAACCCCTGCGGGAGCCATCAGTCCGTGGGGTTCAGGCTGGTGCCCAGCGCCTGCCAGTCCAGGACCGGCGCCGCCAGCTTGCTGATGGTGGCCAGCAACCCCAGCCGGGCCGCCCGGAGCTCCGGGTCCTCGGCCATCACCAGGATCTCGTCGAAGAACGCGTTCACCGGCTCGACCAGCACCGTCGCGGACGCGACGAAGTCGGCCAGCGCGGTCGGCGCGGCGCCGATCTTCTGGACCGCCTCGTGCAGCACGACCTCGGCGGGCTCGGTGAGCTTGCCGGCGTCGTACTCCGCCGCGGTGCCTTCCGGCACGATCCGGCGGACCCGCTGGAGCACCGCGACCAGGTCGGCGAACTCGCTGTTGCCGACCAGGCCGTGCAGCGTCTCCAGGGTCTCGTCGGCGACCACCGGAGCAGTTGCCAACGGCAACACTGCGGCCACCTGCAGGTGGTCGTCGCCGCGATCGAGCAGCTGCTGCTCGTACCGCCGGACGGTGAAGTCGACCACCTCGTCGAGGGAGTCGGCCGGTACCTCGATGCCCTGCGCGCCGATCTCGTCCGCGGCCGCCTGCAGCCCGACCGGCAGCGTGATCGCCCGCAGCTCGGGGTGCTCGCGCAGGATCGCGACCACACCGGCCGCGGCGCGCCGGAGCGCGAACGGGTCGGAGCTTCCGGTCGGCTTCGCGCCGATCCCGAACAGGCCGGCCAGCAGGTCGAACCGGTCGGCGAGCGCGAGCAGCGCGCCCGGCGTCGTGGACGGCACCGGGTCGCCGGCCGACCGCGGCAGCTCCATGTCGAACAGGGCCTGCGCGACCGCCTCGGTCTCACCGGCGCGCCGGGCGTACTCGCGGGCCATCGTGCCGGCCAGGCTGGTCAGCTCGACCACCATCTGCGAGCCCAGGTCGAACTTCGCCAGCTCGGCCGCCCGCTGCAGCGTTGTCAGGTCGTCGCCGCCCAGCTCCACGACCTCGGCGAGCTTCGTGGCCACCCGCGCGATCCGGCCGGCGCGGTCGGCCATCGAGCCGAGCCGCTCCTCGAACGCGAGCTTGTCCAGCTCGTTCTTCATCGCGTCCAGCGGCGTGTCCAGGTCGGCCCGCCAGAAGAATGCGGCGTCCTCGTAGCGCGCCCGCAGGACCGCCTCGTTGCCGGCCCGCACCACGTCCTCGTCCACCGAACCGTTGGCCACGGCAACGAAGTGCGGCAGCAGCTTGCCGTCGGCGTCCCGGACCGGGAGGTAGCGCTGGTGCTTGCGCATCACGGTCGTGAGGATCTCGCCCGGCAGGTCCAGGTAGTCGGCCGCGAAGCCGCCGAGGATCGGCGTCGGCTCCTCGATCAGGTTGACGATCTGGTCGACCAGCGCGGCCTCGCCCTCGACGTCGACGGTGCCGCCGACGCTCTTGGCCAGTTCGGTCGCCGCGGCCACGACGGTCGAGCGGCGACGCGTCGGGTCGGCCTCGATGCCGTGGATCCGGAGCAGGTCCAGGTACCCCTCGGCGGACGCGATCTCGACCTTCGGCTGCGCGGCGGTCCGGTGCACCCGGGTCGTCCGTCCGGCCGCCAGGCTGGACACGGAGACCGGGACGATCTCGTCGCCGAGCAGCGCGACCAGCCAGCGGATCGGCCGGGTGAACGACAGCTTGGCGTCGTTCCACCGCATGTTCTTGTCGGAGCGCAGCCCGGCGACGATCTCGCTCAGGACGCCGCTCAGCACCTCGGCCGCACCGCGGCCCGGGTCCGGCTTGGTGACCGCGACGTACTCGACGCCGTCGACGTCCAGGTCGTGCAGCTCGCTCTCGTCGACCTTCTGACCGCGGGCGAACCCGGCGGCGGCCTTCGTGATGTTGCCGTCGGCGTCGTACGCGGCCGACTTCCGCGGACCGCGCACCACCCGCTCGGCGTCCGGCTCACCGGCCTGCACCTCGGCGACGAACGCCACCACCCGGCGCGGCGTCGCGTACGTCGTGATCTTCCCGTGGCCGAGCCGCGTCGCGGCCAGCTTCTCCTCCAGCGCGGCCTGCACCGCCGCGGCGGTCTTGGTGACCTCCGACGGCGGCATCTCCTCGGTGCCGATCTCGAACGTCAGCTGCCGGGTCCCGCTGATCTTCGGGAACTCGGTCGGCTCCGGCGCGGCCGGCGGGAGCTCGGCCAGACCCAGCGGGTGCTTCAGCTCCTCGCGGCGCTCCGCCCACAGCCGCGACACCTCGCGGGCCAGCGTGCGCATCCGGCCGAACGCCTTCGCGCGCTCCGTCGTACTGACCGCGCCGCGGGCGTCGAGGACGTTGAAGGTGTGCGAGCAGCGCAGCACCTGGATGTGCGCGGGCACCGGGAGCCGGTCGTCGATCATCCGGCGCGCCTCAGCTGCGTACTCCTCGAACAAACGCTTCTGTGACTCCACGTCCGCGTCGTCGAGGTAGTAGCGGCTCATCTCGTACTCCGCCTGGCCGAAGGCCTCGCCGTACGAGATGCCGGGCGCGTAGGCGATGTCCTTGAAGTGCGAGACGCCCTGCAGCGCCATCATGATCCGCTCGATGCCGTAGGTGATCTCCACCGACACCGGGTCCACCGTCATCCCGCCGGCCTGCTGGAAGTACGTGAACTGGGTGATCTCCAGGCCGTCCAGCCAGACCTCCCAGCCGAGACCCCAGGAGCCGGTCGCCGGGTTCGCCCAGTTGTCCTCGACGAACCGGACGTCGTGCGCGTCGATGTCGATACCGAGCGCGGTCAGGCTGTCCAGGAACAGCTCCTGCGGGTTGCCCGGGTCCGGCTTGAGCACCACCTGGAACTGGGTGTGCGTCTGCAGCCGGTTCGGGTTCTCGCCGTACCGGCTGTCGTCCGGCCGGACACTCGGCTCGACGTACGCCACCCGCCACGGCTCGGGACCGAGCACCCGCAGGATCGTCGCCGGGTTCAGCGTCCCGGCACCGACCTCGGTGTTGAACGGCTGCACGACCATGCAGCCACGGTCGGTCCAGTACTTCGTCAGCGCGAGCAGCGCGTCCTGCATGGTGAGCACAGCAAACCTCGAGCCGTCGTCGGGGGGATCTCGCAGCGAAGTCTATTAGGCGTGCGCGGGTGCCGGCTCCCGGATCTACTATCGGCGGGTGACGGTAACGGATGCGCAGGGGGCGGTCGACGCGGTCTGGCGGATCGAGTCGGCGCGGATCGTCGCGGGCGTCGCGCGGATCGTGCGGGACGTCGGGCTCGCGGAGGAGCTGGCGCAGGACGCCCTGGTGGCCGCGCTGGAGCAGTGGCCGGAGTCCGGCGTACCGAACAACCCGGGCGCCTGGCTGATGGCGATCGCCAAGCGGCGGGCGATCGACCTGATCCGGCGCAAGGAGACCTACCAGCGCAAGCTCGCCGAGATGGGCCACGAGCTGGAGATCGACGGCGGACAATACAGCGTCGAGGACAGCGTGGAAAGCAGGGTGGAAGCCATCCTCGAGGACCACATCGAGGACGACCTGCTCCGGCTGGTGTTCACCGCCTGCCACCCGGTGCTCACCATGGACGCACGGGTGACGCTGACGCTCAAACTGCTCGGCGGCCTGAAGACCGACGAGATCGCCCGGGCGTTCCTCTCCCCGGAGGCGACGATCGCGCAGCGCATCGTCCGCGCCAAGCGCAACCTGGCCAAGGCCGAGGTCCAGTTCGAGGTGCCGTCCGGACCGGACCTGCTGGACCGGCTCCAGTCCGTGCTCGAGGTCGTCTACCTGATCTACAACGAGGGCTACTCGGCGACGGCCGGCGACGACTGGATGCGGCCGGCGTTGTGCAACGAGGCGATGCGGCTCGGCCGGCTGCTCGTCGAGCTGATGCCGACCGAGCCCGAGGTCCTCGGGCTGCTCGCGCTGATGGAACTGCAGTCGTCGCGGGCGAACGCGCGCGTCGGCGCCGACGGCGAGCCGGTGCTGCTGCTCGACCAGGACCGCCGCCGCTGGGACCGGCTGCTGATCCGCCGGGGCCTCGAAGGAATCGACCGTGCCTGGGCCCTGGAGAAGCCGCCCGGCCCGTACCTGCTGCAGGCCGCGATCGCCGCCTGCCACGCCCGCGCGGCCGACCCCGAGGACACCGACTGGGCCCGCATCGCCGGCCTGTACGCCGTGCTCGCGCAGGTCACCCCGTCACCGGTCGTGGAGCTGAACCAGGCGGTCGCGATCTCGATGGCGTTCGGCCCGGAACAAGGCCTGCGGGCGGTCGACCTGCTCGCGGACGACCCGTCCCTGAAGGACTATCACCTGCTGCCGAGCGTCCGCGGGGACCTGCTGTTCAAACTCGGCCGGCTCGACGAGGCACGGGTCGAGTTCGAGAAGGCCGCCGCCCTGACCCGCAACGAACGCGAGCGGAAGCTCCTGCTCGAGCGGGCGGCGGCCTGCTTGCCGGCCGGCCAATAGCCGGGCGGCCCTATTTGGTTCGTCTTGCCATCCAGGCCCCGGCGCCGACGCACAGCGCCACCGCTCCGCCGATGGCCGCCGAGGCCCTCGGGTGGCGCCGGCCGAGCGCAGGCAACTCCATCAGCGCGCCGGGTACGTGTTTCATCCGCTCACCTATCTGACCGGCGACCGCAGCCGCCCGGTGCCCGACCCGACCGGCCGCGTCGGCCGCACGGTGCCCGGCGTTTCCGGCGGACTCCTTGACCCGATGCGGCACGTTCAGCCGACGGCTCAGTTCCTGCACGGTGTCGGCGAGGCTCGCTCGAGTCTGCTCGAGATCGACCCGGAGCGTCTCGGCTTCGGACATCGGCTCCCGATGCGTGGCGTTCTTCGTGGTCATGGCATCGCCTTTCCCTGCGGCTGGTGGCCCTTGAGTGCTTCCATGTCGTCGTGCATGCCGCCGACGGCACGCTGCGGAACGGGCGGAGTGGCACGAGAGATGTGACGCTTGCCGAGCAGGGCCGCGACGGCCGCGATCACGAACAGCGCACCGGCCACAATCAGGGCCGACAACCATGCGGGGACCGCGGTGGCGAGTCCGAGGACTGCCGCTGCGATCAGGACTCCGAGACCGTACAGCGCGACCGTGCCCGCCCCGCCGAACAGCCCGGCGCCGACGCCGGCCTCCTTGCCCTTGACCTTCAGTTCGGCTTTGGCCAGTTCCAGTTCGTCGCGGACGAGCCGACTGAGGTCGGTGGTCAGGTGACTCACCAACGCACCGACCGGCTCACTCTGGCCGTTCACCTTGGTCACTCCGGCCTCGCGCCGGACGACATCCGGGCGCGTCGTCATGGTTCCTCCCATCCTCGGCTGACCGCCCGGTACCCATCCGCACGGAGGCCACGCAGTGTGTCGGCTCGACCGGACCCTGTGAATCGTCGAGGCTTGCTGTGATCTGGATCACAGAGTGTCGAGTCGCCGGCCCAACGTTCGACGCACCAGACGAGGCCGGCCAAGCGGCCTCTCGAGACTGGAGGAAACATCATGGAGAAGGTCACTTCCGCGGACGGCACCGCCATTGCGTACGACCGGCTGGGTGACGGACCCGCGGTTGTTCTGGTGTGCGGCGGGTCGGTCGACCGGATGTCGAACGCGCCGCTGGCGGCGTTGCTGGCGCAGGACCACACCGTCTACAACTACGACCGGCGCGGCCGCGGCGACTCCGGCGACCGCGCGCAGTACCAGATCGAGCGCGAGTTCGAGGACCTGGACGCGATCTTCGCTGCCGCCGGTGGCACAGCCCACCTGTACGGCACGTCGTCGGGGGCCGCCCTCGCCCTGCTCGCCACGGCGGCCGGGCGCCCGGTGACCAAGCTCGCGCTCTGGGAGCCGCCGTACATCCTCGAAGGCACCCGGAAGATGCCGCCGGCCGATACCGCGTCGATCTACCGCGCGTTCGTCGCCGAGGGGCGCCGGGACAAGGCAGCCGAGTACTTCATGGCCGAGGTGGTCGGGCTGCCGGCCGAGTTCGTCGCAATGGCGAAGGAGTCGCCGTGGTGGCCGGCCCAGGAGGCGATCGCGCACACCCTCGCGTACGACGCGACCGTGATGGGCGACTACTCGATCCCGGCCGCGGCGTCGGCGGTGCAGGTGCCGACCCGGGTGTTCACCGGCGGCGCGTCGGAGGACTGGATGAAGCTCGGCAACGAAGCAGCCGTGGCTGCGATCCCCGGCGCCACCCACCGCGTGGTCCCCGACCAGCAGCACAATGTCGACCCCACCGCCCTGGCGCCGTTCCTCACGGAGTTCTTCGGATGAACGAGCCGAGTGAAGTCATCGTCAACCACAGCGCGGCTCGCCCACCGGCCGCGCCCCGAACGAAGCGAGCGCACCGATGAGCACTGTCGTTTCCAAGGACGGTACGGCGATCGCGTACGACCGGCGCGGCGACGGCCCGGCCCTGGTCCTCGTCGACGGCGCGCTCTGCTCCCGCGCGCAGGGTCCGATGCCCGAGCTCGCCGAGGCGCTGGCGAACCGGTTCACCGTCCACAACTACGACCGGCGCGGCCGCGGCGACTCCGGCGACGCCAACGACTACTCGGTCGAGCGCGAAATCGAGGATCTGGCCGCCGTGATCGAGGCGGCCGGCGGGTCGGCGTACGTCTACGGCTCGTCGTCCGGTGCGGCGCTGGCGCTGCGGGCGGCGGCGGCCGGGCTGCCGATCGAGAAGCTGGTCGCGTTCGAGCCGCCGTACGTCGTCGACGACAGCCGCAAGCAGATCCCGCGCAGCTGGGTGTCCGACCTCCAGGCCCTCGAGCCGAACGACGCGATCAGGTACTTCTTCACCAAGGGCATCGGGCTGCCCGGGATCTTCGTCACGATGATGAAGCTGATGCCGGCCTGGAAGCCGATGAAGGCGATCGCGCACACCCTGCCGTACGACGCCCAGGTGCTCGGCGGCAACTGCTTCGGCGACCCGATGGACGCCGCCCAGTGGGCCGGGACCGAGCAGCCGGTGCTGGTCGTGAACGGCGGCAAGAGCCCGACCTGGATGAAGAACTCGACCCGGGCGCTCGCGGCGGCGGTACCGGGGGCCGCGCACACCGAGGTACCGGGTCAGAACCACGTCATCAAGGCGGCGGCGATCGCCCCGGTGATCGCCGGGTTCTGTGCCTGACACGCGAAGGGCGTCCGGCTGCACGCCGGACGCCCTTCGTCGTACTGCGGGGTGTGTCAGGCGCCGGTGATCAGGGCGCCGGCGCCGGCGCGGGCCGCGTCGAAGCGAGCCTGGGCGTCGGCCCAGTTCACGACGTTCCACCACGCCTTGACGTAGTCGGGCTTCACGTTCTTGTACTGCAGGTAGAACGCGTGCTCCCACATGTCCAGCATCACCAGCGGGATCTGGCCGGCCGGCAGGTTGCCCTGCTGGTCGTACAGCTGGTGGACCAGGAGCTGCCCGGCCAGCGCGTCCCAGCCGAGGATGGCCCAGCCGGAGCCCTGGATGGTGGTCGCCGCCGCGGTGAAGTGGCCCTGGAAGGCGTCGAACGAACCGAACGCGTCGTCGAGCGCCGCACCCAGCTCGCCGTCCGGCTTGTCGCCACCGTCCGGAGACAGGTTCTTCCAGAAGATCGAGTGGTTGACGTGACCGCCGAGGTTGAAGGCGAGCGTCTTCTCCAGCCCGACGATCGCGCCGAAGTCACCCTTCTCGCGGGCCTCGGCCAGCTTGTCCAGGGTGTCGTTCAGACCCTTCACGTAGGTCGCGTGGTGCTTGTCGTGGTGCAGCTCCATGATCTCGCCGGCGATGCTCGGCGCGAGTGCGCCGTAGTCGTAAGGGAGGTCGGGAAGCGTGTACGTGGTCAACTCTGCTCCTTCGTCAGGGCCCCGCGCGAGGGCCGATATCTCCGATGTCCTGTCTCAGCGGCACCAGCTTGAAACTTCAACCACGGTTGAGGTCAAGTCGCCACGCGGACGAACGCGGCATCCCGACCGGTGCCCGATGCGACCGCCTGCACACCCCGGCGTACGCACCGAACACCCCCAGCTTCACATACTCTCCCCGACAACCCACGCGCGAGTCTCACCTCGACCGGCGGACGGCTTCCAGCAGGTCGCGCAGCGCCTTCGCGAACGCCTCCGGACGCTCCACGAAACCGGTGTGGTCACCGGGGAAACGGGTCGGCTCGACGCCCAGGCCGGCCGCCAGCGCGGTCGAGGTCCGGTCGCAGAGCTGACCGGTGGACTCCTCGCCGATCCCGACCACGACGTCGGCCGCGCAGAGCCGGTCGAAGTCCGGCAGCCAGCTGATCGACTCGCGCATCTCGTGGCCGAACCAGAACCACTCGGTCGCCAGCTGCTCGGGGTCGCGGTCGGCGCCGAACATCATCTCCACGACCTCATCGGGCAGCTGGATGTTCGCGACCGCGAAGAACTGCTTCCAGGCGCCGCTCACGTCCCCGGCGAGGTAGTCGGCCATCAGCTTCTCCGACTTCGCCAGCAGCTCGTCCGCGTCCGGCAGCAGCCGGTCCAGCGGCGGTTCGTGGGCGATCACGGTCCGGACCAGCTCCGGGTGGTCCTGCGCCAGCGCCAGCGCGCTGACCGCTCCCCCGCTGGAGCCGAGGACGACGGCGGGCCCGGCGTCGACGTGCCGGATCAGCCGGGCCAGGTCGTCGGCCCGCTGCTCGGGCCGCGACGTACCACCGGCCTCGAGCGTGCTCCGCTTCACGCCGCGCGGATCCGTCGTCAGCACGGTGTGGTCGGCCGCCAGCAGGTCGGCCAGCGGCGCGAACGCGTCCGCGTCCATGGGCGCGCCGACCAGGACCAGCAGCGGTCCTGATCCGCGCACCTCGTAGTACAGCTCTGCGTCGGAAACCTTCAGTGTGTTGTTCATGGCAGTGCCACGAACGGAACCGCGCCGAATGGACAGTCAGCTGGAGAAGACGTCCGCATCCGGTCCGAAGTCGGCTTCCTCGACGACCCTGCGGACCTCGACCTCCTGGCCGAGGGCCTCGGCCAGCCGGGCCGCCCACTCGATCGCCTCGTCGCGGTTGCGGACCTCGACGACGATCATCCCGCCGACCAGCTCCTTGGTCTCCGCGAACGGGCCGTCGGTCACCGTGCGCTTGCCGCCGTCGACACTGACCCGGGCGCCGAGCGAGCTGCGATGCACGCCCTCCGCGAACAGCAGCACGCCGGCCTTCGACAGGTCCTCGACGACCCCGCCGACCGCCTCGGCCACCTCCGGCGCCGGCAACTTCCCGGCCTCGCTGTCGGCGTCCGCCTTGTTGATGATCATGTAACGCATCGCTGCCGCTCCTCGTGGTTTCGGTTCATCACTTACTCTCACGTCGAGCAGACCCCCGCCGGATCGACACCCGGCACCGGGTGATTTCAGTTGGGCTGGTCGCCGGCCGGGTTGTAGGCGCAGGCGTCGGCCAGGTTCTGGGTCGGGCCCGGGGGTGCGGTGGTCGTCGGGGCGGCCGGCTTGCGGGTGGTGGGCGGCGCGGCCGGGGTGACCGGCGGGGTGGTCGTCGGCGGCGGGGTGGACTCGAGGGCGTTCTCGACGGTGTCGCGGAGGGCCTGGTAGTCGGGGTGCAGGTACTTCAGGCGGAGCTTCTCGGAGTCGAGGGTGACGTTCGAGACCGTCCCCGACTTCACCTTCAGGGCCAGCTGCACCATCGCGGGCAGCAACTCCTGCGGGATGTCGGTCCGCAGCAGGTGCTGGCCGGCGCGGGCGATCGCCTTGTACTTCGTGACGAGCGTCTGCGGATCGGCCGCGTCGACGATGCTCTTGATCACGCACCGCTGCCGGATCTGCCGCTGGTCGTCGTCGGCGCCGTACCGCCCCCGGGCGAACCACAGTGCGTGCCGTCCGTCGAGGTGCTGGCCGGGTCCGGGCTCGATCCACTCCTTCGGCGGGATGTGCGAGCTGCTGATGCCGCCCATCGCGACCCGCTCGTTGACGTTCACCCGGATCCCGCCGAGCGCGTCGACGATCTCCGGGAAGCTCTGCAGGTTGACCTGCAGGTAGTAGTCGAGCTTCAGCCCGATCGCCTCGCCCACCGACTGCTTCAGCACGTCCGCGCCCTCGTTGTCCGACGGCCCGAGGATGCCGGGGTGTGCGTCCGGCACGTTCTGGTACATCGCGGTCAGCATCCACTCCAGCCGGCCGTCCAGACTCAGCCCCTCCTTGCCGAAGCCCGCCGGGTAGTACTTGTACAGCGGCGAGTCCGGCGGGAACGGCATGAAGGTCAGATTCCGCGGTAGCGAGATCAGCGCCGTGTTCCCGGTCTTGGTGTCGATACTCGCGACGATCACAGTGTCGGTGCGCACACCCTCCCGGCTGGGCGCGTCGTCCCCGCCGAGCAGCAGCAGGTTCAGCCGCTGCTTGTTCTCCCACGGGTCCTTGGTGTTGACCGTCGACGGCCGGGTCGCGCTCTTGCTCTCGCCCTGCGCCTGGAAGACGTCCTGCACCAGCGTCCGCTGCGCCAGCACGCTCTGGACGCCGATCGCGGCCGGCGCGGCGATCGCGAAGCACAACAGCCCGACGAACAGCGCGCCGAAGGCCCGGCCGCCGGCCCCTCCCGTTGCCGGGCGCAACGACCGGTGCGACGCCACGACGACCACGATCCAGGCGAACGCCAGCGCGCCGATCGCCACCGACGTGATCAGCAGCCGGCTCGGTACGACGGTGGCCGCGAGCACCTCGTCACGCCGGGTCAAACCGACGTACACGCCGAGCCCGATCAGGCCGAGGAAGAGCGTGAGCACGAACGCACCGATCCGCCGCCGCCCGCCGATGATCAGCCCGAGTCCTGGAAGGAGCGCGCCCAACAGGGTGGATCCCAGCAAGTTCGGCATCGACCGCGGCCGCTTCGCCGTCGCGCGCGCAGTCCCCATCGGCACCCCTGTCTCCCCGTCGATCCCCCGCTATCAGTGTGCCCCGAAGGATGCACGCTGTACCTGTTCAGACGTGTTACAGGGTCAATCGGTTGTCAAACGGTCAGATGAGCGCCGTCGAACCCTTCGGTCTCGACGAGCGACCGGACCACGGCGGCGATCCGCTCCGGCGGCGTCCACCGGCTGGTGTCGGCACCCGGCATCGCGGCGCGGTTCGCGGGGGTGTCGATGGTGCCGGGCAGGATGGTGTTCACCCGGATGCCGTCACGCGCGTACTCCGCGTGCAGGGCGTCGGCGAACGCGATCACCCCGGCCTTGGCGGTGATGTACCCGGCCGCGCCGGAGAACGGGTGCTGCGCCGCCCGGCTCGACGTACAAACGATCGCTCCACCACCGGCCGCGACCAGGTGCGGCAGGACCCCCCGGGTGATCAGGTACGTCGGCCGCAGGTTGAGCCGCAGGATGCTCTCGAAGTCCTCGACCGGCGTCTCGTGCACCCGTGCGCCGGACGCGAACCCGCCGACGAGGTTGACCAGAGCGGTCAGCGGGGCGTTCTCGTCGGACGCGGCGAGCGCCACGACGTCCGCCGTACCGGCCGGGTCGAACGGGTCGGCGACGATCGGGTTCAGCGCCGGGTCGGTGCCGAGCCGGGCGAGCGACTCCTCGGACCGCCCGGGGACGACGACCCGCCACCCCGCGCGCAGGAACTCCGCGGTCACCGCCACGCCGAGCGCACCGGTGCCACCGGCAACCACCACTGTGTTGGTCATGGCGGCCAGCCTAATCAGGTCGCGGACGGGACGGGGCGGGGCTAGGTTGGGCGGTTGTGCGGATTCTGATGCTGGGCGGGAACGGGTTTGTCGGGCGCGCGATCGTGGACGACGCGCTGGCCCAGGGCCACGAGGTGACGTCGTTCAGTCGCGGGAAGAGCGGGGCGCCGCTGCCCGCCGGCGTGCCGCAACTGATCGGGGATCGCGAGGCCGGGGACTACGCGGCGCTGCGGACCGGTGAGTGGGACGCGGTGGTGGACACCAGCGGGTTCCGGACCCGGGACGTCGACCAGGCCATGGACGTGCTCGGCGACCGGGTCGGGCGGTACGTGTTCGTCTCGAGCCACGCGGTCTACGTCCGGGACCTGCCGGCCGGGACCGACGAGACCGCGCCGCGTCGCGAGCCGCTGCGCGACGCCGACGTGCTCACGAACGACACGTACGGCCCCTGCAAGGTCGCCTGTGAGGACGACGTCGTCGAGCAGTACGGCGATCGCGCCACGCTCGTCCGCCCCGGCCGGGTCACCGGGCCCGGCGACTCCTCCGGTACGGCGCTGTACTGGATCCGCCGCGGCGCCCGGGGCGGACGGATCGCCCTCCCGACCAGTCCCGAGGCCCCGCTGCAACTGGTCGACAGCCGCGACGTCGCCGGCCTGATCCTGCGTCTCGTCGCCGACAACCGCGCCGGCGCCTACAACGCCGTCGGCCCCGACTCCACCATCGCCGAACTGATCCACACCGCGGCCGAGCTCGCCGGCAGCACCGCCGACATCATGCCGATCCCGTTCGACGCCGTACCGCCGCGCTTCCCGCTGATGGACCCCGAAGCCGAGTGGGGCGAACGCCGCCGCGACCCCGCCAAGGCCCGCGCCGCCGGCATGCCCGTCACCCCCCTCCGCCAGACCGTCGCGGACGTCCTCCGCTGGGATCACGACCGCGGCGAACCCGACCTCAAGATCGGCCTGACGCCCGAAGAGGAACAGGAACTCCTCGCGCGGCACTAGACGTGCACGCTCGACAGGACATGTCCGGCCGCTGCCGCCAAGCCGCCGCCTGGGCACACCGCGAACCAGGCTCGACCGCCGGACACGTCCTGTCGACCTTGCACGCCTGCTCGGCCTACTCGGGCAGCGCGAGGGTTCGGCCTGCGTCGCGGGCGGCGTTGATGGAGCGGGTGAGGGTGTCCTTGAGGGCGGCTGCCTCGTCGGTGAAGCCTTGGACTACGGACGTGTCGCCTACGGGTTCGGTGCGGGCGAGGAGTTCGATGTAGCGGTCGCCGTCCTCCAGTGCCGCCTCGGCGCGCAGGGCGGCGTCGGCGGAGCGGACTCGGTCCGCGTACTGGTCCAGCAGGTCGACCTTGCGGGTGATCGCCTCAGCCGAGAGCGCGAGTGCCCTGCGCTGCGGGCCGAGGACGGCGTCGAGCTCAGCGGTCGCCATGCCGCGTGCGATGTCCGCCTGCCTGGCCCGCAGTACGGTCTGCTCGCGGAGCACCTGCGCGATGTCCCACAGCTGCTCCGGCAGGACCAGCTCGTTCTGCACCTCGTCGAGCAGACCGCGTCGGGTGACCGTTGCCTCGAGCACCGTTTTCACCGCGCGCTGCGCCCGGGTCAGCAGCCGCGCGGCCTGGTCGTCGAAGTCCTGCGGCAGCAGGTACTTCCGGTGCTGCAACCGGACCGCCTTGTGCCCGCGGTCCTCGACCGCCGTCTTCACCAGGATGCCGCCGGTCGCCAGCACCGCGACCCCCGCCAGCCCGACGGACCCCCACGCGGCAACGGACGCCGGCAGCGTGGCAGCCATGATGATCAGCGCCAGGATCCATCCCCCGACACACACCGCAAGCCACACCAGCAACGTCCCGAACGTGTTGCCGGGCGCCGCCGACCACGACGTCTGCCGCTTCGGCCGCGGCGCGTCGGCCGCCACGAACAACTCCGGCCGGCGCTCGTACAAGCGCCGTACGCCGACCGGCACACCCGGCGCGAACACAGGCTCCATCGCCACCTCCGGAGAAGACGTCAGCACTCAGCGTAGCCGCGCGGCGAGCCCATCGAGGAAGATCGCCAGGCCGAACTCGAACAACTGGTCCAGGTCGTAGTCGTAGTCGAAGCCGTCGGCCAGGAGTTCCTGAAACGCCGTCAGGTTTCCGGCCGCGATCATCGCCGCCAACTGGTCGCCCTGCCGGTCGGCCCACTCGTCCGCGGTCACGCCGGTGTCCTGCTCGGCCTGCGCCTCGGACTCCATCACCAGCGCGATCCCCCGCACGTACGCGAACAGGCTGATCGTCGCCGACAACGCCGCGCCCTTCCCGAACCCGCGTAACGCCCGCAGGACCGCATCCGTGTGCGGCAGCAGCCGCGGCACCAGCTGCGGCCGGCTCAGACTGATCGCGCTGGCGAGCCAGAGATGCCGCCGGTACGCCGCCCAGTGCACCCACGCCACCGCCGTCACCGCGTCTCGCCAGCTCCCGGAGACCTCTCGCAACGGAAACTCGCCGAGGGCCGCGTCGACCATCTGGACGACGAGCGCCTCCTTGCCCCCGACGTAGCGGTAGAGCGCCATCGTCGACACCCCGAGCTCGGTCGCGATCCGGCGCATCGACAACGCCGCGAGCCCCTCGGTGTCCGCGATCGCGATCCCCATCCGGACGATCTCGTCGCGGTCCAGTTCGGGCACGTCATCGGGACCGGCAGCGGTACGCCGGGAGCGCGGCGGCGGACCGACCACGGTCCCGACGCCGGGCGAGGCATGCACGAGACGGTCGGCCTGCAGCACCTGCAACGCCTTGGTCGCGGTCGCCATCGCCACTCCGAAGTCGCGGACCAATGCCCGCGTCGACGGCACCCGCTCGCCCGGCCGGAGCTCCCCGGCCTCGATCCGCCGCCGCAGCTCGGCGGCGATCACCTGGTACGGCGCTTCGCTCATCACCCCTCCTAGTGCACGTACATCGTACGCGCACTATGCCAGCGTCCGCCGTACTGTGCGGTGCCGCGATCCCGACGCTCGTTCTGTTGCCGTCCGCAAGCATTTGGCTGTTGTCCGGGGTCGCTGCCGGCACCGCGGTCCTGACGTTCGGGCTCGTGTACCTGGTGATCCTCGCGGACAGCCTCGGTCGCCGGTGCTCGCCCCGGCGCAGATCTCGGCCGGCCTGCTGACCGCGCTGATCGGGGCGCCGTATTTCGTCCATCTGCTGTGGCGAACGCGGGTGCCCACGCGCTGATCGTCGTGTCAAGATGGGCCGCATGCTGCGCGAACTGCACCTCACCGGCAACCCGGACGCCGACAAGTTGCTCAACGACGACCCGTTCGCCTTGCTGGTCGGCATGCTCCTCGACCAGCAGTACCCGATGGAGCACGCGTTCTCCGGCCCGCTGAAGATCGCGAACCGGATGGACGGTTTCGACCTGCACAAGATCGCCGCGACCGACCTGGAGACGTTCGTCGAGCTCTGCGTCACCCCGCCGGCGATCCACCGGTACGGCGGCTCGATGGCCCGCCGGGTGCACGCGCTCGCGCAGGAGATCATCGCGAAGTACGACGGCGACGCCGCCAACATCTGGCTGGCCGGCCGCCCGAAACCGGACGGCGCCGAGGTGCTGAAGCGGCTCAGGGCGCTACCGGGGTTCGGGGAGCAGAAGGCGAAGATCTTCCTCGCCCTGCTCGGCAAGCAGCGCGGTGTCACGCCGAAGGGCTGGCGCGAGGCGGCCGGCAACTACGGCGACCGCGGCTCGCGGCGCTCGATCGCCGACGTCACGGACGCCGCGTCCCTGGGCGAGGTGCGCAACTTCAAGAAGGCGGCGAAGGCGGCCGCCAAGGCCTGATCCACGAGACACCGGCGCCCGATCTGTAGCAGCCGGGCGCGGGTTGTCCCTTGTACTCCACGAGATTCCCTGCGAAGTCCGGCGTACCGCTCTATGCTCGCTAGGGCACGGGAGGAGCGCGGATGGACATCCGGGATCTGGATCGCAGGGCCGGTGCGGTGCTCGGGGAAGTCGTGATGCAGGTCCGGCCTGAGCACCTGTGGTTTCCCACCCCGTGCCCGGACTGGACCGTCCGCGGCCTGATGCGCCACCTGGTCAGCCAGAACGAGGGCCTGGCCGCCGCCGCGCTGAACGGCACCGCCTCCGTCCACACCTGGAACAGCGGCCGCCTCGGCGACAACCCGGCCGGCGCCTACCGCCGCTCGAACGTGCGGGTCGCGGACGCATTCGCCGACGGCGGTGCGCTGGACCGGCTGGTGGAGGTCCGCGAGTTCGGCTCGTTCCCGCGCCGGATCGCGCTGACCTTCCACCAGCTCGACTGCGTCGTGCACGCCTGGGACCTGGCCCGCGCGATCGACGTCCCGTACAACCCGCCGCCGGACATGGTCGAGCAGGCGCTCCAGCTGGCCCGCCGGATCCCCGACACCGACGCGAACCGCGGCGCCGGCTACGCGTTCGAACGCAGCGTCAAGGTCTCCGGCACGGCTCCCGAATTCGACCAGCTACTCGGCCTCCTCGGCCGCAACCCGGAGTGGGTCTCCCCGCTGGACTGAGTAGTCCGGCAGGTCGATCGCGTCCGGCTTCGCGATCGCTGCCTTCGCCAGCGTCCCGGCCATCAGCCGCGACGTCATGACGCGCAGCACGAGATCCCGGTACGCGATCCCGAACCTGCTCATCGGCATCGCCATCTTGATCCCGCCCGGCGGCAGCTCCATCCGCTGCTCGACGTACGCCCACATCCGGCGCTGGTACGCCGGGAACGCCCGCGCGTGATCGCCGTCCGCGGCGGCCAGCTCGCCCGCGAGGACGTACGCACCGACGAGCGACAGCGCCGTACCGTGGCCGGCCATCGGGGAACCGCAGTACCCGGCGTCACCGACCAGAGCGACCCGCCCGCGGGACCACTCCGGTACGACGACCCGGCTGGTCGAGTCGAGATAGAAGTCGTCGGCCGCGGCCAGCTGGTTCAGGATGTGCGGGGCATGCCAGCCGAGCCCCTCGAACCGCGACCGCACCAGCTGCTTCTGCGCCTCGACGTCCCGGCGGTCGTAGCTGAGCACCGGCGACCGGAAGCTCAACAGCGCCTTCGCGAACCGCGGATCCCGATCCGGCCGCAGGCCGACCCAGCGCCCGCCCGGCGCGGTGTAGAGCTTCATCCAGTGCTTCAGGTCCTCCGGCGCCTCGACCGTGAAGTACGACGTGTAGCCGCCGAGGTGGTGCACGAACTCCTCCTCCGGCCCGAACGCGAGCCGCCGGACCCGGGAGTGCACCCCGTCCGCGCCGAGCACCAGATCGAACCGCCGCCGGGTCCCGCTCGCGAACGTGACGTCGACGCCGCTCGAGTCCTGCGTCAGCTCGGTGACCGAGTCGCCGTACAGGTACTCCACCTCGTGCGTCGCGTCGGCCAGGATCCCGGCCAGGTCGCCCCGCAGGATCTCGATCTCGGCGACCGGCCCCGCGCCGTCGAGGAGCTCCGCGGGCATCGCGGCGGACTGCCGCCCGTCGGCCCGCACGTACGCGAGCCCGCGCTCGTGCAGCTGCCGTTCGGCGACCGCCGGCATCAGCCCCATCCGCTCGGCGACCACCCGCGACACCCCGCGTAGGTCCACGGTCTGCCCGCCCGGCCGCGGCCCCGGCGCGATCTCGACCACCGTCGGCGCAAACCCGAACCGCCGCAACCAGAACGCCACCGCCGGCCCCGCGATCCCGCCACCGGAAATCAGCACAGTCTTCATCTCGTAACCCCTTAGCTAGTGCGCGTACGCCGTACACGGTGCACTAGGTTGGCGAGTCGGCGCCAGCGCGCACTAGTACACCGGCCGTGGCGCACCAGATCCGCCCGGCGGGGGGCGGACCGCCACCACTCACCAAGTGCGGCCGACCGGCCGTGCACGCCCGACGCTGAGCGTGCGACCGCTACGGCGGGCTTGGTTGGTGAGTGACCCAGGTCCGCCTCAGAGTGAGAGGGCCAGCCGGGTCGCCTGCTCGATCGCCCGCTTGGCGTCCAGTTCGACGGCTACGTCGGCGCCGCCGATCAGGTGGACCGGGCGGCCGGATTCCTGCAGCGCCTCGGCCAGGTCACGGACCGGTTCCTGGCCGGCGCAGACGACGATCGTGTCGACCGCCAGGACACGGGCCTTCTCGCGCTTCGGGCCGAACGTGATGTGCAGGCCCTCGTCGTCGATCCGCTCGTAGTTGACGCCCCGCAACTGCTCGACCTGCTTGTTCTTCAGCGCGGCCCGATGGACCCAGCCGGTCGTCTTGCCGAGCCCGGCGCCGATCTTCCCGGCCTTGCGCTGCAGCAGATACACCGTGCGCGGCGACGGTTCCGGCCGCGGTACGGCGAGCGCGCCCGGCAGTTGGGTCGGATCGCCGACGCCCCATTCCGCCTTCCAGGCTTCGAGATCGGGCGACGTACCGGTCAGGAACTCACTGACGTCGACACCGATCCCGCCGGCCCCGATCACCGCGACCGAGTCCCCAACCAGCTTGCCGTCACGGACCACCTCGACATACGAGAGCACCTTGGGGTGGTCGATGCCGGGGATCGCCGGCACCCGCGGTACGACGCCGGTCGCGAGCACGATCTCGTCGAAACCGGTCAGGTCGTCGACGCCGGCCCGGCGGCCGAGGTGCACCTTGACGCCGGTCAGGTCGAGCTGCCGCCGGTAGTACCGGATCGTCTCGGCGAACTCCTCCTTGCCCGGGATCCGGCGCGCGATCCCGAACTGCCCGCCGAGCTCGGCGTCCGCCTCGAACAGCTCGACCCGGTGCCCGCGCCCGGCCGCCGTCACCGCCGCCGCCAGCCCGGCCGGCCCGGCCCCAACCACCGCGATGCTCTTCGTCCGCCGGGTCGGCAGCAGCCGCAGCTCGGTCTCGCGGGCCGCGCGCGGGTTGACCATGCAGCTCGCCTTCTTCTTCGCGAACACGTGGTCGAGGCACGCCTGGTTGCAGGCGATGCAGACGTTGATCTCGTCGGCCCGATCGGTCGTTGCCTTCAGCACCCACTCCGGGTCGGCCAGGAACGGCCTGGCCATGCTGATCAGATCGGCGTCGCCGCGGGCCAGCACCTCCTCGGCGACCTGCGGCAGGTTGATCCGGTTCGACGTGACCACAGGGATCTGCACGTGCGGCTTGAACGCGGCGGTCACGCTGGTGAACGCGGCCCGCGGCACCGACGTGACGATGGTCGGGACCCGCGCCTCGTGCCAGCCGATCCCGGTGTTGATGATCGACGCCCCGGCCGCCTCGATCTCGCGGCCGAGCGTGACCACGTCGTCCCAGGTCTGCCCGCCCTCGACCAGGTCGGCCATCGACAACCGGTAGATGATCAGGAAGTCGTCGCCGACCCGCTCCCGCGTCCGCCGGACGATCTCGACCGCGAGCCGGCGGCGGTTCTCCGGGCTGCCGCCCCAGCGGTCGGTCCGCCGGTTCGTCCGCTCGGACAGGAACTGGTTGATGAAGTAGCCCTCCGAGCCCATGATCTCGACGCCGTCGTACCCGGCGTCGCGGGCGAGCGCCGCGCAGTCGACGTACGCCTGGATCTGCTTCCGGACGCCGCGATCGGACAGCGCGCGCGGCCGGAACGGGTTGATCGGCGCCTTCAGGGCGGACGCGGACACGCTGAACGGGTGGTACGAGTACCGGCCGGCGTGCAGGATCTGCAACGCGATCCGGCCGCCCGCTTCGTGCACGGCGCCGGTCAGCAGCCGGTGCCTGCGCGCCTGCCGCTTGGTCATCAGCGTGGACCCGAACGGCGTGAGCCAGCCGGTCCGGTTCGGCGCGTAGCCGCCGGTGACCATCAGCCCGACGCCGCCGCGGGCACGCTCGGCGAAGTACGCGGCGAGCTTGGGCAAGTCGCTCAACCGGTCCTCGAGGCCGGTGTGCATCGACCCCATGATCACCCGGTTCGGCAGTACCACATGGCCGAGGTCGAGCGGCTCCAGCAGCTTCGGGTACGAACTCATCGGCTGTCCTTCCGGAGGGCGTCGATCACCTCGTCGCACCAGGCGACGAAGGACTCCTCGGCGCGGATCCCGCCGCGCAGTACGAGGTACTGATGCAGGTCGCGGCCGTGCAGCGTGGCCGGCTTCGGGAAGTCGCGTTTCTGGATCCCGCGGTACACCTCGCGCCGGGTCGCATGCTCGGCCCGGTGCCGCTCGATCTCTTTCAGCACCACGTCGACCGAACCCAGCGAGGCGCCGCGCAGTTTCACGCCGAGCCCGTCCCGCAGGACGGCCGGGTCCTCCGGCTCGGCCAGCCAGCGCGACAACTCCGCACGCCCGGCCGCCGCGACCCGGTAGACCTTCTTGTCCGGGCGGCCGTCTTGCGCGATCTCGGTGTGTTTCACCCAGCCGGCCTCGTCCATCCGCCGCAGCACCCGGTAGATCTGCTGGTGCGTGGCCGGCCAGAAGTACCCGATCGACCGGTCGAACCGCCGGGCCAACTCGTACCCGGACCCGGCCCGCTCGGTCAGCGAAACCAGAATCGCGTGCTCCAGCGCCATTCCCGGAGCGTACCTATGCAACTCGTTGCAGTGCACCTGATTGCAGCTCAGGTCACATCACTTGTCCGGACAAGGTTGATGAGGTCTGAGAGAATGGTTGCAGACGCCATCTATCCCGGAGCGGAGTATCCATGAACCACCCGACGAAGACGACGTTGCCCGGTATCGGCTTGCGGTACGACCTGGTCACCGACGCCGGCAAACACGTCTCGGTGGTGGTGCACAACGACGGGCGCCGGTTCCTCGGCTTCCACAATCCCGAGGACGACGACGAGTGCCAGGCCAGCGTCCCCTTAGGCCAGGACGAGGCGGCCGCGCTCGCGGGTTTGCTGATCCCGGAACCGCTCGACCCGGTCCGCGGTGAGATCGAGATCGACCTGGTCACCGAGCACATCCCGGTCACCGCCAAGTCGCCGTACTCCGGGCGGACGCTCGGTGACACCCAGGCCCGCAGCCGGACCGGCGCGTCGATCGTCGCGGTCCTGCGCCGCACCGGGGCGACGCCGTCGCCGACGCCGGACTTCCGGTTCGCGACCGGCGACACGCTCGTCGTGGTCGGCACCCGCGAAGGTGTGGACGCCGTGGCCGACCTGATCGCCGAGGGCTGAGCATGCACGAGAACATCACTGCCCTGCTGATCGAGCTGGGCGCGGTCATCCTTGCCCTCGGCATCCTCGGCCGGATCGCCGGCCGGCTCGGGTTCTCGCCGATCCCGCTGTACCTGCTGGCCGGGCTCGCGTTCGGGCACGGCGGCCTGCTGCCGCTGGCGGCGAGCGAGGAGTTCGTTGCCACCGGCGCCGAGATCGGCGTGATCCTGCTGCTGTTGCTGCTCGGACTCGAGTACACCGCGTCGGATCTGGTCGGCACCTTGAAGACGCAATACATCTCCGGCGCGGTCGACTTCCTGCTGAACGCGTTGCCCGGTGCGGCTGTCGCGTTGCTGCTCGGCTGGGGCCCGGTGGCGGCAGTCGCGCTGGCCGGCGTCACGTGGATCTCCTCGTCCGGCGTGATCGCGAAGGTCGTCGGCGATCTCGGACGGCTCGGCAACCGGGAAACGCCGGTGGTGCTCGGGATCCTGGTGCTCGAGGACCTGTCGATGGCGGTCTACCTGCCGATCCTCACCGCGCTGCTGGCCGGTGTCGGACTGGCCGGCGGGAGCATGACGCTGCTGATCTCGCTCGGCACGGTCAGCGTCGTGCTGTTCGTCGCGCTCCGGTACGGGCGGGTGATCAGCCGCGCGGTCTCCTCGGACAACCCGGAGATGCTGCTGCTCGTCGTCCTCGGCCTGACGCTGCTCGTCGCGGGGATCGCACAGCAACTGCAGGTGTCGGCGGCGGTCGGCGCGTTTCTGGTCGGGATCGCGTTGTCCGGCGAGGTGGCGCACGGCGCCCGGAACCTGCTCAGCCCGCTGCGGGACCTGTTCGCCGCGGTGTTCTTCGTGTTCTTCGGCCTGAGCACGGATCCGGCGAAGATCCCGCCGGTGCTGGCGGTCGCGTTCGGACTGGCGATCCTCACCGGGCTGACCAAGATCGCCACCGGCTGGTACGCCGCCCGGCGCGCCGGTATCTCGCCCGCGGGTCGCTGGCGGGCCGGCGGGACGCTGGTCGCGCGCGGCGAGTTCTCGATCGTCATCGCCGGCCTCGCGGTGGGTGTCGAGCCGAAGCTCGGCCCGCTCGCCACGGCGTACGTCCTGATCCTCGTCATCCTCGGACCGGTCGCGGCCCGCTACACCGAGCCGATCGCCCGCCGCCTGACCCGTAAACCGCGGCAGCCGACCGACGCCCCGGCCGCGGAGCGTCTGGACGACACAGCCACGGTGCCTTCGTCCCCCACAAGCTGATCGGCGACAAGGGCCTCAGCGTGCGCGGATTCCGGCGGCTGCCCGGGCGACGGTCTCGGCGATCCGCCGTGCTCGCGTCTCCGGGCGCTTCGCGAGGGTGATCCATTCGAGGATCGCGCGGCGGGTGGACGGTGGGAAGGCGCGGAACTGCTCGTCCGCCTGCGGGTCGGCCGCGAGCGCGGCCTGCAGGTCGGGCGGGACGATCAGGTTCTGCGCGTCCGCCAGCAGGTCCCACGTGCCGGTCCGCCGGGCGTGCGCCACCAGCTCCTCCCCCGGCCCGCGCATCAGGCCGGCCGCGGTCAGCCGCTCGACCCGCTCGCGGTTCACCTTGCTCCAGGTGCTCCGCGGGTTCCGCGGCGTGAAGCACTGGTACGTCGTCCGCTCGTCGCGCCGGACCGTCTTGCTGTCGATCCACCCGAAGCACAACGCGTGCTCGACCGCGGCCGCGAGGTTCAGGCCGTCTGGCTCGCGGTGCACCACGAGCCAGACGGATCGTTCACTCCGGCCGTTGGCTTCCAGCCAGGCACGCCACTGGTTCGCATCCACGCAGTCCAAGGTCTCCATGGGACCAGCTTGCGCCGGATAAGTGCTCATCCAATGAGCAGTTTTTCTCCACGTTCGTGCGCGAGCAGCGCCCGCTTGCGCTCGATGCCGCCGCCGTACCCGGTGAGACTCCCTGTCGATCCGACCAGCCGGTGGCACGGGACGATGATGCTGACCGGGTTCTTCCCGTTGGCCAGTCCGACCGCGCGGGCCGACTGCGGCTTCAGCCCGAGGTCCGCGGCGAGACCGCCGTACGTCGTGGTCACGCCGTACGGGATGTCCTGGAGAGCGGCCCAGATCTGGCGCTGGAACTCCGTCCCACTCAGGAGCAGCGGTACGTCGAAGGTCGTGCGGCCGTGGTGGAAGTACTCGTCGAGTTGCTCGGCCACCGCGGACAGGGCGGAGTCGTCACGATCGCCGAACCTGGTCCGATCGGGGCGGTACCGCTGTTTGTCCATGAACAGGCCGGTCAGCTCGCCCGCGTCGGTGCCCACCAGGGTGAGCGGACCGAGCGGGCTGTCGACGACGGTGTACGTCACCGGGTGGACTCCCACTGCGCGCGGTCGACCCGGTAGAACACGTGCCGGCGCAGCCGATGGCCTTCCGGGATCCGCGGGTGGTCGAAGTCGCCGGGCTCGTCGTGCGTCATCCCGATCCGCTGCATCACCCGCTGGGACGGCAGGTTGGTGGTCGTGGTGAACGACACCACCTCGTGCAGCCCGCCCGGGCCGAACCCGTGCGCGAGCGCCGCGCGGGCCGCCTCGGTCGCATAACCGTTGCCCCAGGCACCTTTCGCGAGCCGCCAGCCGATCTCTACGGCCGGCATGAAGTGCGCCTCGAAGCTCGGCACCGACAACCCGGTGAACCCGATGAACTCACCGGTGTCCCGGACCTCCAGCGCCCACAGGCCCCAGCCGCGCTCGTCGATCAGCGGCCGGTTCCGGTCGATCAGCGCGTCACTCTGCTCGCGCGTCTGCGGCGCCGGGAAGTGCTCCATCACCGCCGGGTCGGTGTTCAGCGCCGCGAACGGTTCCCGGTCGGAATCGCGCCAGTTCCGGAGCAGCAGGCGGTCGGTGGTCAGTTCGGTCATCGTCACTCCGCGGGGATCGTGTTGATCGCGTGGTCACCGGTGGCCCACAGGTACTGCACGGCGTACGCACGCCAGGGCCGCCACGCGCGGGCGTGGTCGGTCAGGAGTTTGGGGGCCTCGGGCAAGCCTAGGTCACGCGCGGCGTAACGGATACCGAGATCGCTGGCCACGAAGGCGTCCGGGTCACCGAGCGCGCGCATCGCGATCGACTCCACCGTCCAGGGCCCGATCCCGGGCAGCGCGGCCAGCTGCTCGCGCGCACGGTCCCAGTCGGCGCCGGCCCCGAGGTCGATCTCACCGGCGGCGAGCGTCGCGATCAGCGTGGTGAGCGTCGTACGGCGGGACTTCGGGAACGCCAGCGTCTCCGGGTCGAGCCCGGCCAGCGCCTGCATCGTCGGGAACAGGTGCGTGAGCCCGCCGGACGCGTCCTCGATCGGCTCGCCGTGCTGCAGGACCAGGCGCTGCGCGTGGGTCCGGGCCGCCGCCGTCGACACCTGCTGCCCGAGCACCGCCCGGACGGCGAACTCCTCGCCGTCGACCGTGTGCGGGACACGTCGGCCCGGGGCCTTCGCGATCAGCGGAGCGAGCACCGGATCGGTGGCGAGCAGGTCGTCGACGGCGACCGGGTCCGCGTCCAGGTCGAGCATCCGGCGGCAACGGCTGATCGCGATCGCGAGGTCGCGCTGGTCGGTCAGCGAGAGCTGGCAGGCGATGTGGTCCGGCATCGGTCGCAGGGCGACGACCCCGTGACCGTGCGGGAGCCGCAACGTGCGGCGGTAGTGACCGTCGCGCCACTCCTCCACCCCGGGCACGCCGGTCGCGATCAGATGGCCGAACAGGTTGTCGGGCGTCAACGGCGCGCGGAACGGAAGCCGGAGCGAGATCGTGCCGGGCGCGGCGGTCGTCGTCCCCCGGCGAGCCCGCCGGCGCAACTCGGTCGGCGCCAGCGCGAAGACTTCCTGAACGGTCTCGTTGAACGTCCGCACGCTCGAGAACCCGGCGGCGAACGCGACGTCCGCCATCTGCAGCTCGCTCGTCTCGATCAGCAGACGCGCGGTCTGTGCCCGCTGCGCACGGGCAAGCGCGAGTGGGCCGGCGCCGAGCTCGGCCTGGAGCTGACGCTGCACCTGACGGACGCTGTAGCCAAGCTGGCCGGCCAGGCCCGGTACGCCGTCGCGGTCGACGACGCCGTCCGCGATCAGGCGCATCGCCCGCGCGACCAGGTCGGCGCGATCGTTCCACTCCGGCGAGCCCGGGCTCGCGTCCGGACGGCACCGCTTGCAGGCCCGGAAACCGGCCTGCTGAGCGGCGGCCGCGCTCGGGTAGAACCGCATGTTCTCGACCTTCGGCGGCACCACCGGGCAACTCGGCCGGCAATAGATCTTGGTCGTCAGCACCGCCGTGAAGAACCACCCGTCGAACCGGGCGTCCTTGGACTGCACCGCGCGGACGCATCGCTCCCTGCACTCGTACACGCCCTCCAGCATCCCTGCCGCCACCGACAGTCGCTAGCGGATTTGCGACCTGGAGGTGGAGGGCCGGTCGCGGGAATGCGACGCGAGGATCCGGTGGCGGATTCTCGCCAGCGTCGGCGGACCCTGGCCGCTGGACTGGAGGACATGAACGAACTGATTGGCAAGAAGGCCCTGGTGACCGGCGGCAGCCGCGGGATCGGCGCGGCGACGGCGGTGGCCCTCGCGGAGCGCGGAGCGGACGTCGCGATCACGTACAACTCGTCGGCGGACGCCGCGGCCGCGGTGGTGAAGGAGATCGAGGCACTCGGGCGGCGCGGGTTCGCGTACGCCGTCGACTCGGGTGACGCGGTCGCGGTCGCGGACGGCGTCCGCCTGGCCGCGGAAGCCCTGGGCGGGCTGGACATCCTGGTCAACAACGCCGGCGTCGGCGCGATCGCCCCGATCACCGATCTCGCGCCGCAGGACGTCGACCGCGTGCTCGCCGTGAACATCCGGGGCGTGTACGCCGCCACGCAGGCCGCCGTACCGCTGCTGTCCGACGGGGCCCGCCTCATCCACCTGGGCAGCTGCGCGGCCGCGCGCGTGACGAGCCCCGGGATGACGCTGTACGCGATGAGCAAGGCCGCGCTGGTGGGCCTGAGCAAGGCGCTCGCCCGCGAGCTCGGCGCGCGCAACATCACCTCCAACGTCGTCCAGCCCGGGCCGACTGACACCGACATGAACCCGTCCGACGGCCCGTTCGCGGCGCCCCAGATCGCCGACCTGGCCCTCGACCGCTTCGGCACCCCCGCCGAGGTGGCCGCCGCGGTCGCCTACCTGTCCGGCCCGCACGCCGCGTACGTCACCGGCACCGAGCTCACCATCGACGGCGGCCACACCGCCTGACCCAACGACACCCGCTTCTGTCGGCAGGTGGGGTTAGCGTCGGGTGGGTGAAGTTTTCGGTGACGGTGGGGGCGGTGGGGGTCGGGCGGGATCCGCGCGGGCTGGCGGAGCTTGCTCGAGTGGTGGAGGACTCCGGGTGGGACGGGTTCTTCCTGGAGGACTACCTCGTCTACCAGGGAGACGCGTCCCACCCGACGTACGACCCGTGGATCTGTCTGGCCGCCATGGCGATGGCCACCGAGCGGATCCGGATCGGGACGACCGTGACTCCACTGCCCCGGCGCCGGCCGTGGAAGGTGGCTGCCGAGGCGGTGGCGCTGGACCATCTGTCCGGTGGCCGGATGATCCTCGGAGTGGGCATCGGGGATCCCGGCGATCCGTTCCTGGAGGCCAACAGCCCGCGGGTCCTGGCGGAGATGCTCGACGAAGGGCTGGCGATCATCGACGAGCTGTGGACGGGCCGGCCGGTGACCTTCCGCGGGAAGCATTACACGCTGGAGAACGCACAGCTGACGGCGCGGCCGGTGCAGGCGCCGCGGATACCGATCTGGGTCGGAGGCAACTTTCTGGTGCCCGCGGTGCGGCGGCGGATCCTGCGGTGGGACGGATCGTGTGCTTACAAAGGCAGTACGGACGCACCGCAGCAGATCACGCCCGATGATGTCGTCGGGCTGTTGGCAGCGGGCGCATCCGACGTGAAGGTGAGTGGCGGGGACCCGAGCGCGTTCGCGGCGGCGGGTGCCACGTGGTGGGGGCGGTGGATCGCGCCGATGCCGGCGGACGAGACCCTGGCGATCGTGCGCCAGGGGCCGCCGGCGCTCTGAACCGTTGACAGCGCGACCGCTCCGGTGCAGACTGCGGATGTTTTTAACGTTCAAAACCCCCGTGGGAGGTCGCTGTGGCTACCTTGAAGCAGGTTGCCGCCCACGCGGAGGTCTCCGTGCAGACGGTGTCGAACGCGCTGAACGCTCCGCACCGCCTCCGCCCGGACACGCTCGAACGGGTGAACCGCTCGATCGAGCTGCTCAACTACCGGCCCAATCGTAACGCCCGTAGTCTGCGCACCAGCGCGGTCGAACTGATCGGGTACTGCGTGCCGAGCTGGCCGAACCAGACGCACCTGGTGATGGACCAGTTCCTGCACGCGCTGTGCGCCGCCGCGGAACGCACCGGCCGGCACATCCTGCTGTTCACCGCACCGGGCGGCGTCGACGGCATGCCGACGTACGACGACCTGCACGCGCGCCGGCTGGTCGACGGGTTCGTGCTGTCGCAGACCGAGACGCACGACCCGCGGCACGGGTGGCTGAAACAGCAGGGCATCCCGTTCGTCAGCTTCGGCCGGGTGTGGAAGGAAACCACTCAGCCCGGTGCATGGGTCGACGTCGACGGTGCCGCCGGCTCCGCGACGGCGGTCCGGCACCTGCACGCGACCGGCCGTCGCCGGATCGCGTTCCTGGGCTGGCCGAAGACGTCGGGCCTGGCCGAGGATCGGGCCGGCGGGTGGCGCGACGCGTGCAACGACCTCGGGCTGCCGACCGCCGGGCTGGCGGTCCGTTGCCGCGAGGACACCATCGAGGACGGCGCCCGCGCGACCGCGCGGCTGCTCGACGACGACGGCGCCGTCGACGGGATCGTTGCCCTGAGCGACATCCTCGCGCTCGGCGCGCTCCGCGAGCTGACCCGCCGCGGTCTCGCTCCCGGCCGCGACGTCGGCGTCACCGGCTTCGACGACTCGCCGCTCGCGGAGGTCGTCTCCCCCGGCCTGACCAGCCTCCGGCAACCGATGGACCAGATCGCCGAGGAGCTGATCACGATCCTGACCGGCGGGCCTGGTGAAACCGCACGCGCCGGACGTCTGTTGCAACCGGAACTGGTGATCAGGGGCAGCTCGGCCCCTGGCTGATTTTCGGCGCTTCTCCCCGGGCGCCGCGAGAAGGAGGAACCGCCATGACTCCCTATCCGACCAACCGAAGTAGCTCCGCCCCGCCCCGAAGCAGACCGGCCCGCCGGACCGCCGGGATCGCTCTGCTGGCCGCCGCGACCGTTCTGGCCGGCACCGCCTCCGCGATCGCCGGACCGGCCGCCGGGTCCTCGACCACGACCGCCGTCGCCACCGGCGGGTCCGAACTCTCCGAGACCACGCGCCTGACCGATCGCCGCTCGCTGGTCGTCGGCGACCGGGCCTACGCGATGGGCGACGAGTCCGGCCTGTACCCCGCCGCCGGGTGGCACGTCCGCGGCGAGATGGGCGGCTTCTGGTCGCAGCCGATCAAGCTCCTCGACGGCATCTGGTTCGGCCTCGACGGGAACTGGCTCGGCAAGCAGATGCCGGCCGCGAAGTACACCAGCGGGCACGGTTACAGCCGGATCGACTACTCCGGCGCGGTGAACGTCCGCCGTACCGACTTCGTGCCGGACGGCATCCGCGCGACCCTCGTCGGTCTGACCCTCAGCTCGAGTACGGCGAAGACGGTCAAGCTCGACGTCGACGCGCACTCCGAACTCATGCAGTCGTACCCGTGGGGCTGGACCACGCCGAGCGCCGCCGACGCGAACCTCCCGGACACCGGCGACTTCACCGGCAGCGCACTGCGCTTCCGCGAACAAGGCACCCCGACATACCCGAACGCCGCCGCCCACGACTACGCCGCGTTCGTCGGATCGTCCCTGCGTCCGTCGGACCACCAACTCGGCCCGGATCACCGCGGACCGCAGAGCCCGGCGGTGATCTGCCCGGCCGACGGTACGACACCCGCGCGGTGCGACGACTCGCTCGTCGGCAAGGGCACGGGCGGCCGGCTCACCTACGACGTATCGCTCGCGGCCGGACAATCGAAGACCATCTGGTTCGCGGTCGCCGGATCCGATCAGGGCAGCGGCGCCGCGGAACGCGAGTACGGCAAGGCCTTGAGCAACCCGGAGAAGTTGCTGCGGGCAAAGACCTCCGCACGGCAGCAGATCGACGCGCAGTCCGCAGTGGACCTTCCTGGTGACCGGCTGCTGCAGCAGAGCGTCGAGTGGAGCAAGCAGAACCTCGCGGACTCGGTCCAGGAGGCGCGCAACCTGCGGATCCGGGACGTGAACGAGGGCAAGGACTACCCGGCACCGGTCGGGACCGTGCCGGCCGCGCGCTGGTTCGGCGCCGGCTTCCCGGACTACCCCTGGCTGTTCGCGACCGATGGCGAATACACCGCGTTCGCGGCCGTCGCGGCCGGTCAGTTCGACACGGTGAAGGAACACCTGCGCGCCCTCCGCGACGTCAGCGACCTGCTCAACCAGCGCAGCGGCAAGGTCGCGCACGAGGTGACGCCGACCGGTGACGTGTACTTCGGGTCGAACCAGAGCGCCGGCAACACCGACGAGACGGTCAAGTTCCCGAGCACGGTCGCGCTGCTGTGGCGGTGGACGGGCGACGACAAGTTCCGCGACGAGATGTACGACTTCAGCGTCCGGAACCTGCAGTACGTGTACCGCGAGCTCGACAAGGACAACGACGGCTGGCCCGAGGGCTTGGCGAACGTCGAGCGCGCCGGGATGGGTGTCGAGAAGCTCGACAGCACCGTGTACCTGGCCCGCGGCCTGCGGGACCTGGCCGACCTGGCCGCGTCCAAGCACGACACGAAGGTGCAGCAGTGGGCGACCGCCCGGGCGACCGACCTCGAGTCCCGGTTCGAGGCGCAGTGGTGGGTGCCGGCCGCGAAGGGGTACGCCGACTCGGTCGACGACCCCGCCGATCCGGCGAACGACAACACGCCGATCTTCCAGCGGCACTGGATCGGCGTCACGCCGATGGAAGCGGTGCTGACCCGGCCGGGACAGACCTCGCCGCTCGCGTCGGACGCGCACGCGCGGATCGCCCTCGACCAGCGCGAAACCACCTGCTACACGGGCGAGTTCGGCCTGTTCCACACCGGCACCGGCCCGACGTCGGCCGAGGGCGGCAACCGCGGCGACTCCTGCGACCCGATCGTGTCGCAGGTGCAGAGCGAGCGCAGCATCTTCGGCCTGAACACCTCCATCATGGCCGTTGCCGAGGGCAACTTCGGGCGGCTGGGCACGAAGCAGCAGCAGGTCTACACGACGGGCAACGCACGGATCCAGCTCGACCCGTCGGTCTGGGAGCTGCCCGGCGCGATGCCGGAGATCGCTCCGTCGCCCGACTCCGCGGCGAACATCGGCCGGCCGTTCTACGACCGCTCGATGGCGCTGCAGGCCTGGGGCGCGTACGGGATCCTCTGGCCGGTGATCCACCAGCAGCTCGGCGTCGACCCCGATTTGGGCCACGGCCGGATCGCCGTCGTACCGCAGCTGCCGGAAGGTCAGCAGAAGGTTGCCGGCAGCAATATCAAGGTCGGTCATGGAGCCGTCGATGTGTCGGCACGCCTTACAAACAAGGCGTTGTCGACCGAGGTGACCGTGAAGGGCGTCGGCGCGGCGCTCACGGTCGGCGCCGTACTGCCGAAGGGCGCGACGGTGCGGAGCGTGGCGGTCGACGGTCACGCGGCGACGTACCAGCTCGTCACGACCAGCCGCGGAACGGAGGTCCGGGTGCCGGCGCGCGGTGCGCACACGGCGCTCACCATCACGCTGCAGTGAGTCGGACCTGAGCTGAGCCCTGGCCGGCCGGTGCGCGACCGTTCCGCGCACC
>NZ_JBSGFZ010000025.1:0-169460 GCF_053603655.1 Kribbella sp. NPDC004138
CGCCCGCTCGGCGCTGAACTCAGTGCCCGGATCGGCGCTGCCGTTCAACTGGACCGCCGCGACACACGGCCCCCGCCGGAGCTGGGCTTGGGTGACCGGACAGAATGGGAGCGTGTCGGACCTTCCTCGCAAGGCGCTGAGCCGGACCGCGAAACTTGCCAGCCTGCCGCTCGGCGCCGCCGGGCGGGCCACGGTCGGCCTGGGCAAGCGCATCGGCGGTGCGCCCGCGGAGGCCGTGCTCGCCGAGTTCCAGCGCCGTACCGCGGACCAGCTGTTCGCCGTCCTGGGTGAGCTCAAGGGCGGCGCGATGAAGTTCGGGCAGATGCTCAGCCTGATGGAGTCGGCGATGCCGGAGGAGTTCGCGGCGCCGTACCGGGCGACCCTGACCAAGCTGCAGGACTCCGCCCCGCCGATGCCGGCCTCGACCGTGCACACGATCCTGTCGCGGGAGCTCGGCAAGCGCTGGCGGGACCGCTTCGAGGAGTTCGACGACCGGCCGGCGGCGGCCGCGTCGATCGGCCAGGTGCACCGCGGGCGGCTGAAGGACGGCCGCGAGGTCGCGGTCAAGCTGCAGTACCCGGGCGCTGCCGAGGCCCTGCGCTCCGACCTGCGCCAGCTCGGCCGGTTCGGCCGGACGATCGGCACGATGATTCCGGGCCTGGACGTGAAGCCGCTGGTCGCTGAGCTGCAGGAGCGGATCGGCGAGGAGCTCGACTACGACCGCGAGGCGCAGGCCCAGCAGCAGTACGCCGACGCGTTCAAGGACCACCCGGAATTCGTGGTGCCGCGGGTGGTCAAGCACTCGCCCACGGTGATCGTGTCGGAGTGGATCGAGGGCCGCCCGCTGTCGTCGTACATCACCGAGGGCACCAAACAGGAGCGGGACGCGATCGGGCTGAAGTACGTCCGGTTCATGTTCAGCGGACCGAAGTACGCCGGTCTGCTGCACTCCGACCCGCATCCGGGCAACTTCCGGGTGATGGCCGACGGCCGGCTCGGCGTGGTCGACTTCGGCCTCTGCGCGCGGCTCCCGGACGGCCTGCCGCCGGCAATCGGGCGGCTGCTGCGGATCTCGCTGAACGGCGACGGCGTCGCGGTCCGGGACGGGCTCAAGGCCGAGGGCTTCATCAAGCCGCGGATGGACATCGATCCCGAGCAGCTGATGGACTACCTGGCGCCGTTCGCGGAGCCGGCCCGCTCGGAGACGTTCCAGTTCAGCCGGGCCTGGATGCGCGCGCAGGCGAACCGGACCGGTGACTTCCGGTCGCCCAACGCGGGGCTGGCCCTGCGCCTCAACCTGCCGCCGTCGTACCTGCTGATCCACCGGGTGTGGATCGGCGGGATCGCCGTCCTGTCCCAGCTCGAGGCCGAGGCGCCGTTCCGCGCGGTCCTGGAGGAGCTGCTGCCGGGCTTCACCGACGACTGAGGGCCGGCAGCTCCCGCAGGGTGACCGCGAGCAGGATCGCCATCGCGGTCAGGGCCACGGCGGTCAGTGCGGCCGCCAGGTGGAGGCCTGAGGTGAAGGCGTCGCGGGCCTGGTCGAGTACGTCGGCCGCGGCCCCCTGGCTGACTGCTTCGCCCAAGGAGTTGCCGCCACGACCGTCCGTCCGGCCGCGGTACACCGCGGTGACGACGCTGCCGAGGACGGCGATCCCGAGGGCGTAGCCGAACTCGTTGCCGGTCTGGGTCAGCGCGCCCGCCGAGCCGGCCTTCTCCGGCGGGACGGACCCGATCACCAGGTTCGTCCCCAGGATGACCAGGGCGCCCGGCCCGAAGCACTCGAACGCGAAGGCGATCACCAGCACGGTGGTCGACGTGGTCAGGCTGACGACGACCATGCCGACGACGGTGAACGCGACGCCCACCGGGATCAGGACCCCCGGGCGGATCCGCTGCGCCAGCCGCGGGGCGAGCTGGAAGCCGATCGTGGACGTGATCATGCCCGGCACCAGCGCGAGACCGGCCTGCAGCGGGGTCATCCCCTTGACCAGCTGGAAGTACTGCGCGACGAACACCATCACGCCGCCGGACAGCATCGAGTACGCCGTCATGCTGCCGAGCGTCACGCTGAAGGTCCGGCGGGTGAACAGCCGTACGTCGACGAGCGGGTCCACCAGGCGCAGCTGCCGCCGTACGAAGATCCAGCCGAACGTCGCACCGGCCACCAGCGCCACGACCGACTCCGCGTCGGCGCCGTGCGCGGCGAGGTGCTTCAGGCCGTGGATCGCCGGCAGGATCGCGGCCAGCGACAGGACGACGCTCGGCCCGTCGATCCGCCCGGCCCGCTCGTTGCGGTACTCCGGGAGGATGAACGGCCCGGCCGCGAGCAGCGCCACCATCGCGGGGACGCCGATCAGGAACGCCGAGCCCCACCAGAAGTGGTTGAGCAGGACACCGCCGACGATCGGACCGACGATCGCGCCGACGGTGAAGCACCCGCCCCAGACGCCCAGCGCGGTGGCCCGCTGCCGCTCGTCCGGGAAGATCGTCGAGATCAGCGACAAGGTGCACGGCGCGATCGCGGCGCCGGCGATCCCCAGCACCGCGCGGGCGCCGATCAGCATGCCGGGGCTGACGGAGTACGCCGCCACGATCGAGGCGACGCCGAACACGGCAGCGGCGATCAGCAGCAGCCGGCGGCGGCCGATCCGGTCGCCCAGGGTGCCCATGGTGACCATCAGGCCGGCGACCATGAACCCGTACACGTCCAGGATCCACAGCTGCTGGCTGCTGGTGGCGCCGAGCGCCTCGGTGACGGCCGGAACGGCGAGCAGCATCACGAACAGGTCGAGCGACACCAGGAGCGTGGCCAGGCACAGCACACCCAGCGCGATCCACTGCCGTCTGCTGGTCACCACGGCGGCTACCTCGAGGGTCATCGATCCGGTCCTTCCGAGAGGGTGTCTTCACCCCCTGCGTCGAGCGGATCGGCCGTGGATCGACACATCGCCCGGATTTTGTCCCAGCCGTGCCCTAGCGTGGTCGGCTCCTGCCGACGATGGGAGCTGGACCATGCACCGGATCGGGAATCTGCCGGAGGTCGTGTCGCCCGAGGACTGGCTCGTGGCGCGCCGGGAGCTGCTGGCGCGGGAGAAGGAGATGACCCGCGCGCGGGACCGGCTGAACGCCGAGCGACGGCGGCTGCCGATGGTCCGGATCAGCAAGGCGTACGTGTTCGAGGGTCCGGACGGGCCGGTCAGCCTGCTCGACCTGTTCGCGGGGCGCCAGCAGCTGGTGATGCATCACTTCATGTTCGGCCCGGACTGGGACGAGGGATGCCCGAGCTGCTCGTCGGCGGCCGACGAGATCGGCAACCTGCGCCAGCTGCACGTCCGCAATACGTCGCTGGTCGCGGTCTCCCGAGCGCCGTACGAGAAGCTCGCGGCGTTCAAGGCCCGGCTGGGCTGGACGTTTCCGTGGTACTCGTCGTACGGGAGCGACTTCAACTACGACTTCCACGCAACCCTGGACGACCGGGTCGCGCCGGTGCTGCTGCACTTCCGCACGCAGGAGGAGCTGGCCGCGGAGAAGGGCACGCCCTGGACGGACGGGCCGTGGACGCCGGACATGAACGGCGAGGAGATGCCGGGGATCAGCACGTTCCTGCGGGTCGACGACGACGTCTTCCACACCTACTCGACCTTCGGGCGCGGCATCGAGGACTTCCACAACTGCTACCGGTACCTCGACCTCACCGTCCTCGGCCGCCAGGAGGCGTGGGAGGAGCCCGCCGGCCGGGCCGAACCGCTCGGGCTGCAGGTCGGCGGTCCCGCGATGCGCGTCCCCGATCAGTACGAGGGGTGACTCACCAGTAGACCGGGTCCAGCTTGCCCTCGATGTTGCGGACGTTCTCCCGGGCGCACTGGTCGCAGTACAGCAGCTTGCGGCCGTCCTCGATGGAGGTCACCCAGGTCAGCGGCGCGTTCTCCGACTCCGCCTGCTGACCACACAACGCACAGGTAGCTCTGCTCACGGGCCATAGTGTTGCACCACCGGTCCCCAGGAATCGCCGCACCTCGGCGTTGAACGCCTCGGGTGCCTCGAGGTTGATCTCGTGACCGACTCCGGGCAGCACCGCGAGCTCCGCGGCGGGGATCGCCGAACGCAGCGCAGCGGCGACCGTGCCGACCGGCGCGCGCTGGTCGTACTCGCCCCACAACAGCAGGGTGGGGACGGAGATCGTCGGGAGGACCGCGTTCAGATCTGCTTCGGCGAAGGCGCTCAGCATCGGCAGCATCCCCGCCCGGCGACTCTCGAGCATCATCGTTCGGACCAGCTCCAGCGTCCCGGGCGGCACCGGCCCGTCGAAGAGAGTGGGCAGGTAGCCGTCCAGCCACTCCTCCGGCGGCCGGTCTGCCTCCGCCCGGACCCGGCAGATCCGGGCCTCGACCTCTGCCGGCGGCAAAGAGCCCTTCCAGCCGGCGTACGCCCCCGCCAGGACCAGCGAGCGGACGAGCTGCGGGTGGCGTTCCCAAACGGCCAGAGCCAGGCCGGCGCCCCAGGACAGGCCGCCCAGATGGGCACTGTCGACACCCAGCCCGGTGAGCAGCGCCACCAAGGCGTCGGCGTAGTCGGACATCGTCATCTCACCGGGCGGGTCGTCGGAGGCGCCACAGCCGGGTGCGTCCCAGGCGATCACGTCGTACCGGTTGGCGAGCCCGGCCAGCTGCGGCTGCCAGGCGCGGCCGTCGCTCCACCCGCCGTGCAGCAGCACCAGCGCCGGCCCCTCCCCGGCCCGGTGGTAAGCCAGCCTCCTGCCGTCGATGTCAGCCAGCTTCATCGCCCGGCACCTCCCCCCGCCTATGCTCCTCAGCATGCGCTGGGTGATCCACGGTGAGGAAGAGGCTTGGTCCAATCCGTGGCTGAGTGTGCGGCGGCTGGACGTGGAGCAGCCCGACGGGCGCCGGTTCGACTACCACGCGGTCCGGTTGAAGGACATCGCCGCCGCGGTCGTCACCCGGGACGGCTGTGTGCTGCTGATGTGGCGGCACCGGTTCCTGACCGACACCTGGGCGTGGGAGATCCCGATGGGGATCATCGAGCCTGGTGAGACTCCGGAGGCCGCCGCGGCGCGGGAGCTCGAGGAGGAGACCGGCTGGCGGGCGGACGGGCTGACCGAGCTGATCCGCTCCGAGCCCGCCGCCGGGATCACCGACTCCCGGCACTTCGTCTTCCGGACGACGGGTGTGCGGTACGCCGGACCGCCGACCGAGCTGAACGAGTCCGACCGGATCGAATGGATCCCGCTGGCCGACGTCCCGGCGATGATCGCCCGGCACGAGATCGTCAGCGGCATCACGCTGGTCGGGCTCCAGCAGCTGCTGCTGTCCGAACGTGGCTGAGGGGCGGCACCCCCGGTGGGTGCCGCCCCTCAGTGATTCAGCTGGTCAGGCTGTGCTTGTGGTGGATCAGACCAGGCGGGCGAGTGCGAGGCGCGCGCGTGCGCTGGCCCTCTCGGCTCGCCGGCCGGCCCGCTCGGCCTGCTTCTGCGCCTTCTCGATCTGGTGAGCGAGGCGGAAGCGCCGGTTCTGCTCGGCGTCGTTCAGCAAAGTACGACAATGAGCACGGGCGAGATCTTCATGAAGTAAATGCATTTCGGTGCTCCTGGTAAAAGTCTGAGTGGTCACGTTCGGACTCGATTCGGATGGGTTGAGGTCGTCAGGCTGCGGTTACGGTGTCACTCTTGCGGGGACGCCCACGGGGCCGCTTGCGCGGAACCACCACTCCCTGGACGAACAGCTCGCCGCCCCACACTCCCCACGGCTCGGAACGCTCGAGCGCTCCGGCCAGGCACTCGGCCTTCAGCGGGCAGGTGGTGCACAGCGACTTTGCGTACTCGACGTCCGCCGGCGATTCGGCGAAGAAGAGTTCTGGCGCGTAGGACCGACAGGGCAGGTCCTGCGACGTTGCGACCTCGGTGAAGACATCGAGGAAGCTAACGCTCATTCCGGTCACCTCCCAGTGACTTTGGTGCTGATCTCTTGTCGTCCGTGACGGCTGCCGGTTGACAGCCACCAAAACTGTGTTGACAAACAAAAGGGCCGCGGGACCCTTGACGGGTTCCGCGGCCTTGGAGGTGCCGGCTCTGACGCTTGTCAGACCGGTGGACTCCATGCTCGAGAACCCGAACCGCCGTGCTTCACATCGCCGACAGCTCCGCCCTTGAACTGGGCAGCGCCGGAAGCCATGAGCACAACGGTCGCGACGTGCAGGCGCGGCGAGGCACCCTGAATCGGGGCGCACGGCAGCGCGGCAGCGTCGCTGAACGGCTTCTTGACCGTGTTGATGTTCATTCCAGGGCACCTCCTCTCGTTGTGGCGAAGCGGGCGGTTAGCTCGATCGCTATGGTGGTTTGAAGTTTTCGGCCAGGCTTCGACCGCAGAAAGAACAGTACGCCGTCCGCGCCGGAGCCTGCAAACTATTTATCGCCAGTTCGCGAAGTTGGCCGGAAGTTGCCGCTCCGGCGGCCGGATCTGGCTGCCGAACCCTGCTTCCGGCACGCTCCGGGGCGCCGTCCGCACGCTCCGAGATCGTTGCCTCTGTCACCTAACTGCCACGTCTGCCAGGAGCAGAATGCGGCACGTCCTCCAGCATGCGCCGCGATCGCCTTCCCGGCAAGCACATTTAGCCCTGCCGGGCGGGGTACCGCAAGGACGCGACCTGGGGGTGAGGAGGCCGGCGATGACGAACGAGACAGCAGTGGGAGTTCCGGGCGGCGAGGCAGGCAGGCCACGCGAGATCCCGACCCGCGGGTGGTGGCAGATCCTGCGGCGGGCGTGGGCCGAGGCCAAGGCCGACCAGGTGCCGTTGCTGGCCGCCGGTGTCGCGTTCTTCGGGTTCCTGTCCGTGTTCCCGGCGATCATCGCGGCCGTCCTCGCCTACGGGTTGGTCGCGGATCCGGCGCAGATCCGGAACCAGGCCGAGGACCTGGCGAAAGCGATGCCGGCCTCGGGCCGCGATCTGCTCCTGCAGCAGATCGACTCGCTCACCTCCGCCCCGCAGCGCAGCCTCGGCATCGGTGTCGCGATCGCCGTCCTCCTCGCGCTGTGGAGCGCGTCGAGCGGCATCGGCTACCTGATCACCGCCGTCAACCTCGCGTACGACGAGGACGAGTCGCGGGGTTTCGTCCGCCGGAAGGTGCTGGCCCTCGGTCTGACGCTGGGTGCGATCGTCTTCGTCCTGCTCGCCGCCACGCTGTTCTCTGTCGGGGCCGCGATCGGGAACGACGTACCGGCGCCGGTGCGCTACGCGCTCGTGGTGCTCCGGCTGGTGCTCGCCCTGGCCCTGATCAGCATCGCGCTGGCAGTCATCTACCGGATCGCCCCGAACCGGGAAGCGCCGCAGGTCCGCTGGGTCTCGGTCGGCGCCGGCGTCGCCACCGTCATCTGGCTGCTCGCCTCGATCGGTTTCTCGGTGTACGTCGAAACGTTCGGGAGCTACGCGAAGACCTACGGCAGTCTGGCGGCGGTGGTCGTCCTGCTGATGTGGCTCTGGCTCACCGCGTACGCCATCTTGCTCGGTGCGGAGATCAACGCAGAGTCGGAGCAGCAGACGATCCGCGACAGCACCACCGGCGAACCGCGACCGCTCGGTGCGCGCGGGGCCGTCAAGGCGGACTCGGTCCCGGCCAAGGACTGACTACCGGGTACAGAGGTTGAGGATCTTCTCGCCATACTTGGACAGCTTGGTGTGGCCGATGCCGGGGATCTGGCGGAGCGCCTGGGCGTCACCCGGCCGGGTCTCGGCGATCGCGGTCAGGGTCGCGTCGGTGAGGATCACGAACGCGGGCATCTTCTCGGTCTCCGCCTGCTCGGTGCGCCACTCGACCAGCGCGTCGTACAGCTTCTGGTCGATCGTGGACGGGCAGTCCTCGCAGCGGCCCAGCTTGCGGGCGCCCGGGTCCAGCAGGCCGCGCCCGCAGACCCGGCACTTCGGGATCGGGCGGCCCGATCGTGGCTCGCCCGACGGGCGCTCGTAGCCGACGGACGCCGACGGGGTCCACTCGGTCCGCGCCGTACGGACGCCGATCGGGTCCAGGAAGCGCGTCGGCCCCCGCGTGCCGCGGCCGCCCGGCGAGCGGGAGGTGGACCAGCTGATGAACAGCTGCTGCTTGGCCCGGGTCACCCCGACGTAGAACAGCCGCCGCTCCTCCTCCACCTGGGCAGGCGTCTGGGCGTAGCTGATCGGCAGCGTGCCCTCATGAGCCCCGACGATGAAGACGCACTCCCACTCCAGACCCTTCGCGGCGTGCAGCGTCGCCAGCGTGACGCCCTCTGCCAGCGGCGCGTGCTGGATCGTCGCCCGCCGGTCCAGCTCGGCCATCAGCTCCGGCAGCCGGGCCTCGGGATGCCCGGCCGCGAAGTCGCTCGTCATCGTCACCAGCGCGCTCAGCGACTCCCACCGGTCCCGCACGGCGCCGGTCCCGGTCGGCGGCTCCTGCGTCCATCCCGCCCCGGCGAGCACTCCGGTCACGGTGGTGACCAGGTCGTCCGAGCCTTCGCCGGCCTTGACCTGCCCCCGCAGCAGTACGGCGGCCTGGCGGATCTCCGCCCGCTCGAAGAACCGCTCCGCGCCCTTCAGCACGGTCGGGATCTTCCGCTCGGCCAGCGCTTGCTCGAAGTTCTCCGACTGCGCGTTGGTCCGGAACAGGACGGCGATGTCCCGCAGCGGCACACCCTCGTCCCGCAGCCGGACGACGGCGCGCGCCACAGCGTCCGACTCCGCGACCTCGTCGGAGTACTCCCGGTAGACCGGAACCGGGCCGGCCTCCTTCTGCGACCGCAGCGTGACCCGACCGGGCAGCCCGGTCGGTCCGGCCGCATCCAGGATCTTGTTCGCCACGTCGACGATCTGCGGCGTCGAGCGGTAGTCGCGGACCAGCTTGATCACGGTCGCCGACGGGTGCCGGGCCGCGAAGCGCACCAGGTTCTCCGGGTCGGCGCCGGCCCACGAGTAGATGGTCTGCGCCGGGTCCCCGACCACGCAGACATCCTCACGGCCGCCCAGCCACAGGTCGAGCAGGCTCTGCTGCAGTGGTGAGACGTCCTGGTACTCGTCCACGACGAAGGTCCGGTACTGCCGGCGGATCTCCGCGGCCACTCGCTCGTCCTCCGCCAGCAGCGCGACCGTGCAGAGCAGCACGTCCTCCAGGTCGATCCGGCCGCGCTCCAGCTTGACGTCCTCGTACGCCGCGAAGATGCGGGCGATCGTCGGCGGGTCGAAGGCCGCCAGCGCCCGCGCCGACCGGGGCGCCAGCCGGGCGTAGTCGTCCGGGCGGACGTTGCTCACCTTGGCCCACTCCACCTCACCGGCCAGGTCGCGCAGCGCGGGCGTGTCCACCCGGACCCGGCAGCGGGACGCGGCCTCGGTCAGCAGCGGGAACTTGCGGTCCGCGATCGGCGGCAGCTCCCCGCCGTACACCTTCGGCCAGAAGAAGCGGGCCTGCCGGAGCGCGGCGGAGTGGAACGTGCGGGCCTGCACGCCCTGGACGCCGAGCTGCGCGAGCCGGCCGCGCATCTCCCCGGCGGCCCGCTGGGTGAACGTCACCGCGAGCACCCGGACCGGGTCGAAGGTGCCGGTGCGCACGCCGTACGCGATCCGGTGGGTGATGGCCCGGGTCTTCCCGGTGCCCGCGCCGGCCAGCACCGCGACGGCTCCGTGCAACGAGGTCGCGACCGCCCGCTGCTCCGGATCGAGAGCCTCGAGGAGGTCATCGGCGGAGCCGGGGCGGCGTGTGAAGTCGCTCACGGGCTGGGTCATGCGGGAACAGCACCACCTGCAACATGGTTCGGATACGTCGAGGGCAACCCTAGACGGCGCGCCCGACATAATCCCCTCCCACTCCACAAGGAGTCCGCCGATGTCGGCATTCACGATGTACTCCACGCCTTGGTGCGGCTACTGCCACCGGCTCAAGGGCCAGCTCAAGCGAGCCGGCATCGAGTTCACCGAGATCGACATCGAGCAGGTCCCGGGCGCGGCCGAGATCGTCGAGAAGATCAACAACGGGAACCAGACGGTGCCGACGGTGGTCTTCCCGGACGGCACCGCGATGACCAACCCGTCGCTCGCCCAGGTCGCGGACAAGCTCGTCGCCTGACACCCGACTCAGGTCATATCGCCTGAGTTATGGACTTTACGGTCATGGCCGTTATACCTTGCGATGAACGCCGTCGCAGGGAGTCCGCCCATGTTCTCGCGCCGTTCATTCCGCCATGCCCTGATCACGCTCGCCGCCATGCTCGGTCTGCTCGCCACGAGCGGCCTGCACGCGGCGGCGGCCCCGCCGGGCGACGCGCCCCCGGACCTGCCGCACCCGTTCCCGTCGGAGAACTGGCCGCTCGGCACGCCGACGAAGCCGTTCGCGCCCAGTGCCGATGTCGTCAAGGACCTCGGCTCACCGGTCAGTTCGCTGACGATCATGGAAGGCGCGATCGGCCGCACCCCTGACGGACGCGACGTCGTGTACGCCGTGCCGGCAGGTGAAAACGCTCGTTTGAACGTGGTCGACCTGCACACCCGCGAGTTGATCCGGACCGTGCCGTTGCAGGGCGCGGCGGGCGGCTGGGCGATCGTCGTGACGCCGAACGGCGACGTCTACCTCGGTACGTACGCCAACGCGCACCTGTACCGCTACAGCCCCGCCACCGGTGAGGTGACCGACCTGGGTCAGCCCATCCCCGGTCAGTCTCAGATCTACGGCCTGACGTCCGACCCGGCCGGCAACGTGTACGCCGGGACGTACCCGAACGCCCACGCGTTCAAGTACGACACGACGACGGGACAGGTCACGGACTACGGCTCGCTCGACCCGGTGCAGCAGTACGCCCGGTCCACGGTCTACGACCCCGACCACAACAAGTTGTTCGTCGGCGTCTCGACTCCGAACGCCCGGCTGCTCCGCATCGACCCGGACACCAAGGTGGTCGAGGACATCACTCCCCCGGGCACGACCGCGAAGGACTTCATCGACCTGGACTACGCCGGCGGCAAGGTGTTCGCGAACGCCAGCAGCCGGCTGGTCGTGGTGGACGCGGTCACCGGTGAGCAGGTCAAGTACACCGACGCCACCACCGGTCAGCTCGTGATGGACTACCCGATCGCCGCCCGCGGCGTCTCCGCCGCCGGGCCGGGTGGCGTCTACTTCACCAACAACACCCTGTCGCTCACGCACTACGACCTGAACACCAACACGGTCGGTCCGGTCTCGCCGCCGCGCACGCTGACCCGTGGCGCGTCCATCGGCTACGGCTGGGTGACCGAGAACGGCGTACCGGTGCTGTACGGCCTGGCCGGCAACTACTCCGGCGGCACGTTCCGCTACAACCCGGCGGACGGGACGCTCGCGCAATGGAGCTCGCCGTTCCAGTACGTACCGTCGCCGCTGATGCACGAGCTGGCCGATCCCAGCACGGGCAAGGTGTTCGTCAACGTCTACCTGAACGGCTCCACCGCCGTGTACGACCCGGCGACCGGCAAGTCGACGGTCACGACCCGGCAGGGCCAAGTGGAGGGCTGGGCCTGGGACGGCAACGGCAAGATGTACGTCGGCATCTACCCGTACGGCCGGCTCTCGCTCTGGGACCCGAGGCAGCCGGACAGCCCGACCAACCCGAAGGAGCTGTTCAGCCTGGTCGACAGCGACCACCAGAACAGGCCGGTCGCGGTGGTCCCGGCGGGCAACCGCGTGTACGTCGGAACCACCCCGGCGTACGGCGAGTACGGCGGCGCGCTGACCGTGTACGACGTACCGACCGGCAGCCACACGGTCTACCGCAACCTGGTGACCGACCAGACGATCTCCTCCGTCGTACCGGCAGGCGCTGACGTCTGGGTCGGCTCCAGCATCGAGGGCGGTCAGGGCACCGAGCCGCGGGCCACCGAGGCACACCTGGTGAAGGTGAACCCGTCGACAGGACAGGTGCTCACCGACATCGTCCCGGTGTCAGGCGCGGCCAGCATCAACGAGCTGGTGACCGGACCGGACGGCAACATCTGGGGTCTGGCCGACGGGATCGTGTTCGCCATCGACCCGGCGACCGGCGAGGTGAAGCGCCTGCTGCCTGTGTTCAGCGGATTCACCGGCTCACAGGACGGTGCGCTGTCCTGGCGCGACGGCTACCTGTACGGCGTGACCGGCGGCCGGCTGTTCGTGCTGGACATCCTGAGCGGCGACACGACCGTCCTGCGCAACCGCGGCCTCAACCGGCTCACCCAGACGCCGGACGGCACCTACTACACGCTGCTGCGGCCGGACGGCTACATCAACCCGACCAACCTGGCCTCGTACACGCCGCCTGTCGACCCCTGTCCGCAGTCCGACGTCCGGCCGACGGTCTGGACCGGCAACATCGACAGCCACGTCCAAAACCGCTTCCTGACGTACGGCTGCACGCTGACCGACGTGCTGCCGGACGCCGAGGCCGACTGGCCGAGCCACAGCGCCTACGTCAGCGCGGTCGGTCAGAAGGTGCGAGAGCTCCAGGCCAACGGTTCCATCGAGCGCTGGGAAGGCACGCTCATCGTGACCGCTGCCGCCCGCTCCGACGTGGGCCGGTGATCACCAGCTCCCGGTGAGGCTGTCGCCGTACCAGCCTTCGATCAGGCGGCGGGAGATCGAGATCGCTCCCGGGAGGGCCATCGTGCCGGCTTCGACCAGCGCGCGGAGGTCCTCCCGGGTGAACCACTTCGCCTCGGCGATCTCGTCGGCGTCCACCTCGATGTCGAAACCGGTCGCCTTGGCGTAGAACCCGAGCATCAGGCTGGCGGGCAGCGGCCACGGCTGGCTGCCGGCGTACTCGATCTCCGGCCCGACGATCACGCCGGACTCCTCGAGCACCTCCCGGCGGACGGCGGCCTCCAGGGACTCGCCGGGCTCCACGAAACCGGCCAGCGTCGAGTACCGGCCGGCGGGCCAGGCCTCGTTGCGGCCGAGCAGCGCGCGGTCCTGGTCGTCGGTGACGAGCACGATGATCGCCGGGTCGCTGCGCGGGAAGTGGCTGCGGCCGCAGACCGGGCAGTGCCGGACGTGGCCGGCCTCCACCACCTCGGTGTGCTCACCGCAGTTCGCACAGTGCGTGTGGACGCCGTGCCAGTTGGACAGGCCGATCAAGTGGACGGCGATTCCCGCCTCGCGGTCGTCCAGGACGGCGCCCAGCTCGCGCAGACCGCCGTACGACTCGTCGGCCTCACCGTCGACCAGGACACCGAAGACCGCGCGGCCCTCGGCGGTCATCCCGGCGCCCGACTCGCGGTCGATCCCGAGGAAGATGCCGGTGCCTTCGGGCGCTTCGGACGGCGGCACGAAGCGCAGCGCGGAGCGGTCGTCGACCACCTGGATCTGGTCGCCGGCCACCACGACCACCTGCGTCTCCGGCGAGGCCCACGCCTTCTCCAGCCAGTCGTCGTCACGGCGACGGTCGGCGGCGCGGTCGAGCACGGGCCGGGACAGGGCTAGCGAACCAGGTGCGATGGAGTAGGCCACGTACCTCAACATATCCCGCCCGCATGAGAGCATCCCGGCATGAGTATTCACATCGCCGCCGAGAAGGGGCAGATCGCACCGCGGGTGCTGTTCCCGGGGGACCCGCTGCGGGCCAAGTGGATCGCGGAGACCTACCTGTCCGACGTGATCTGCTACACCGAGATCCGCAACATGTTCGGGTTCACCGGCACCTACAAGGGTGAGCGCATCTCCGTGCAGGGCTCCGGCATGGGCCAGGCGTCCGCCTCGATCTACGCCAACGAGCTGTTCGACGAGTACGACGTCCAGACGCTGATCCGGGTCGGCACCTGCGGCGCGCTCACCGAGGCGGTCCGGGTCCGCGACGTGATCGTGGCGATGTCTGCGAGCACCGACTCGCAGATGAACCGGCTGCGCTTCCACGGCATCGACTACGCCCCGACGGCCGACTACCAGCTGCTCCGCGCGGCGGTGGACGCGGCCGAGGCGGCCGGGCTGAACGTGCACGTCGGCCAGGTGTTCTCCGGCGACCTGTTCTACAACGACCGTCCGGACCTGGTCTCGCGGACCGCGGAGTACGGCGTGCTCGGCATCGAGATGGAGGCCGCGGCGCTGTACACGCTGGCCGCCAAGTTCGGCCGCCGCGCGCTCGGCATCATGACGGTGTCGGACCACCTGATCACGCACGAGGTGACGTCCGCGGAGGAGCGCCAGACGACGTTCTCCGAGATGATCACGATCGCGCTCGACGCGGCGATCGAGGTGCCGGTCTGAACCCGCGGTCCGGCGCTGCCGCACTGCTCTGCGCAGCGCTCCTCGCCGGGACGACGGCATGCTCTGGCGACAAGCCGGAGCAGGCCGGCAGCCCGAGCGCTTCAGGCACAACAGCGACCAGCAGCACCACGCCCTCGGGACCTGAGGAGACGTTGCCCGACCTGACCGCCGCACAGGTCGTGGCTGCACTCAGCGCGAAGAGCTACCAGTGCAGCACCGACGAGGCGTACGAGACGTGCAGCCAGGGCATCACCTCGGTGCAGGTGCTCATCGGCAACCACCCGCGTCCGCCCGTTGTGTCACTGCAAGCGTCCGGGTCGCCCGCGGAGGCGACGACGAAGCTGGCCGAATTCGCACCGCAGGCGCTCGAGCTGGCGCACGTGAACCCGCGCGGTCAGATCGTCGACTGGCTGAAACAGCAGCAGGGCAAGACGACCGCCGCGACGACGGCCGGCAACTGGAACGTCGAGTTCTCCACCGAGGCCGAGTCCGAGGCGCCCGGTGCGATCCTCACCCTCACCGACAAGCTCTGCAAGGCGAACTGCGGAGCCGAGTAACCCGTCGGGCTACGCCGCGACCAGCTTGGGCAGGACCTGCAGCAGCCGGCCGGTCAGCAGGTCCGGGACCTTCTCCGGATTGGCGGCGTAGCCGACGACGGCCTGCTCGAACAGGCCGTCGATCAAGGCGTACGCCGTCGGCGCGTCCACGGCCGCTGCGGTTCCGGTGAGATCGGCGTACCGACTGAGGATCCGCCAGATCATCTCTTCCAGCAGCTGGTCGATCGCCTCGACGTCCGGCCGGAGCTGCTCCTCGAACATGCTCTGCGCCCGCAGGTCGTACCAGAGCTTGTGCATCGGGGTCTCCTCGACCAGCGTCTGGGTCATCTTGCCCAGGAACCCGGTGACGAGGTCCTCCCCCGACGTCGCGGTCTCGACCACCTCGTCGTACCGCCGGGAGCACTTCGTCTTGTAGTAGCGCACGCAGTAGCTGATCAGATCGATCTTGTCGCGGAAGTAGTAGTGCACGACGCCGTGCGTGAACTCGGAGTTGTTCGCGATCTCCCGCAGGCTGGTGCGCGCGTACCCGAGCTCGCCGAGGGTCTTCAGCGCGGACTCGGCCAGCGCGATCCGGCGGCGCTCGATCTTGTCGATCCCGGAGACGCGGGCAGGCCGCTCCTCAGCCGCGGACGCCACAGCACTCACCCACTCTCGAATCGGGGCCGATGCGTCAGAGTACCCCGCCCCGGGCCAGGCGCGTCCCGCGGCGGGGAGATTTCTTGACAAGTGTCAAACAAAGTCTTGACGAGTGTCAAAGGACTGGCCAGAGTGTGAAACAGCCCGTGCGAGCAGAAGGAGCTTCAGATGGGTTCACTCGATCTCTCCGGCCGCAAGGCCCTGGTCACCGGCGGCGCGCAGGGACTCGGCGAGGGGATGGCGAAAGCCCTCGCCGCGGCCGGCGCCAAGGTCGTGATCAGCGATATCCAGAAGGACGCCGGCGAGGCCGTCGCCGACGCGCTCGACCAGCAGTACGGCGGGGGCTTCGGGTTCGTCGCCCACGACATCACCGACGACGGCGACTGGGAGAACGCGGTGGTCGCCGCCAACGACATCCTCGGCGGCCTCGACATCCTGGTGAACAACGCAGGCATCGAGATCACCAGCCTGCTCACCGAGGTGACCGCCGACCAGATCCGCAAGATGCTCGAGGTCAACGTGCTCGGCACCACGCTCGGCATCAAGTGGGGCCTGCGGACGATGCGCCCGGACGGCCTGGCCGGTCAGGGCGGCGCGATCATCAACGTCGCATCGGTCGCCGCCACCATCGCCTTCCCCGGCATCGCGGTCTACTCCGCGACCAAGTCCGCCGTCGACCGGCTGACCCGGGTCGCCGCGATGGAGTCCGGCAAGCTCGGGTACGGCGTCCGCGTCAACTGCATCTACCCGGGCCTGGTCCCGACCGCGATGGGCGCCGGCCTGGCGAACGACGTCGCGCAGCTCGGACTGTTCGAGTCGCCCGAGGCCGCGGTCGCCGCGGTGGTCGGGCTGACCCCGGCCGGCCGGCTCGGCGAGGTCTCGGACATGGCCGACGCGGTCGTCTTCCTCGCGTCCGAGGAGTCCCGCTTCATCACCGGTATCGGCCTGCCGGTCGACGGCGGAATGGGGATGTGATGACCACGAAACCCGTTGTCGTGTACGGCGCGTCCGGCTACACCGGGCGGCTCGTCTGCGAGTACCTGCGGCAGTATCACGTGCCCTTCGTGGCCGCCGGCCGTGACGAGACGAAGCTCAAGGCTTCGATGGACTCACATGTTCCCGGTATCGAGACAGCCGACTACGAGATCGCCGCGGTCGACCATGACGTTGATGCGCTCACCGAGCTGTTCACGGGTGCGTCCGTCGTCCTCAACACGGTAGGACCCTTCAGTGAGCTCGGTCCGGTAGCGGTGGAAGCCGCACTCGCTGCGGGTGCGCACTACACCGACACGACCGGCGAGCAGGACTGGCTGATCACCTGCGACGAGAAGTACGGTCCGCAGTTCGCCAAGGCCGGTCTGGTGCTGGCTCCGGGCATCGCGCAGATGTACACGACCAGCGAGATCGCCGCGCAGCTCTGTCTCGAGCAGCCCGGGCTGGACTCTCTGGACATCGCGGTGTTCTGGGGCGGCAGCCCGACCATCGCTTCGACCCGCACGATCCTGGTGAACGCCGCGACGTCGAAGGCGCACTACTTGGAGGGCAACCATTACGTCGAGTTCCCGGAGCAGGGTCTGGTGCCCCTGGTGGTTCCGGGCCAGCACGAGCTCGCCCTGTCGCTACCGTGGGGCGGCATGTCACATCCGGTGTGGTTCAAGCGCGATCCACGGGTGGCGAACTGCAAGGCGCAGGGCGGTGTATTCAACGCGGCGCTGATGAACGGGGTCCCGCAGATCGTCGCCGCGGCGCTGGAGGCCACCAAGGACATGGCGCCGGACGAGCGGAACGCCGCACTGACGGAGACCGCTCGCCAGGTGATGAACGAGATGCCGCCGCGGGAGAACCCGCGCGTCAACAAGACGCTGGACTCGGTGCACGCGTCCGGGCCGCTCGGCCGGGCGCACTGTGTCATCCACGGCAACAGCAACTACCAGCAGACCGGTCTGCTCCAGGCGTACGCGGCGTACTCGCTGCTGCAGACGCCACCGAAGCGGGTCGGTTTCGCCAGTGGTTGTCAGGCCTTCGGTCACCGCGAGCTGCTCGGCGTACTGCGGAGCTTCGGGCTGGTGTCCGAGCCGCAGCTGACGGTGCAGCACTAGAGGAGTTGCTGTGCGGCTGGTCGACTACCTGGACAAGGGCGCATCGCTCGCACCGGACGCCGCCTGCCTGACGACGGACGGCGAGTCGCTGACGTACGCCGAGGTTCAGCACCTCTCGGACCGGATCGCGGGTGCCCTGGCGGCGACCGGCGTACAGCCCGGCGGCAAGGTCGCGATCCTGTCCGCGAACGACCCGGTGGCGTTCAGCTGCGTGTTCGGGATCAGCCGGGCGGGTGCCGTCTGGTGCCCGATCAATCCACGCAACGAGGCGGCCGAGAACCGGGAACTGCTCGACCAGTTCGACTGTGAAGTACTGATCTACCAGTCGGCGTTCGCGCCGCTGGTGGACCGCATTCGGGACTCTTTGCCGAAGGTGCACACGTTCGTGTGTCTCGACGGGGAGCCCTCCTCCGGCCTCACCCCCCACCCCGCCGGCCGGAGGACCGTCGGCTGGGACGCGTTCTGCGGGGGCGCGTCCCAGCCGGCACCTGATCTGACCGATCCGGACGACCTGGCGATGATCGTCGGGACCGGCGGTACGACGGGCCGGCCGAAAGGGGTGATGCTCGGCAACGCCAGCCTGGAGACGATGACCGCGCTGACGCTGATGGGCTACCCGTTCGGCGAGCGACCGGTCTACCTGGCACTGGCACCGCTGACGCACGCGGCCGGCGTGCTGTGTTTCCCGGTGCTCGCGTGCGGCGGCGAGATCCTGATCATGCGAGCTCCCGACGTGCACGCGTTCCTGGAGCTGATACCGCGGCACGGGGTGACGCACACGTTCTTGCCGCCGACGCTGATCTACATGGTGCTGGCGGCGCCGGAGCTCGACTCCACGGACCTGTCGTCGTTGCGGTGCTTCTGGTACGGCGCGGCGCCGATGTCGGTCGCCCGGCTCGAGGAGGCACTGCAGCGGATCGGTCCGGTGATGGCGCAGCTGTTCGGGCAGACCGAGGCGCCGATGATGATCTCGATGTTGCCGCCGGCCGCGCACTTCGATGCCGCCGGCAACGTCGCCCGGGGACGGCTGTCATCCGCGGGACGGCCGTCCCCGCTGGTTACCGTGGCGATCATGGGAGCCGACGGCGAACTGCTCCCGCACGGCGAGCGCGGCGAGATCGTGGTGCGCGGATCGCTGGTGATGAAGGGGTACTACCGCAACGCCGAGGCGACCGCAGCAGCTTCGGCGTACGGCTGGCACCACACCGGCGACATCGGCTACCTGGACGCGGAGAACTACCTCTACATCGTCGACCGGGCCAAGGACATGATCATCACCGGCGGCTTCAACGTGTACTCCACCGAGGTGGAGCAGGCGCTGATGGCGCACGCCGCCGTCCAGGACTGCGCGGTGATCGGTCAGCCCGACGAGAAGTGGGGCGAGCGGGTCGTGGCCGTCGTCCAGCTCCAGCCGGGCGCTTCGGTGGACGCTGCCGAGCTGATCGCGTTCGCGAAGGCGCGCATCGGCAGCGTGAAGGCGCCGAAGGAGGTGTTGCTCTGGCCGGAGCTGCCGCGATCGAAGGTCGGCAAAGTGCTCAAGCCAGAGATCAAGGCGCGACTCTAGTAGGCCTTGGCCGTCCAGCCGAGCAGGCCCAGCGAGCCGCCCTTGATATCGGAGCCGTCGCCGTCGAACTGGTCGGCGTCGAAGTGCGCGGATGCGCTGCCATCCGCCTTGATGCCGAGAAGTACGAGGCCCTTGGGGTGGTCGTTGCACCAACCCGGGCTCAGACTGGTGAAGGGTGCCCAGCCGCTCGTCTTCTGTACGGTCGAGCTGATCGTCGCCGGGCTGGCGTAGGTGATTCGCCAGTGCTTGAGCTCACCGTTGGACTTGGTGCCGACCAAGACGTCCACCGGAGCACTGGCGGTTCCGTCGGTGCGCAGGTGCTTCAGGGTCCTGACCGTGTCCCACCCGCGGCCGGACAGCTTGACCGGGGCCGAGAGACTGGGCTTGCCGTCGACGTAGGCGAACTTGTACCGATAGAGCGAGGTGTCGGCGAGGCGATAGACGTACGGCCACGCCGTCGTGAGACCCCGGGTACCGGCGAACCCTGATACGACGCGGGTGACGGTGAGCTGCGTGACCTTCAGGACGCCGTCGACCTGCTTGACAACGCGGTACACGTGGTAGACGTATCCGTCGGTGGGATGCACGGCCAGGCCGTCCTCCGAGTACGAGTCCGGGCTGCCGGCACCGCCGAACGACGTGAGTGCCGATGGCACCCAACCGAGCTTGTCGCCGGAGATCGCCTTGGTGCTGGTCTTCCCGCCGATGTAGCGGTAGGAGAGACGCTGTCCATCGGATCGGTACGCCTCCGTGATCGCACCGCAGTCGGTCGGTACGTCACTGAGTGCCGCGGTCGCGGACCGGGCGGTCACAGCGACCCCGGCGATCAGGCCGGTCGCGAGAACGGTCAGTGCCGTCCCGACGGCCACGACGGATCTGCGCTTCACGAGAACTCCTCCAGGGAGGTCGATTCGGATGGTCATGACAGCCGATTCCGGCTACTGGCCGTAGGCCTTCGCAGTCCAGCCGAGAGAGCCGAGAGAGCCGCCCTTGATGTCGGTGCCGCTGAGGTCCGTCTTGTTGGCGTCGAAGTGCACGGAGGCGGCACCGGTCGAGGTGATGCCGAGCAGCGGCCGGCCGTTGGGATGGTCCTGGCAGTAGCCGGTGCTGAGGCTGGTGAACTTGTCCCAGTAGGCGGACTTCAGCACCGTCGACGAGATGGTGCCGGCCGGCGTGGCTCGCTTGATCCGCCACTCCTTGAGCTCGCCGTTGGTCTTGGTGCCGATCAGCACGTCGACGGCCGCGTCCCCCGTGCCCTCGGTGCGCTCGTAGGTGAGCGTCGTGACGGTGTCCCAGGCCGTACCCGCCAGCCGCACCTTTGCCTTCGGTACGCCGTCAGTGGCGCCCACCGTGTAGCGGTAGAGGTAGTTGCCCGCGGCGCGGTACAAGTAGGGGTACCCGTACGCGAGAATCCTGGTGCCGCCGAATCCGTCCATGAGATGGCTGGCGCTCATCTCCGTCACGCTCCACGTGCCGTCGACCAGCTCGCCCTGGCGGATCACCTTGAAGAGCCAGCCACTGGTCGGATGGGCCGCGAACTCGGTGGTGCGGAAATGGGTGTCGTCACCGGCACCGCCCATCTGCTGGAACGCCGACGGCACCCAGGGAAGACTGTCGTTGCGGTACGCCTTGGTGTTGGTCCCTCCTGCGGCGTACTCGTACGTGAGCCGCTGCCCATCGGTTCGGTACGCGGCCGTGAAGGCTTTGCAGTCCGCGGGAACGTCGCCGAGCGCCGCGGTCGCCGGCCGGGCGGTCACGGCGACTCCGGTAATGACACCGGCCGCAACGACGGTCAGCGCCGTCGCGGCGGCCACGAGAGATGTACGCATCAGGGAAAGTCCTCCAGGTGAGTCGGTTCGGCCATGCCGGAGTGCACCCGGACGCCGCGATGGACCCTAGGGAGCACCTCCGACACGCCACTGCCCGTACTCCGCCCGTACTCCGCCCGTACTCGGCCCCTACTCGGCCGGACCGAGCTGGTCCCACCGGTAAGCTCCTCTTCGTGCCCGGACGGCCGCAGCAGGATCTGCCCGGCCCGAGGCATGCCCTGGAGCCCGACGGCCGCTTCGGTGAACTTCTGCGCGCGCTCCGCCGGAACGGCGGACTGACACAACGGGAACTCGCGGACCAGGCCGGACTCAGTGCGGGGGCGATCCGCGATCTGGAACAGGGCCGGACCAGGAGCCCGAAACCGGATTCGATCGAGGCCATCACCGCCGCCCTCGCGCTGAGCAGCCAGGAGGCAGGGAAACTCCATGCCGCCGCCAAGGCACACCGCTCCGGCACCGGCTCGCACTCCAGTAGCACCGGGTCGCTGCGCATCGGTGTCCTCGGCCCGATAGCTGTCTGGCACGGCGCCCTCCGGGTGCCGATCAACTCCGGTCCGCAACGCGCCTTGCTGGCCCAACTCGCCCTCGCCGCCGGCACAACGGTCAGCCAGGACGAGCTCATCGACCTGCTCTGGCCGCGCAGCACACCGAGAAACCCGGTGAACCTGCTGCAGACCCGAATCGCCAGGCTGCGACGGCTGCTGGAGTCCGGCCGGCCCGCCAACGAGGTGATCGTCGGAGACCCCATCGGCTACCGGTTGGCGGTGACCACCGGCACGCTCGACCTGCTGACGTTCCGCGAGCTGACCGCTCAGGCGGCCCACGAAGAACCGCGGGCTGCATTGGCCACGCTCTCCGACGCTGTCACGCTGTGGCGCGGCGACACCGATGTGGAGCCGGTGGCCGCCAGCCCGCTCTACATCGCGATCTCCAACGAATACGCGGCCGCCGTACGGACCTTCGCCAGGCTGGCGCGCGAGCTCGACGAGCCGGAGCAGGCACTGCGACCGCTGCGCGGCCTGATCGCGCGGCACGAACTGGACGAGCCGCTGCACGTCGAGCTGATCCAGACCCTGGCCGCGAGCGGCCGGCAGGCCGAGGCCCTCGCAGCGTACGACCGGATCCGGTCCGCCCTCGCCGAGGAGCTCGGCATCGACCCGGGCGAGCGCCTGCGCGCGATCCATCTGGAGGTGCTCCGGCAGCAGAGCGGGTCCGCGCCGGAGCCGATCACGCGCGTGGTCGTCCAGCAGACGCCGTCTGCGCCGCCGGACTTCGTCGGTCGCACCGAGGAACTGGCGACGATCCGTACGACGCTCGGCGGTTCCGGTGCGTTGTCGTCGCGGGTCGTGCTGATCAACGGGATCGCCGGGGTCGGCAAGACCACCTTGGCGCTGACCGCCGCGCATCAGCTCCGCGAGCAGTACCCGGACGGACAGCTGTACGCGGACCTGCGCGGGAGCGACACGATCACGCCGGCGCCGCTGCGGGTCCTCGGCCGATTCCTGCGCGCACTCGGCGTACCCGGCCGGCGGATCGGTACCGACGAAGCCGAAGCGGCCGCCTTGCTGCGCAGCGAACTCGCTGACCGGCGGATGCTGGTCGTGCTCGACAACGCCCAGGACGCGGCGCAGGTACAACCGCTGCTGCCGGGTGCCGGGCGCAGCGACGCGATCGTGACCAGCCGCCGGCGGATGCCGGACCTGGTGACGGCCGGTACCGTGACCCTCGAGCCGCTACCGCATCAGGACGCCGTACGGTTGATCACGTCCACCGCGAGGCTCGATGCCGACCCCGACGGTGTGAGCGCACTCGTGGAGGCCTGCGCGCGCCTTCCGCTCGCGTTGCGCATCGCCGGCGCACGGCTTGCCACCAGGCGGGAGTGGACGGTCGCCGATCTGGCCGGTCGCCTGCACGACGGCAACCGGCGGCTCACCGAACTCAGCCTCGGCGAGTCCAGTGTGCTGAACAGCTTCCAGCTCAGCTACGCGGATCTGAGCCCGGCTGCGCAGCACGCGTTCCGGATGTGCAGTCTGCACCCCGGCGACGACTTCAGCGCCGGCAGTACGGCGATTCTGCTCGGTACGTCGACGGCCGAAGCCGACCGCGTGCTGGAATCCCTGCTCGAGGCGAACATGCTCCTGCAGCACTCGACGGACCGCTACCGATTCCACGACCTGCTCGGCCTGTACTCCCGGCGGCTGCTGGCCGACGACCCTGAACGCGAAACCACCAGGACCCGTTTGTACACCTGGTACGCCGAGGCCGTCACAGCGGCGATCGGCTGGGCGAATCCGCACGTCGTCCGCCTCGGCGGCCTGACCGGCCCCGCATTCTTCAGCTCCGAAACCGAGGCACTCACCTGGCTCGACCACGAGCTCCCCACCCTGTTGGCAGTCGTGCAGGACACAGCGCAGGACGGCGAACGGTCGCTGGCCTGGCGGATCGTGGACCAGCTCCGGGGGTACTTCCTGATTCGCCGGGGTGCCGAAGGCGCGCTCCCGGCCGCACAGACCGGGCTGGCCGCCGCCGTCGCCGCCCGCGACCACACCGCACAGGTCGCTATGCTGATGAACCGCGGGCAAGCTCTCGGTGCGGTCGGACGCGACGAGGACGCACTGTCCGACTGTCTGGCCGGCCATACGCTGGCGATCGAAGTGGGCTGGACCCCGGCCGCCGCCTACATGGCCCATCAGGTCGGCTGGCTGCAACTCGAGCGCGGGAAGCTCGGCGACTCCGAACTCTGGATGCGTCGCGCCCTGGAACTGACCGAAGACGACCAGCGCGGCCACGTCCGTGCGATCGTGCTGAACGGTCTCGGGATGATCCGCCTCCATCAAGGCCAACTGACCGAGGCAGCCGATCTGTTCGAGACTGCGCTGCAGAGCGACGAGACCGGTCGGGAGACGTCGGTGCTCGCCATCCGCGGCAACCTGGCGAGCGCGCTGCGGCAACTGGGCCAGGCCGACCGCGCAGCCGACCTGCTCACCGACGTACTGGAGTCCTACCAGCGCCGCTCACACCTCCGCGGTGAGCTGTCCACGCTCGACGAGTGGGCACGCCTGTACAGCCAGCGCGGAGACGGGACCGCCGCCCTCCGTACGGCACTCCGGGCGCATCAACTCGCGGTCGCCATCCGGGACCCCAAACCCCAGGCCCAAACCGCGTCGACCGTCGCAGGCACGTACCTGACGATCGGCGACCCCGCCGCCGCCATCGATTGGATCGAAGAAAGCCTGACGATCGCCCGTGGGACGTACCCGTACGTCGAAGCCGAGGCGCTGCTCACCCTGTCCGCCGCACGACGCAGCACCGGCCACCAGACAACCGCGGTCCACGCCGCGACCCAGGCAGCGGCGATCGCCCGATCCCACGGCTTCCGCCTGCTCGAAGCGCAGGCCACGTCAGACCTCGCCTAACTGCTGCCCGAGGCTCCTGCGGATGACGCCACCACAATGGCCGCGGTCACTGCGGCCTGCATCTCGGTCACTGCCTTCTTCACCGCGTCCGCGGCCCAGTCCGAGTCGGCGATCTCTTTCGCGCGCTGCTTCAGCGCCTTCTTGTCCACCGCGTCCGTGACAACCTTCGGTACGACGTTCAGCGCGCTGAGCAGCGCAATCAGCGCGGCAGTGCGCTCGTCCGGCGTCGTACCGACCTTCAGCGCGCTCTCCAGCTTGGTGCGCACCTCCTGCTCATGCCGCGCGTCCTTGGCCGGCCAGCGCGTCACCGGGAACAGTCCGAGCACCCTGCCCTGGTCCGCCTCCAGCACACCCCGCTCCGCGAGCCGTGCCAGCAACTGGTCGCGCAGCCGCTTCGAGAGCGCACCGATCTGGTCCTTCGGCTTCTTTCCAGGCTTGTTGACGACGTAGGCCAGGCGCTCGTCCAGGATCGGGTCACCGGTCGGCGCACCGTCCAGCACCTGCAGGCGGCCGGTCTTGCCGTTGGTGGTGATGTCGAGCTTCCGGTTCAGCGTGAGCTCGATCAGCACCGCACCGGCCAGCGCGTAGTCCAGGCCGGGCGACCCTGTGACCGGCTTACCGGTCTGGTCGTCGTACAGGAGCAGCAGCAGGTCCTCGGCGATCAACATGCCAACCACGGTAGGCACGACGAGCGGCTCGGCGCATCCGCCGCGCGGACTACCCAGGGGGTCCGCCGTGAGGCCCAGGTAAGGTCTACTAAGGTAAGCCTTAGCTAACATGCCCGCCCAGCCTGAAAGCAGCTCCGCCATGACCAGAGCACTGCCCGAGCCGACGTACCGGCGTTTCGTCGCCGGTCTCGGCACCCTCAGCCTCCGGCCGTTCGACCTCGGCGAGGACGTCCCCACGCTGCACAGCTGGGTGACCCGGCCGTACGCGCGCTACTGGGGACTCCTGAACGCGTCCGTCGCCGACGTGCACGCGGAATACCTCCGGATCGCGGACAGCGCGCACCACGACGCCTTCATCGGCGAGCACGACGGCCGGCCGGCCTTCCTGATGGAGCGCTACGCACCGGCGTACGACGCCGTCGGCCGGGTGTACGACGTGGCGCCGGGCGACGCCGGCATGCACGTCCTGGTCGGGCCGCCGGTCGCGCCCATCCCGGGATTCACCGGGGCGGTGTTCGAGACGATCATGGACAGCCTGTTCAGCGATCCGCTGGTCGACCGGGTGGTGGTCGAGCCCGACGTGCGGAACGTGAAGATCCAGGCGCTGAACGCGCGGATGGGGTTCCGCAAGCACAGCGTGGTGGCACTGCCCGGCAAGCAGGCCTGGCTGAGCTTCTGCACCCGCGACCAGTACGCCGACGCGCACCGGATGAACGAGGCGGGCTGATGAACCACTGGGAGATCGTCAACCAGGCGCTGGTCCGGAAAGCGTTGTCGGAATTCACCCACGAGCGCATTCTCCAGCCTGTTGCCGACGGCAATGAGTATGTGGTCGGCCGGTACCGGTTCACGGCACGGCGCTATCCCTTGAATCACTGGGACATCTCGGCCGTGGTGCGTGACGACGGTTTGCCGGTCGACGCGCTGGAGTTCGTCACGGAGTTCCACGAGCAGCTCGGGATCGGACGCGACATGCTGCCGGTCTACCTGGAGGAGATCAGCAGCACGCTGGCCTCGGCGGCGTACAAGCTGTCGAGGCCCGATCTGACGGCGACGGACCTGGTCACCGCGGACTTCCAGACGATCGAGGCCGCGATGACCGAGGGTCATCCGTGCTTCGTGGCGAACAACGGGCGGCTCGGGTTCGGCTTCACGGACTACCTGGCGTACGCGCCCGAGACCGGCGCGGGCGTACAGCTGACCTGGATCGCGGCCCGGCGGGACCGGACCACCGTTTCCTGCAGTTCCTCGTTGGCCTTCGACGCGTTCATGCGGTCCGAGTTGGGCGAGGAGACGCTGGCGCGGTTCGCCGAGGTCGCCGATCCGGCGGAGTACGTTTACCTGCCGGTGCATCCGTGGCAGTGGGACAACAAGACCTCGATCACCTTCGCCGCCGACATTGCTTTGCGGCACATCGTCCACCTCGGCTCGACGGACGATGTTTATCAGCCGCAGCAGTCGATCCGGACGTTCTTCAACCGGTCGGTGCCGTCGCGCTGTTATGTGAAGACGGCCTTGTCGGTGCTCAACATGGGGTTCATGCGCGGGCTGTCGCCGTCGTACATGGCCGCGACGCCGGCGATCAACGACTGGGTGCATTCGGTCGTCTCGAACGACCTTGTCTTCAAGCGGTACGGGTTCACCGTGCTGCGGGAGATCGCCGCGGTCGGGTACCACAACCGGTACTACGAGAACGCGACGGACAAGACCTCGCCGTACCGGAAGATGCTGTCGGCGCTGTGGCGGGAGAGCCCGGTGCCGTCGCTGGAGCCCGGCGAACGGCTCGCGACGATGGCGTCGCTGCTGCACGTCGACCGGCACGGGGCATCGCTGGCCGCGGCCCTGGTCCGGGCGTCCGGGCTGGCGCCGGCAGACTGGTTGCGCGCGTACGTCGACGCGTATCTGATCCCCGTGCTGCACAGCTTCTACGCGTACGAGCTCGTGTTCATGCCGCACGGCGAGAACCTGATCCTGGTGCTGCGGGACGCGATCCCGATCCGGGTGATCATGAAGGACATCGCCGAGGAGATCGCCGTCCTGAGTCCGTCGACACCGGTACCGGCCGAGGCCGAGCGGGTGCGGGCCGACGTACCGGACGACGAGAAGCTGCTGTCGATCTTCACCGACGTGTTCGACTGCATCTTCCGGTTCCTGTCACCGCTGCTCGACCGCGAAGGTCTGCTGACGCCGGCCGAGTTCTGGTCGGTGGTGGCGTCGTCGATCCGCGACTACCAGGCGGCGACGCCGGAGCTCGCCGACGCGTTCGCGAAGTACGACATCTTCGCGCCGTCGTTCGCGCTGTCCTGCTTGAACCGATTGCAGCTGCGCAACAACCAGCAGATGGTCGACCTGACCGACGTCGCCGGGTCCTTGCAGTTCGCCGGGACCTTGGACAACCCGCTGGTCACGGAAGCAGCTGACTGACCAGGGTGCTTGTGGATAACTTCCGCGGCGGTACGGCGAGATCGGTCAAGCTGATGGAGTGACCACAGTCTCCGCTCCGCACGACGGCCGCCGGTACGAAGTGCTGGACGGCCGCCTGCTGATCACCGGCGCCCAACCACCGTCCCACCACGCCGCTGTCATCGCTCTGATGATCCGCCTGAAACACGCCTGCCCGGCTGACCTGCTCGTCGCGGTCAACTCCCTCGACTACCGCCCCGACCTCAACACGACTCTCCGCCCCGACCTCCTCATCTGCCACCGCACCGACGCCGGCCCCCACCTCCTCACAGCCCCACCCGTCCTGGCCGTCGAGGTCCTCTCCCCCACCACCCGAACCACCGACGTAGTCCTCAAACGAACCCTCTACGAACAACACGGCATCCAGTCCTACTGGCTCCTGGACCCCACCACCCAAGAACTAACCATCCTTGACCTGACCCCCACCGGCTACACCTGCCAGGCCGTCATCCAGTCCGACGAAACCTTCCACACCACAACTCCGTTCCCGATCACCCTCTGCCCGTCCGCCCTCACCAGATGACCCACGATCCGCCAAAACTGGGGCATCCAGGGGCATCCAGGGGCAGATCAGCAAAACTGCACCAACCACCTGTCAACTGCCGCCATGCTGGTCGAGTGACCGAGAAGGAGGCACTATGGGATTCGTGGACACCACGCCGAGGACGCTCACAATCGCACAGTTCGACGCGCTGCCCGACGACGGAATGCGACACGAGCTGCTCGACGGGCGGCTACTGGTGACACCGGGCCCGAAGGAGGAACATCAGCGAGCCGCCGGCGTCTGCAACTTGCGTCTGGTGATGGCCTGTCCAGACGACATGGAGGTCTTCTTCGCCCCGTTCGACTTCCGGCCGAACGACAGGACGAGCCTGCAGCCCGACTTGATGGTCTTCCGGTACGAGGACGTCGAACGCGACCAGCAGCGGCGGACGTTGGTTCTGGCTGTCGAGATCCTGTCGCCGTCCAACCGATCGACCGACTTGATCAAGAAGCGCCACGCGTACGAGAAGGCCTGCGTTGCGTCATACTGGATATTCGACCCTTACTTGTCCGTACTGACCGTGCTCGAGCTCGCGGACGGACAGTACACCGAGCGGACGTTCAAAGGCGACGAAATGTTCGAGGCCGAACAACCGTTCCCGGTGCGGATCGTTCCGGACGAGTTGGCACGGCGGGTCAACGGCTCGGCCTGACTCGGGGCAACCTGGGGCAGATACTCATCTGCCCTCCCGCGGTAATGCCTGTCGGGAGCATGGTCGGAGCATGTGGCCAATCGAACCAGGTGAATTCACGACCGCCGATCTGGATGCGGCACCCGACGAAGGCGCGCGGTACGAGCTTGTCGACGGAGTCCTGCTGGTGACTCACATGTCATCGCTGATCCATCAACAGGCTCTCGGGGACCTGATGCTCCGGATGGCGGCTGCATGTCCTGCGGACCTTGAGGTCTTGCCAGGCCCGCTGGAGTTTCGCCCGAACAGTCGGCTGGCTGTGGTACCCGATCTCCTGGTGCTGCCGCGCAAGGACTACACGACTCGATGGGTCGACGAACTGGTGCTTGCTGTTGAGGTTGTCGTCACGACGACGCGCACGGTTGACCGGGTGCTCAAGCCTGTGCTGTACGAGCGGGCGGGCGTTCCCGTCTACTGGATGCTTGATGCTGAGGAGGGCGTGCTGACCGTGCTCGAGCTGGAAGACGGTCGGTACGTCGAACGGGCTGTTGTCAGGGGCGGCGAGGTGTTCGAGGCGGCGGTTCCCTTTCCGGTACGGCTTGAGGTCAGCCGTCGAGGAGTTGGGTGAGTTGGGGTTTGGTGGGGAGGTTTTCGGGGCGGATGATGTCGCCGGTACGGACGTAGTAGAAGGCTGCGGTGACGTGGTCGAGGGGGATGTTCATGAGTTCGGACCAGGCGACTCGGTAGATGGCCAGCTGCAGGGGGTCGGCGGTTTCGCCGCGGGTGGTTTTCCAGTCGATGACGTCGTAGCCGCGGGAGCCGTCGGGGCGGACGATCTGGTAGACGGCGTCGATGCGGCCGCGGATCACCCGGCCGTCGAGGGCCAGGGCGAACGGGGCCTCGATCTCGTACGGCGTGGTGTCGCCGAACGGGCCGTCGCGGAAGGCGTCCATCAGGTCGGTGAGGTCGGTGTCGTCGACGATGTCCTCGTCCGCGGCGCCGGGGAGGTCGTCGGGGTCGAGCAGTAGCTGCTGCCCGAAGTAGCTCTCCACCCAGGCGTGGAACCGGGTGCCGAAGCGCGCGGCCCGGTTGGGTTTGCGCGGCATCGGCCGGGCCAGGTCGGCGGCCAGGCCGTCCGGGTCCTTCGCCAGCCGCATCACCTGGGTCGCGGACAGCGCGGCCGGCAGCGTCACGTCGTACGCCTTCCGGCTCCGGCTTTCCCTTGCCTCGGACAACAATCGCTCGAGCTCGGAGTCCCAGCGCGCGACCGTCGCCTGCTCGTCGAGCAGCAGCGACTCCTCCGCCGCGGCGGACGGTCCTTCAGCGCGTGCCTGCTGCACGAGCGCCGCCGCGTCGAGCCGCCGCTGGTACGACTCCAGGTCGTACGCCGTCGGCCAGGGGGCCCGCGTCTGCTCGGCGAGCTCCGGGTTCTCCTCGGTGAGCTCGGGCTGGTCCGCCCAGGCGATCACCCGCTCCCCGGCGTGCTTCTTCAGGGTGTCGAGGTACGCCGACGGGCCGCGCGGGCGTTTCTGCGTCGGACCCCACCAGTGACCGGTCGCCACCAGCAGCTCCTTCGCGCGGGTGAACGCGACATACCCGAGCCGCCGCTCTTCGAGCGCGTTGACGTCCTTGCACTCGTCGGCGAACGCCTTCAGCCCGGCGTTCGTCAGGTCGTGGATGTCCGGAAGCGTGTCGGCGTCGCCACGCAGCGGCCACGGCAGGACCTTCGCGTTCGTCGTCCACTTGTCCCGGCCGCGGTCCGAGGGGAACACCTTCGACACCAGGGTCGGCACGAACACGACCGGCCACTCCAGGCCCTTCGAGCGGTGCGTGGTGAGCAGCTTCACCGAGTCCGCCTCGCTCGGTACGGCGAGGTCGAGGCCGGCCGCGTACTCCTCCTCGGCCGCCAGGTACGCCAGCAGACCGTCGAGCGAGCCGTCCGACTCGGTCGACACGAAGTTGCCCACGGCATCCAGGAACGCGGCGAGGTGGTCACGGCGTCCGGCGTCGACGTGGTCGGGTGTCGCGGTCAGCTCGACATCCAGGCCGATCGTGCTGATCACCCGCCGAACCAGGTCGAGCAGCGGTTCACCGGCGTGGGCGCGCAGCTCGCGGAGCTCGACCGACAGCTCCTTGAAGCGGGTCAGGGCCTCCGGCGCGTACGGCAGCGGCCCCGGATCGTCGACCGCCTCGGCGAGCGCGATGACCTCGGTCGAGTCCATCCCGGCCACGGCCGCGTCGAGCGCGGCGACGAGGTCGTCGGCGGCCGGCCGCTCCCCCGCGTCCGCGAGTCCGCGGGCGCGGTTGGCGAGCAGCGCGAGGTCGCGGTGACCGATCCGGTACCGCGGGCCGGTGAGGATGCGGAGCATCGCCGCGTTCGCCGTCAGGTCGTTGACGGCCTGCAGCGTCGCGACGACGTCGACGACCTCGGGAAGCGCGAGCAGACCGCCGAGGCCGACGACCTCGACCGGGACCTTGCGCGCGATCAGCGCCTCGTGGACCGCGCTCAGGTCGACGTTGGTCCGCATCAGGATGCCGATGTCCTTCCAGCGGCGGTTCCGGGTGCGGTGCGCGGCGACGATCGCGTCGGCGACCCACTCGATCTCCTGCGAGCGCGTCTCGAACAGCCCGACGGTGATCGCGCCTTCGGGAGCGTCCGGCGGCGCCTCGAGCGGGATGACGCCGGGGTGCTGTTCGTACAGCTCGGCGGCGTGCTGGTTCGCGGCGGCGAGGATCCGGCTGCCACAGCGCCGGTTCACGCTCAGGACGTACCGCTGCGCCGGTGAGCCGTCCGCCTGCGGGAAATGCTCGGGGAATTCGTCCAGGTTCGCCACGGAGGCGCCGCGCCAGCCATAGATCGCCTGGCACGGGTCGCCGACCGCGGTGACCGGGTGGCCCCGGCCGTGCCCGGCGTCCGGCCCGGCGAAGAGGGCCGTGAGCATCCGGCGCTGCGACACCGACGTGTCCTGGTACTCATCGAGCAGGACGACCTTGTACCGCGCGCGCTCGACCGCGGCGACCTCGGGACACTCCTCCGCGAGCCGGGCGCCGAGCGCCATCTGGTCGGCGAAGTCGACGACGCCGCGCTCCCCCTTGTACGCCTGGTACTCCTCGACGAGCTGCAGGATCTCCCCGCGCTTCAGGGCAGTCTCGGCGAGCTTGCGGACCTCCACGGTCTGCTTGCGCGCCGCGGCGACCTCCTGCCGTACGGCGTCGTCGTGGTCGCGGATGTCGTCCGGGCGGAGCAGGTGGTCGGCGAGCTCGCCGTCCAGCGCGAGCAGGCTGTTGACCAGCGTGGGTACGTGGTGCGACGCGAACCGGATCGGCCCGGCGGACCGCCGTACGACCCGGCCGGCCAGCTGGAACCTGGTGGCGTCGGCGAGCACCCGCGAGTCCGGCTCGAGGCCGAGCCGGAGCCCGTGCTCCGCGATCAACGTGCCGGCGAACGCGTGGTACGTCGAGACGACGGGCTCGCCCGGCTCCTCCGGCTCCCAGTTGGGGATGTTGCTGCGCAGGTGCGCCGCGAGGATCGGGTGCTGGTCTCTCGGCAGCGTCGATCCGAGGACACCGGCCTTCGTCAGGTCCTCGCGGATCCGGACGTCGAGCTCGTTGGCCGCCTTCTTGGTGAACGTCAGCCCGAGCACTTCCTCCGGCTTCACCTGCCCCGTGCAGATCAGCCACACCACCCGCGCCGCCATCGCGGTCGTCTTCCCCGACCCGGCACCCGCGACGATCACCCCCGGCGCCAAGGGCGCGGTGATAGCCGCCAACTGCTGATCCGAGAACGGAATCCCCAGAAGGTCACACAAGTCAGCCGTCGACGTGAGCTGAGCAGGCATCAGCAGACCCCCCGCAGAGGACGCCCGTCGTGACCGGAGACCCCTTGTTGTGACCTGAGATCTGGAATAACAGATCCCAGGTCACAGCAAGAGGTCCCAGCCACCCGCAGGTACGGGCGGGGGTGGGACTGGGAGCTCGGCATCAGAGGATCTCCCGGCCTTCGGGTTGGATGGGGCACAGGGCGCGGGCTTCGCAGCGGGTGCAGCCGTCGTTGCGTTTGGCCACGAAATCCTCCGAGCGGATCATCGTCTCGGCGTCGTCGACGGCCTCGTCGAGCCAGGTCCGGCCGTCCTCGTCGGTCTCCAGCGGGCCCTGGTGCTGGACCTTCGGGAAGCCGCCGTTGTCGTCGTGCCGCAGCTGCACGAGCTCGGCGCCGCCGGCGACCGCGTCCTCGCCGAGCTTCTTGAGCTGCCGCGCGTTGATCGCCCGCTGGTAGATGGCCAGCTGCACGTGCCGCTCGAGCGCCGGCTTGGTCGGGATGTTCCGCCCGGTCTTCAGGTCGACCACCCGGACCATGCCTTCGGGGTCCTTCTCGACCCGGTCCATCCGGCCCTTCACCCGCACCGCCGGGTGCTCCGCGTCGGGCAGCAGGACGTCGAATTCCACTTCGGTCCCGACCAGCGTCCGGTCCGGACGGCCCTGGTGCCACGCGACGAACCGCCGCAACGCCTGCTCCGCCTCACCGCGCTCCCGGTCCGAGATCCAGGCGGACTCGAACTCGAGCTGGGTCCAGACCTTGTCGAGCCAGCCGTTGAGCTCGTCGACCGACGGCGGCAGCGTCCCCGTCGCGACCGCGTCGGCCAGCGCGTGCAGCACCGAGCCGAAACCGAGCGCCGACGTACTCGGTGTCTCCCCACCGGCCCGCCGGGTCAGGAACCAGCGCAGCGGACAGTCCACGATCGTCGTCAGCGCACTTCCCGACAGCGGAACGGGCTCCGCGGGATCCGCGATCGGCCGCGCCGACTCGGTGCGCTCCCGCACGCCCCACCAGCGCGACGGATCGGCCGTCGGTACCAAGGCCTGATCCCGGTCGTCGACAGCCGAGGCCAGCAACGCCAGCCGGTCCGCCGCCGACCGCTTCAACGCCGGCGACGACGCCGGATCCGCCAGCACGCAGCGCAGATCCGCCACCAGCCCCGGCAACGACAGCGGCCGCCGCGGGCGCCCCGCGACCAGCTTCCAAGGAATGTCCAGCTCGGCAATGAATCGGGAGGGCTGGTCGCCGTCGGCCTCGGGTGCCTGTACGGCGGTCACGATCAACCGCTCGCGGGCCCGGGTGATCGCGACGTAGAACAACCGTCTCTCCTCGGCGAGCAACGCGCCCGCCGACAACGGGTCGATCAACCCGTCGGGCCCCAACCGGTCCGGTTCCAGCAACGAGCCGCGGCGCCGCAGGTCCGGCCACTGCCCCTCCTGGACGGAGGCGACCACGACGAGCCGCCATTGCAGCCCCTTCGACCGGTGCGCCGTCATCAGCTGGACGCCGGCCTCACGGTATGTCCCGTCGAACCGGTTGTCCGCCGCGATGTCCAGCGACTCCAGCTCGGACAGGAACGCCGATACGCCCTTGAACCCGACCTGCTCCTCGGCCCGGCCGGCCGCGTCGAACAGCGCGCACAGCGAGTCGAGGTCCCGGTTCGCGGTGCGCGCGACCTCGCCGCCCGACGAGGCCTGGCCGCGCAGCCGCCGCAGCCACGGCGACTCCGACCACAGCGACCACATCACCTCGTCCGGCGCCGCGCCCGCAGTCACGATGTTCCTTGCCTTGAGCAACCGCTCGCCGAGCGCCGCGAACCGCGCCTCGGCCGGTGACGCCTCCTGGTCGAGCAGCAGCGGGTTCAGCATCGCCTCGCGCAACAGCTCGTCCGACGACCGCGGCAACCGCTGCCCGCCCGCCGCGTCGCGGTCCCGCCGGCGCAGCACCCGCGCCAGCCGCCGCAGCTGCCCCGCGTCCATCGCACCCAACGGCGACAGCGCCAACGCCCGGACGACGTCGACGGTCAGGGTCTCCGGGTCGGCCACCGCCCGCAGCGCCAGCAGCATCGGCCGGACGGCGGGCTCGCGCGACAACGGCAGCTCGTCGCCCGCGACGTCCACCGGGATGCCGGCCGCGGACAACGCCCGCCGCAACGGCGGGATCGACCGGCTGCCGGAGCGCACGAGCACGGCCATCTCGTTCCACCCGATGCCGTCCTGGACGTGCGCCCGGCGGAGCAGATCGGCGATGTGTTCCAGCTCGGCGCCGCTGGTCGAGTACAGGTTCGCCTCGACCTTGCCCGGGCCGTACACACACGCGGACGCGTCGGGGTTGCGGAAGCGCTCGAACGTGTCGCGGTCCAGCGACCCCGGCACACCGAGCCGGTTGACGACGTTGCGCGACACGCGCTGCAAGGTGGTGCCGAAGCGCCGCGTCGTCCCTAGCGCGATCTGCGCGGCCTCCGCGCCGTCGCGGGTGCGGAACTCGTCGGTGAACCGCAGCAGCCCACGCACGTCCGCGCCGCGGAAGGTGTAGATCGACTGGTCCGGGTCGCCCACGACGACCAGGTCGCGACCGTCACCCGCGATCGCCTGCAACAGCTTCGTCTGACCGGGATCGGTGTCCTGGTACTCGTCCACGAACACCGCCTTGAACTCGGCCCGCAGCTTCGCCTGCACCTGCGGCTGCTGCGCGAGGATCACCGCGCGATGGATCAGCTCGGAGTAGTCCAGCACCTGCTCGGCGTCGAGGATCTGCAGGTACTCCTGGAAGAAGTCGCCGACCGCGACCCACTCGGCCCGCTCCGCCGATCGCCCGATCGCGGACAGGTCCTCCGGGTCGAGCCCCAACTGGCGCGCCTTGCCGATCACGGCCTGCACTTCGTCGGTGAACCCGCGAGTCTTCAACGCCGGATGCAGACTGCCCGGCCAGTGCACCGCGCCAACCTCACGACTGCCGGACAACGCCTCGCTCAACCGCAGCGCCTGCTCCGGACCGGACGGCAACCGCAGTGGTACGTCGAACGCGTCGGCCGGTGTGAACCGGCGCAGCAACGCGTAGCAGAAGGAGTGGAACGTCATCGACGGCATCACCCGCGTCGTCCGCCCGAGACGCCCGGTGATGCGATCGCGAAGCTCGGTCGCGGCCTTCCGGCCGAACGTCAGCACGAGCACCTCGTCGGGACTCAGGCCGCGGTTGCGGACCCGGTCGACGACGGCCTCCACCAACGTCGTGGTCTTGCCGGTGCCGGGCCCGGCGAGCACCAGCAGCGGCCCGCCCGGGTGCTGCACGACGGCTTGCTGGTCGGCGTCGAGAACAGGCGCTTCCGCGCTCCGGCGCTCCTCCCGGACCAACCGGTACCGGGATCCCTGTCTGCTGACCACCGACACATCTCAACAGACGGCACCGACAGTCCGCGACGAGGCTCCCCGGCCGCCGGCCGGATAGCCGGAAACCGGACAGAACCGCGTAGCCGGCCGATAACTTTCCGCAGTTCCCGCGCATCGAGTTCGTCGACGGCAACACGACGACAAGGAGCACCGAATGAGGACGCTGCGGCACACCGCCGCCCTCCTGGGGACGGCTGTTCTCCTCGCAGGACCGACGACCACCACCGCCTCGGCGGCGAACCCGAAGATCGCGTCGATCTGCTCACTGGACCTCGGCTCGATCACCGCAGGAGGCAACTACGTCGATCAGGTCCTGTCCGCCGCGAGCCCGCCGGCCGCGAGCGAACGCCGGGTGGGCCCGCAGGTCGCCGACCCGGGCGAGACGAAGGCCAGTGCGACCTGGGAGTTCTCCTACGACAGCCACGACGGCATCGTCGACCGCGGCTACGCGATCTACGGCACCTGGCTCTACAGCACGCTGATCGCCCGGCCGCCGGACGGACCGTGGTGGGGTCAGGCGAACATCCAGGACGGGATGGGCGACTTCACCCAGCTCGCCCGGTCCGGCTATCCGAAGGGCGCCGACCCGACCCGCGAGTACCTGTACGGGCTGCGCAACGACGGCGTGCTGTTCCGCTGGAAGAAGGACAGCACCGGCTTCCACGGGCTCGGTTCGTCCGCCGGGTTCTCCGCGGTCAAGACCATGACGCTGATCAGCCAGACCGCGACGTACGACACGCTCCTCGCGACCACGCGAGGCGGCGCGCTGTACACGATCCGGATCCCGGTCACGTCGCCGATGACGCCGGTGGTGACGGCCGTGCGGACGTCGACCTGGCAGGGCTTCGAGGCGATCGTCGCGGAGAAGTGCGGCACGCAGAGCACGCTGCTCGCCGCGGTCGACCGGGACAGCGGATCGGCGTACCTGTATGCGGTCGGGCACGCCAACGGAACCGCCACGGTCATCCAGGCCCTGGGCAAGGTGCCCGGCACGTTCAACGACCCGATCTACTTCCTGCGCACGTCGCAGGAGGGTTCGTCGCTGTACGGCGAGTAGACGCTCTAGTCGTGCGGATCCCAACGGGCCTGGCGCAGGTTCACCCGGCCGTTGGTGATCCGCACGCCGTCGGAGCGCAGCCGGTGGAGCTGCTCGTCGCCGACCTCATCGGCCGGTACGCCGGACGCGCGGATCACCCGCCACCACGGCACGCTCGCGCCGTACTCGCGCATGATCGCGCCGACCTGCCGCGGGCCGCCCTGCCCCACGTACTCCGCGATGTCGCCGTACGTCGCGACGCTGCCCTCCGGGATCGACTCCACGGCCTGCAGCACGGCCTCGACGTACTCCTCCCTGTCCACGCGCCCCAATCTAGGCGAGCGGGGCGAGCGCCTTCGCGAGCGGCTCCAGGACCGACGGCGGCGCGTCCAGCGGAAGGTTCATGACGACCAGGTCGACACCGGCCTCGCCGTACGCCGCGGCCTCGGCGACCGCCTTGTCGAGCGGGCTGTCGGGGTCGATCCGGACGTTCACCGAGCAGGTGATCTCGCCGACGTCGCGGCCGGCCTCCTCGCAACGCTGCACCAGGACGTCCTTGAGCGCCTTCCACTCCTGCGGGTTCGGGACGATGACGTTCCACTGCTGCGCCCACTTGGCGACCGCGCGGAGCGTGCGGTTCGGGCCCTTGCCGCCGATGGTGATCGGCGGGTGCGGCGTCTGCACGGCCTTCGGGTTGCAGTACGCGTCGGTGAGCTTGACGTACTGGCCGTCGAAGTTCGCGACCTCTTCGGTGAGCAGCGCGATGATCGCCTGGGTGCCCTCGTCGAACCGGTCGAAGCGTTCCTTCAGCGGGTACAGGTCGATGCCGTACGCCGCGGTCTCCATCTCGTTCCACCCCGCGCCGATGCCGAGCTCGAGCCGTCCGTTGCTGATGATGTCGGTGGTCGCGGCCATGTTCGCGAGCACGGCCGGGTGCCGGTAGATCATCCCGGTCACCTGGCAGCCGAGCCGGATCCGCGACGTCGCCTGCGCGAGCGCGGCCAGCGTCGTCCAGGCCTCCAGGTTCGGCCCCTGCATGTCACCGGTCAGCGGGTAGAAATGGTCCCAGTGCCAGGCGGACTCGAAGATCTCGAACTGGTCCGCCGCGACCCACACGTCCCGCATCTGCTGCCAGGTGGTGTGCTCCGGCCTGGTCTTGATCGCGAACCGCATCCCGCGCCTCCCTCAGGGGTAGCCGTTTCCCGGGCGAGACTACTCTGCTTTCGCCTCAGTCGAGACCGAGTCTGGCGCGGACCTCGGGGCGGCGCAGCGGCGGGACGGTCTGCGGCGGGGTGCGGCGGGCCGGCATCTCCTCGAGGAGCTGCTCGGTGATGCGGGCGACCTCGGTGGCCGCGCGCTCGATCGGACCGCGAGTGGTCGCGCTCAGCGAGCCGACGCCCGTCACCTTGCGCACATATTGCAGCGCGGCCGCGTAGATCTCTTCGGAGGTCGCCGACGGCTCCAGTCCCCGGAGCACGGTGATGTTTCTGCACATGGTCCCGACAGTACGTGCCGCCGGGGACAACTACGAGGTATTGACAACCCTAATGGCATTAGGTTTTCCTCATGGCATGAGCACTACCGCGCCGGACCGCCGGACCCGCCGTCGTCAGCAGACGATCGAGGAGATCCTCGACGTCGCGATCGAACTGATGGCGTCCGAGGGCGTCGCGGCGCTCAGCCTGTCCGCGGTGGCCCGGCGGCTCGGCATGCAGCCGCCGTCGCTGTACCAGTACTTCCCGTCGAAGATGGCGATCTACGACGCGCTCTTCCAGCGGGGCAGCGAGCTGCAGCGGGACGCGTACCGGGCGGCGCTCACGACGGCCGCGACCGGGGATCCGCTGGAGCTCAACCTGATCGCGGCGACCGCGTTCAGCCGGTGGTGCCTGGAGAACCCCGTCTACACCCAGCTCATGTTCTGGCGGACGGTGCCCGGCTTCGAGCCGAGCGCGGAGGCGTACGCGCCGGCGCAGGAGACGCTGCGAGATCTCCGCGACCACCTGCAGGCGACGGCCGACGCGGGCTACCTGCACCCGGACGCCGCCGGCGACGAAGGCGTCGCGCTGTTCACGTCACTCACCGCCGGGCTGCTGTCCCAGCAGATGGCGAACGAGCCGGACGCCTCGTTCGAGGACGGTCGGTTCATCCGGATGCTGCCGACCGTGCTCGAGATGTTCCATCAACGCTACGCACCAAACAGGGGGAAGAAATGAGCGCAGTACTCGCGGAACAGATCGGGCGGGCCGACCGCGCGCGGTGCCGGGTCCACCGGGACGCCGAGCTCCACGCGTGGCACGAGCTGCTCGCGTCGATCGAGGGGGACGAGTGGCAGCGCCGAACGGTCTGCGACGAGTGGGACGTCGCCGACATCGCGGGTCACCTGATCGGCCAGGCCGAGGACGTGAACAAGTCGTTCTCGTTCCCGCGCCGGTACCGGAAGGCGAAGCGGGTCTATCCCGACGTGCTGCGGATCGACGCGCACATGATGGTGCAGGCCGACGAGCACCGCGGTACGCCGCCCGCCGGGCTGCGCACCGAGTTCGACCAGGTGTGGGCGAAGGCGACCCGGAAGATCTCCAAGAACCCCGAGCTGATCCGCCGGGTATCGATGACGATCGACGGGTTCCACGTCGTGAAGTTCAGCCTCGGGTACATCCAGGACATCCTGCTGGCACGCGACCTGTGGATGCACCGCGACGACGTCTGCCAGGCGCTGGGCCGCCCGTTCGACGCCGGGCCGTACGCCGGGGAGCTGGTCGCGCAGGTGATGTACGACCTGATGGACGGACCGTGGTGGGAGGACCGGCCGGCCGTCGAGGTCGAGCTGACCGGGCAGGGCGGCGGGACCTACCGGCTCGGGAGAGGTGAGCCGGTGGGGCGTGCCACGGTGGACGCGGTCGGGTACATGCGGACCGTGTCCGGACGCGACGACGCCCCGGCGGTCACGGGTGATCCCGTGGCCGCCGAGGCGGTCGCGTCCTGCCGGATGCCCTTCTAGTGCGACGTCTAGTACGACGGCTGGCTCGGGTCGATCTGGTCGACCCAGGCGACGACCCCGCCGCCGACGTGGACGGCGTCGGAGAAGCCCGCGCCCTTGGCGATCGCGAGCACCTCCGCGGAGCGGACGCCGGACTTGCAGTGGAAGACCAGCTGCTTGTCCTGCGGCAGCTTCTCCAGCGCCACGCCGGTCTGGAAGTCCGCCTTCGGGATCAGCACCGAGCCCGGGATCTTGTTGATCTCGTACTCGTTCGGCTCCCGGACGTCGATCAGGACGAAGTCCTTCTCGCCGTTGTCCTTGAGCTTGATCCACTCGCTGAGCTGCTTGACCGAGATCGTCGAGCCGGCGGCCGCGTCGGCCGCCTCCTCGGTGATCGCACCGCAGAAGCTCTCGTAGTCGATCAGCTCGGTGACGGTCGGGTTCTCGCCGCAGATGGCGCAGTTCGGGTCCTTGCGGACCTTCAGGGTGCGCCAGTTCAGGTCGAGCGCCTCGTAGATGTTCAGCCGGCCGAGCGACGGGTCGCCGATCCCGGTGAGCAGCTTGATCGCCTCGGTGACCTGCGCGGCGCCGACCGACGCGCAGAGCACGCCGAGCACGCCGCCCTCGGCGCAGGACGGGACCATGCCGGGCGGCGGGGGCTCCGGGTACAGGCACCGGTAGCACGGGCCGTTGTCGGCCCAGAAGACGCTGACCTGGCCGTCGAAGCGGAAGATCGAGCCCCACACGTACGGCTTGTGCAGCAGCACCGCGGCGTCGTTCACCAGGTACCGGGTGGCGAAGTTGTCGGTGCCGTCGACGATCAGGTCGTACGGCTCGAAGATCTCGAACACGTTGTCGTTGTCCAGCCGGGTCTCGTGCAGGACGACGTTCGTGTACGGGTTGACCTCGAGGATGGACTCCTTGGCGGACTGCGCCTTGGACTTGCCCACGTCGGACTGGCCGTGGATGACCTGACGCTGCAGGTTGGACTCGTCGACGGTGTCGAACTCGACGATGCCGAGCGTGCCGACACCGGCGGCGGCCAGGTACAGCAGCGCCGGGCTGCCGAGACCGCCGGCGCCGATCACCAGCACCTTGGCGTTCTTCAGCCGCTTCTGCCCGGCCATCCCGACCTCGGGGATGATCAGGTGCCGCGAATACCGCCGCACCTCGTCAATCGTCAGCTCGTCGGCCGGTTCGACCAGCGGTGGCAGTGACACGTTGTCGGCTCCTCAGGAAGACGTCGGACGGGATCTCCGGTTTTCAACCATCTCTCCCACCTCCATGTTCCCGCACTCTCCCAAGCACCCCCGTCCGGGTCCACATCCCGGTACGCGCGTCTCAGTCGTTGTCGGTGATCGTGGCGGTCAGGGATGCCGGGATCTTGAGGACGGCGCCGTCGACCTGCTGGATCACCGCGGTGAAGGTTTCCTGCGGTTCCTTGAGCTTGTCGTCGAGGATCTTGACCTGGAGGTCGCCGGTGGTCTTGCCGGGCTCGATGTACCCGTCGATCGTCCGGTCCGCGGGGCCGGTGCCGTCGTCGTTGACGCCGGTGTAGTCCTTGCGGATGACCGCCGTGCCGTCCTTCAGGACGCCGGAGAAGCTGACGTACTTGTCGCTCGGCGCGGACAGCTTCACTCCGAAGCTCACCACGCCGGCCTTCTCGGGCGTCTTCAGGTTCGTCAGGGTCAGTGTCGGCGTCGGGTCGTCGTCCATGACCAGACCATGACCGAAAGACTCGTCCAGCAGCGCGTCGTGCGGCGCCGACAGCACCAGATTGAACGGCAGGTCGTAGCTGTCTCGGGTGTTCGCCTTGATCGGCGCAGTCACCTTTTGGCGCATCTGGCCGGGCTTGAACACCAGGTGCTGCGCCACGTCCCCGACCGATTCGCCGAGCTCGCCGTTGGTCTCGACGTACACGCTGACCGGCCGGATGCTCGGCCGCGACAGGCGGACCCAGAAGTCCACCGTGTGCGTGCCCTTGTCCCCCTCCTTCACCGTGACGCTGGAGGCGGACAGCTTCGGCAGCAGCACTGCCGGCGCCGAGAAGCCGAGTCCGGGCGACGAGAAGCCCAGGTCACTCACGTACGCCGACCCGCTGGCGACCCTGTCCGTCCGCAGCTCCACAGCACGTACGTCGCGCAGGTCCACGCCCTTCAGCGACGACACGGGGATGCGGACCGTCCGCAGCAGGTTCTTCGGCAGGCCGACCTCGTTGTTCCCCGGCATCCGCACCAGCGCGTCACTGACCGCGGACACCGGTACCACGGCCGCCCGTCCGTGTCCGTCGACCACACGGACGCTCAGGTCGGTCTTGGGCGCACCGGACGGGTCAGGCGCGGCACGGAACGTCAGGGCCGCAAACCGCCGTACGTCGCGGTGCCCAGCCGGTACGTCGACGCGCAGCACGCCGTTCGTACTTGTCCACTTCAGCTTGGTGACCGCGGTGGTCGGTGTCTTCGCGGCGAACCACGCTGTGTCCCAGTGCGGCGCGTTGCCCCAGTCCTCGGTGTCCATGCACGTCGGAGTACTCGCCCGCAGGTTCGTAGCGGTCACACCGGCGCACACGGTCGCCGACAGCTTGCCGCTGACCGCTCCCGCCGGCAGTGGCTTGTCGAAGTGGTTCAGGTCCCGCCGTGACCTCAGCGGCGCCTGCGACACCACTCGTACGACGGCCTTCCCGGCAGACGCCGCCCGCGAGTCCGAGCCGTCGAACTGCGGCAGGAACTGCGTCTCGCGCCCCAACTGCAGGCGGAAGAACCCCGCGACGTACGCCGTGCCGACGGCCTGCTGCTCCTTCGCGGTCAACCGGCCGGCGTACTTGGCTCCGCACGGCGACGCCTTCTCGTCACCGAACCAGTCGTCGTTCGACGGAGCGACCGACTGGCCAGGGGTCCACTCGGTGTTGAAGAAGTTGTGGTTGGCGCCCAGCACCGTCACGGTGGAGCGCGGTGCGGTGTCGCCGCCGACCGAGTATCGGGTGTCGTCGTAGAACTTCTGGCCCTGCAGGTCGGACACGTCGCCGTCGCAGTACGGCAGTACGACGCTCATCGCGACACCCGGCACCGTGGCGCGCGCGAAATCCGTGGGAGCCAGCGGCAGTACCGCGCGGATCCCGTACGGCCCGCCGCGGTCAGCGTTCAGCACGGCCGCCCGCGCCACGCCCTCGCCGCCCCGCGAGTGCCCCATCAGGCCCACGTTCTGGAGGTCGATCTTCCCGACGAAGCGGGTGCCGAACGGGCCACCGCCGATCGTCGACCACTTCCGCCACAGTGCGAGGTGGTCCAGGATCAGCTCGGCCCGCGCCTGCGCGCCCGCGTCGTACGCGTCGCTGTCCCAGCCGTTGATCGCGTTGGCGCTGATCGACACCACTTGGTACCCATTGCTGGCCAGCGCGGTCGCCGGGCCGTCGTACCCCCGGAAGCTGGGGATGGGCTTCATCCCCGGCGGGCACGGCCACGGCTTCTCGTCGTCGGACGGGTGGGTGGGCTCGCCATAACAGACCTCGTGCCGGCCGTGCAGGAAGACCACCAGCGGCCGCGGTCCTACCGCACCACGTGGTGAGTACACCTTCCCGCGCAGCTCCGCTCGGTGCTTGAGGCCCGGCAGGTAGACGGCCTCCTCACCCAGGTCATACTCCGCGGTGTCGACCTTGTACTTGCCGGGTGCACCGGGGTCCGACGGCAGCAGCGGGCCGCGCCGCGCCTTCAGCCAGTCGGCATCAGTCGGTCCGGCCGGGTTGACAGCCCGGCTCTTGCCGGACTCCTTCCCCAGGTCCCCGGACCAGACCAGGCGTACGTCGCGCGCCTTCAGTACGGCCGGGTCCGTGCTGATCAGGGTCAGCGTTCTGCGGTCCGGCGACTGCTTGGCGACACCGAGCGGTTTGCCGTCGACCTCCAGCCGCGGAAGGGACGCACGCATCGGCGCGGGCTCGTCGAGACGAAGGGTCAGCTGGAATCCGTTGGCGAGCGGCCGCACGTCCCAGTGGTTGCTTTGAGCAACTACTGGCGGTGCGGCGGTCGCGGTCAGCGGCCCCACACCGAGCAGTACGGCGATTCCCAACGACAGATTTCGGGCGGTTCTGCCATTCACGCGCCCAAGTTGACCTGACCCTCCGCTCAGTCGTGTCTCAGCCGGGCGTCGGATTCGACTCGATCAGCCGATCAACTGACGGAACGCCCGCGCCACCTGATCCGGATGTTCCATCTGCGCGACATGTCCGGACCGCGGCAGGTACAGCGTGCGCGCGTCCGGGAACGTGCGCTGGGCCTTGGTCCGGATCCGCGCGTCGACCAGGCGGTCCTTGCCGCCGTAGATCAGCAGCACCGGGCACTGCACCGTCGCTGCGTCCGCCCAGAGCGACCGCCGCGGTGGGGCCAGCGAGGACCGCAGGATGCTGCGCGCACCATCGACTGTGGCCTGCTGGGCCCAAGGGTCGGTGTCGCGACGGTGCAGCTCCTCCTCGTACGCCGCCCGCACCTCTGGATCCAGCCCTCGTGGATCACCGAACACCATCGCGAGCGACGCCTGGAAGCGCCGGTCGAACGGCATCCGCCTCGTCCGCTCCAGGACGGCCGGACCGAGCCGGGGAGTTGCCAGCGCCGTGAACCACAGGGCACTGGCCGACACCCGCGGATGCGGCAGGGCCGGCGACACGAGCGTCAGCGATGCGACCAGGTCCGGCCGCTGCGCCGCCAGAGCCACCGAGGCGGCCCCGCCCATCGAGTTCCCGAAGACATGCGCCGGGCCCGCGTACTCCCGCTCCAGGAGCTGGGCGAGCAGGTCGGCCTGCTCGGAGATCCCGGTCACGCCGGACAGCGGCGTACGCCCGTGACCGGGGAGATCGGGCGCAATGCCGCGGACCGAGTCGTTCAGGAGCAGCCCGAGGGCTGTCCAGTTCAGCGACGACCCGCCGAGGCCGTGCACGAACAGGGCCGGCGGCAGGTCCGTCGCCGCACCGGGCAGGTCCCTGACCGCCACATCCACGCCGGAGACCGGGACCCGCCGCACCGGCCAGTCCCGGACCGCCAGCGGCGACCCGTCTCCGGTTACTGGTCCGTAACTATCCACAGCACCCATGTTAGGCCGCTCCGCTGATGGAGACTGGGACGTATGGCGGGTGCGCAGCAGCAGCTGACGACCGAGGTGGACGGGCAGACGATGAAGCTCACCAACCTCGGCAAGGTCCTGTATCCACGGACCGGGTTCACCAAGGCCGAGGTGATCGACTACTACCACCAGGTGGCGACGCTGCTCCTCCCCCACCTGTCCGACCGGCCGCTGACCCGCAAGCGCTGGCCGGACGGCACCGAGGCGGCGTACTTCTTCGAGAAGAACGCTCCCCGCGGTACGCCGGCCTGGGTGCGGACCGAGACGCTGCCGACGCCCGGCAGCTCCACCGGACGCGACGAGATGAGCTTCGTGGTGTGCGACGACGTACAGACCGTGGTGTGGCTGGCCAATCTGGCCGCACTGGAGCTGCACGTGCCGCAGTGGCGGATCGGGCTGTCCGACCAGGGCAAGGACCCGCGGGCGGACCTGATCGTGTTCGACCTCGACCCCGGGCCGGGAGCGACGATCGTCGAGTGCTGCGACGTGGCGCTGGGGCTGCGGGAACTGCTCGGCCACTTCGGTCTGGAAGGCTGGCCGAAGACATCCGGGAACAAGGGCATGCACCTGTACGTACCGATCGAGCCCGCGCCGTCCAAGCAGACCAGTGCGTTCGCCAAGCAGCTCGCCGAGCAGCTGGCGGAGGCGCTGCCGGAGAACGTCACCGCCAACATGACCAAGGCGCTACGGCCGAACAAGGTGTTCATCGACTGGAGTCAGAACGCCAGCGCCAAGACCACGCTGGCGCCGTACTCGCTGCGCGGCTCCGACGAGCCGCGGGTGTCGACACCGATCGACTGGGACGAGGTGGCGTCCGCGACCTCCCCCGAGGACCTCCGGTTCCTGCCGCACGACGTACTCGCCCGGATCGAGGAGTACGGCGACGTACTCGAAGGGCTGTACGACGACCCCAAGCCGCTACCGGCCTAGATGAGAGGAGCGCGAGCCAGATGACCAGTGGACCCGATTACGAGGGCCCGGGCGACGACAACCTGCCGACCGAGGCCTCCGAGGCGGACGTGCTCGAGCAGCGCCTGGCCTCGACCGTGGTGGACGACCGGTCCGAGGAGTCCGGACTCCCGAGCGAGGCGGACCCGGCGGATGTGGAGGAGCAGCGCCGCGAGGTGGGCGACGCCGACGAGGACGACTACCGCTGACCGCCGTACCCTGCCGCGGACCGCAGTACCACGATGGAACGGTCCGTGGCGGGTTGGTCGGCGGGGAAGCTACTGACGGGAAGGACTGCTGGGTAGGATTCGTGGAACGACCCGGTGCCGGACGAAGCCGGCCGCCGGAGAGCACCACCGAAGGAGCCGACCGTGTCGACGACACCGGAGACCGCACCCAAGCGTGGCAGCCGCCTGCCCCGGCTGGCTCGCCGCGCCCAACTGCTCGAGGCGGCCCAGGAGGTCTTCGTCGCGAACGGGTACCACGCCGCCGCGATGGACGACATCGCCGACCGCGCGGGCGTGTCCAAGCCGGTCCTGTACCAGCACTTCCCCGGGAAGCTGGAGCTGTACCTGGCGCTGCTGGACAGCTCCTGCGACGCGATCGTGGCGTCGGTGCAGGACGCGCTGAAGTCGACCGAGGACAACAAGCTCCGGGTCGCGGCCACGATGCACGCGTTCTACGACTACGTGGCGAACGCGCAGGGCGCCTTCCGGCTGGTGTTCGAGTCGGACCTGACCAACGAGCCGGCCGTCCGCGAGCGCGTCGACCGGGTCACGCACGCGTGCGCCGAGGCGGTCTCCGAGGTGATCAGCGCCGATGCCGGCCTCAGCCGTGAGCAGTCGATGGTGCTGGCCGTCAGCCTGGTCGGCATGGCCCAGGTCAGCGCCCGGTACTGGCTCGGCGCCGGCGACCCGTCGTTCCCGCAGCAGCAGGCCGCCGACCTGGTCGCCTCCCTCGCGTGGCGGGGTATCCGGGGCTTCCCGCGCACCGACGGCTGACGGTTCTGCTCTCGGCGGACGGGTGCGGGCCCGGCAGAACGACCGGATAGGCTCGAAGTGTCATCGGCGAGAGTCGCCGGTCGAACGTGCCCGGAGGGTTTCGTGGAGGTCAAGATCGGCGTGCAGCACGCCAATCGGGAATTGGTTCTGGAGAGCGAGCAGACTCCGGAAGAGGTCCAGGCACTGGTCGCCGCGGCGCTCACCGGCAAGTCCGGTCTGCTCGAGCTGACCGACGAGAAGGGCCGCCGGGTGCTGATCCCGGCCGACCGGCTCGCCTACGTCGAGATCGGCGAGGTGTCGACCCGCAAGGTCGGATTCGGCGCGATCTGATCGCGTTCCGGACACAGTCGCGCGTGTCCCGGTTGCGGAAAGCCACCGAGAGGGCACGATGACGGTGAGACCTGCGCTCAGGTGGTCTGGTTTGTCACGGGGCACCGGACCGGCGCAGGTTCACCATCCCTCACTAGGAGGACACCGTGTACTGGGTCTGGATGATCATCGTCAGTCTCATCGCGGGCATCATCTTCGGGCCGCTGGCCCGGCTGGTGCTCCCCGGCAAGCAGAACATCAGCCTCGGCTGGACCATCCTCGGCGGCGGCATCGGCGCCTTCATCGGCGGTCTGATCGCGAAGCTCCTCGGTGTCAAGGACACCCCCGGCCCGGACTGGACCCAGTACCTGATCCAGATCATCTGCGCCGCGATCGTGGTCGCGATCATCTCCGCAAGGAACAGCAAGACCAAAGCCGCCTGACGCAGGCACAACCAAACGGCCGCCACCCCCGCGGGGGAAGGCGGCCGTTGCCCTTGTCCGGAGAGATCAGGCCTGCAGGCCCAGGGCGGTCATGCGGGCGGTGTGGGCCTCGGTGAGCCGGGTGAACATCCGGCCGATCGCGGCCAGGTCCAGGCCCGGACGGTCCACGCTGCCGGCCAGCAGGGCGGCCAGCGAATCCCGGTCGGCGGCGATGCGCTGCGCCTGACTGAGCGCCTCGCCCACCAGGCGGCGGCCCCACAGCGCCAGCCGCCCGCCGAGCTTCGGGTCCTCGTCGATCGCGGCCCGCACCCGATCCACCACGAACCCGGCCTGACCGGAGTCGGCGAACACCTCCAGCACCAGCGCCCGCGTCTCCGCGTCCACGAACGACGCGATCTCCCGGTAGAAGTCGTTGGCCAGCCCGTCCCCGACGTACGCCTTGACCAGGCCCTCGAGCCAGTCGGACGGCGCGGTGTGGTCGTGGAACGCGTCCAGCGGCGTGACGAACGGCCGCATCGCGTCCATCGGGTCCACGCCGAGCTGGACGAGCCGGTCCCGGAGCCGCTGGAAATGCCCGAACTCGGTGGTCGCCAGCGCCGCCAGCTCCGCCTTGTCGTCCAGGGTCGGGGCCAGTTTGGCGTCCTCGGCCATCCGCTCGAACGCGGTCAGCTCGCCGTACGCGAGCACTCCCAGCAGGTCCACCGCCGCGGCCCGGTAGGCGGGGTCGTCAAAGGCCGTCTGCTCCATGCCCGGCACCCTATCGGGCCGCGCACGGGAGTGGCGCATGCCACACGAAGCGGCGTTGACAGCCGCTGCGGTTACACTGGTGGGCGATTCGCCGGTGACGCGCCCAGATGGGCAAGCTGGTGCGAGGTGCTTGCACAGTGTCCCCGCGCCTCACGATCGGGGCTAGAAGGCCCCAGGCGCCCGGCCACTGAGCATCTGTCCGCACCAAGCATGTGAGAGGCGATCAGCCTGACCACCTTCCGAGAGCTCGGGGTGCTGCCCGAGATCTGTGACGCGCTCGACCGCGTCGACATCGTCGAACCCTTCCCGATCCAGGAGATGACCCTCCCGGTGGCCCTGATGGGCACCGATCTGATCGGGCAGGCCCGTACCGGCACCGGCAAGACGCTCGGCTTCGGCATCCCGTTGCTGCAGCGCACGATCGCGCCGCACGAGGCCGACTACGCCGAACTGGTCGCGCCCGGCAAGCCGCAGGCGCTCGTCGTCACCCCGACCCGGGAACTGACCATCCAGGTCGCCAAGGACCTCCAGACCGCCTCCACCGTCCGCACCGTGCGGATCCTGACCATCTACGGCGGCGTCGCGTACGAACCGCAGCTCGACGCGCTGAAGACCGGCGTCGACGTCGTCGTCGGTACGCCGGGACGCCTGCTGGACCTGGCGAACCGGGGCGTTCTCGACCTCGGCCACATCAAGGTCCTGGTCCTGGACGAGGCCGACGAGATGCTCGACCTCGGCTTCCTGCCCGACGTCGAGCGGATCCTGCGCAAGACGCCCGAGCTGCGCCAGACCATGTTGTTCTCGGCAACCATGCCGTCGGCCGTGATCGGCCTCGCCCGCACCCACATGCGGCACCCGCTGAACATCCGGGCCGAGTCGCACGAGGACACCCAGATGGTGCCGACCACGGCACAGTTCGTCTACCGGGCGCACGATCTGGACAAGCCCGAGGTGGTGGCCCGGATCCTGCAGGCCGAGGACCGCGGCCGCGTGATGATCTTCTGCCGGACCAAGCGCGAGGCGTCCCGGCTGACCGACGACCTGCAGGACCGCGGGTTCAAGGCGGCCGCGATCCACGGCGACCTGAACCAGCAGGCCCGCGAGCGGGCGCTGACCCGGTTCCGCGGCGACAAGATCGACGTCCTGGTCTGCACCGACGTCGCCGCCCGCGGTATCGACGTCGAGGGCGTCACGCACGTCATCAACAACACCTGCCCGGAGGACGAGAAGACCTACATCCACCGGATCGGGCGGACCGGGCGCGCGGGGGCCAGCGGCATCGCCGTGACCTTCGTGGACTGGCCGGACGTGACCCGGTGGAAGGTGATCAACAAGGCGCTCGACCTGCCGTACGACGAGCCGCAGGAGATCTACTCCACGTCGCCGGAGCTGTTCCACGACCTCGGGATCCCGTCGGAGGCGAAGGGCCGGATCCGTCCGGTGCGCGCGCCGCAGGAGGCCCGCGAGGCGCGGGAGGACCGGCCGCGCGGTCGCCGCGACGAAGGCCGTTCCGACGGCGAGCGGCCGGGCCGCAAGCGGAACCGGACCCGGAAGCGCACGCGGGCCGGCCAGCCGCTCGAGGAGCGCGCCGACGTCACCACGAAGACCGACGTACCGGTGTCGACCGAGACGGTCGCCGAGGAGGCACCCGCCCGGAAGGCGCGCAAGCGCACGCGCACCCGGAAGACCGCAGAGGCCCCCACGGCCGAGGCGGTCGTAGCCGAGGTCGAGGTCGCCGAGGCGAAGGCGGACGAGCCGGCAGCCGACGAGAAGCCGGCCAAGCGCACGCGCACCCGCAAGACGGCACAGGCGCCCGAGGCGGCTGCCGAGGCACAGGCCGAGGTGGTCGCGGACGAGCAGCCGGTGAAGCGCACGCGGACCCGGAAGGCGGCGCAGGCACCAGAGCCGGCAGCCGAGGCACAGGCCGAAGTGGTCGCGGACGAGCAGCCCGCCAAACGCACGCGGACCCGCAAGACCGCGCAGGCGCCTGAGGCTGCCGAGGCACAGGCCGAGGTCGTCGCGAACGAGCAGCCCGCCAAACGCACGCGCACCCGGAAGGCAGCGCAGGCACCCGAGGCGCAGGCCGAGGTGGTCGCGGACGAGCAGCCGGTGAAGCGCACGCGGACCCGGAAGGCGGCTGCGGCTGAACCGGCTGCTGCGGAAGCGGCGGCGGACGCGAAGCCGGTGAAGCGGGCGCGAACGCGTAAGACGGCTGACGCGCCGGAGGCCGCTGCCGAGGTGGCTGCGGCTGCGGAGGACAAGCCGGTCAAGCGCACTCGCACCCGCAAGACCGCGCAGGCGCCGGCGGCCGAGGCGAAGGCCGAGCAGCCGGCCGGCGACGGCGAGAAGCCTGTGAAGCGCACGCGGACCCGGAAGGCCGCTGCTAGCGCGGCGGAGGAGCCGGCTGCGGACGAGAAGCCGGTGAAGCGGGCGCGGAAGGCGGCGACGACGCCGATCTTCAGTGCGCCGGAGTGACCGTTTCCGAATGGTGATCTGACGCTGCAACACCCAGCCCCGCGTGGGCCGTCCTAGGACGGTAATCACGAGAGAGGGGCTGGGTGATGAGGCGGATCAGGGCGGTGACGGCCGTGATGGCTGTCGTGGGGGTCGTGGTGCTGGCCGGTTGTAGTGCCAGTGGCAACGACAGCAACTCGGCCGGCGACTCCGCGGCCGCGCCGAGGCAGAGCTCCGGCGAGGCGGCGGGCAACGCGAAACCGCAGGCGCCGGCCGCCGGCAAGTCGGACTCGTCCGGTGGCGGCGGCAAGGACGAGCCGACGATCACGCGGGCGATCATCAAGAGCGGCTCGCTGGCCGTCGAGGGTGAGGACGTCTCCGCCCTGCGGCAGAAGGCGGTCGCCGCGATCACCGGCCTCGGCGGTCAGGTGGCCGCCGAGGACACCATGAGCGACCCCGACGGCCGCATCAACCGGTCGAACCTGGTCCTGAAGGTGCCGACCAAGTCGTTCGAGACCGCGATCCAGCGGCTGTCCGACCTCGGGAAGCGCCTGCAGATCCACCAGGAGTCGACCGACGTCACCGAGCAGGTCGTCGACGTCGCCAGCCGGATCGAGTCGCAGCGCGCCAGCCTGGACCGGACCCGCGCGCTGATGACGAAGGCGAACACGATCGGCGAGATCGTCTCGGTCGAGAGTGAGCTGACCCGCCGCGAGTCGGACCTGGAGTCGCTGCTGGCCAAGCAGAAGAACCTGGCCCTGCAGACCGACCTCGCGACGCTCACACTGACGCTGACCGAGAAGGGCAAGCCGCCGGTGCAGACCGTCGAGGAGCCGGACAAAGGTTTCGTGGCGGGCCTGAAGGGCGGCTGGCACGCGTTCACCGCGGTGTTCTCCGCGATCGCGACCGCCGTCGGCGCGCTGCTGCCGTTCCTGGTGCTGCTCGCGATCGTCCTCGTACCGCTGTGGCTCTTCCGGAACAAGCTGCGCCGCCAGCCGGCCCCGCTACCCCCGCCGGCGCCGAACAACGGTCAGTGAAGTAGTGCGCCGGCCAACGCCCGGTAGGCCTTCGCGCCGGGCGAGGCCGGCGCCGTACTGAGCACGGTGTCGCCGATCGCCGGCGCCTCCGCGAACCGGATCGACTTCGGGATCGCCGGCTGCAGCACGTCCAGCGAGTACGTGTCCGCGATCGTCTCGAGGACCGTCCGGGCATGCCTCGTACGGCCGTCGTACAGCGTCGGCAGCACGCCGAGCACCCGCAGACCCGGGTTCGTCAGCCGCTGGACGTCGTTCACGGTGTCGAGTAGTTGCCCAACGCCACGATGCGCCAACGTCTCGCACTGCAAGGGGATCAGCACGTCGGACGCCGCGGACAGGCCGTTCACGGTGAGCAGCCCGAGGGTCGGCGGGCAGTCGACGATGATCCAGTCGTACGACGTACGCAGCGGGCGCAGCGCGGTCCGCAGGACCTGCTCCGGACCGCTCTCCCGGGCCAGTTGGACGTCCGCGGTGGCGAGCGCGATCGTGGCGGGCAGCAGGTCCGGGGCGTCGTCGGACTCGATCAGTACGTCGCGTGCGCGCACGCCGCCGAGCAGCACGTGGTGGATCGACTGGTCCAGGTCCTCGGGATCGATACCAACCGAGAACGTCAGGCAGGCCTGGGGGTCGAGATCGACCAGCAGCACCCGTTGGCCGAGCTCGGCCAGGGCTGCGCCGAGGGTGGCCACCGTGGTCGTCTTGGCCACGCCGCCCTTCTGATTGGCGACCGCGAGAGTGCGAGGCACCCGGCCATTGTGCCGTACGGCGGACCGCGGGCCCACACCGACCGACCTGTTGACTTCAAGGCCACTTGAGCTCCGAGCATGCTGGACATGACCGGAACGAGCATCTGCCCCGATCCCCCGACCCCCGACTGCGACGACCAGCCGGCGGTACCGGCCCGGGCCGGGCGGCGGGAGTGGCTGGGACTGGCCGTTCTGGCGCTGCCGACCGTCCTGATCGGCCTCGACGGGACCGCGCTGCACCTCGCGGCTCCGGCGCTGAGTGCCAACCTCGCCCCCAGCTCGTCGCAGCTGCTGTGGATCGTCGACGTGTACGGCTTCGTGGTGGCCGGGCTGCTCGTGACCATGGGGACGGTCGGCGACCGGATCGGGCGCCGCCGCCTGCTGATGATCGGTGCGGCGGGCTTCCTCGTCGCCTCGCTGCTGGCGGCGTTCGCGACCAGCGCGGAGCTGCTGATCACCGCGCGGGCCCTGCTCGGCCTGGCCGGGGCGACCCTGATGCCGTCGACGTTGTCGCTGCTCAGCAACATGTTCCGCGATCCCGGCCAGCGCCGGCTGGCGATCGCGATCTGGATGACGAACTTCATGATCGGCGGCATGGCCGGTCCGCTCATCGGCGGCGTCCTCCTCGACCATTTCTGGTGGGGATCGGTGTTCCTGATCGGCATCCCGCCGCTGGTGCTGCTGCTCGTCGTCGGGCCGCTGCTGCTCCCCGAGTACCGCAACGAGCGCGCGGGCCGGATCGACCTGCTCAGCGTCGTTCTGTCGGTCGCGGCGATCCTCTCGGTGGTCTACGCCGTCAAGGAGACCGCGAAGGGCGGCCTGCACCCGGGCACTCTGGCTGTCGCGGTGGTCGGTGTGGGACTCGGCTGGTGGTTCGTCCGCCGCCAGCTCGGACTGTCCGAGCCGCTCCTCGATCTGCACTTGTTCCGCCGGTCCGCGTTCAGCGCCTCGCTCGGTGCGCAGACCTTCGGGCTGTACGTGCTGGCCGCGATGCAGTTCCTCGCCGTGCAGTACTTCCAACTCGTGCTCGGGATGAGCCCGTTCGAGGCCGGTCTCTGGATGCTGCCCACGACGGTCGCGGGCATCGCAGGCACGCTCGCAGGTCCGTATGTGATCCGTCTATTCCGGCCCGGCACCGCCATGACCGTCGGCTTCCTCGTCGCGGCGCCCGGGCTCGCACTGATGGCTGCCGCGACCGGGCGCTGGCCGGTCGTCATCGGGCTGAGTCTCGCCGGTCTGGGTATCCAGCTGGTGCTGGCGCTCACGTACGACGTCGTCATCAGCAGCGCACCGCCGGAGCGAGCCGGTGTGGCGTCCGGGATGGGCGAGACTGGCACTGAGCTCGGGATCGCGCTCGGCATCGCCATCGCCGGCAGCATCGTCACAGCGGTCTACCGCGCCGGGGTCTCGGTGCCGGCCGGCGCACCGGACTCCGTACGCGACACTCTGGGCAGTGCCGTGGTCGAGGCTGAGCAGCTGCCCGCACCGCTCGCCCAGCAGCTGCTCACGACGGCGCGGGACGCGTACACCAACGGCGTACAGCTGGCGGCTGTGATGAGTGTCGTGATGGTTCTGATCCTTGCCGCGACCACGGCCAAGCTGGTTCGGACCAGGTGAGCGGTTAGTCTCTTTACTTGTGAGTACGCCGCGTACGCTGACGCTGCCCGACGGGGTGCGCCCCGAGACACTCGAGACCGACCGTGGCTCGTTCGCCACGCTGACCGCCGTACCCGACATCGGTACGCCGCTCGGCACGGTCCTGCTGGTGCCGGGCTGGACCGGCAGCAAAGAGGACTTCACACCGCTCGTCGACCACCTGTGCCGGTACGGGTGGCGGGCGGTGGCCGTCGACCAGCGTGGTCAGTACGAGACGCCGGGTCCGGCCGACGCGTCGGCGTACTCGCTGGCCGAGCTGGGCGCGGACGTGGTGGCTATGAGCAAGGCGCTCGGCGGGTACAGCCAGCTGGTCGGGCACTCGTTCGGCGGGCTGGTCGCGCGTGAGGCCGTGCTGACCGACCCGTCGGTGTTCTCAACGCTCAGCCTGCTCTGCTCGGGACCGGCCGCGTTCACCGACGAGGCGACGCTGCAGAGCCTGCAGATGCTCGCGTTCGGGCTCGCGAACCTGCCGATCGAGCAGGTGTACGACTTCAAGCTCGAGCACGACCGCAAGGCCCCTGGGTACGTCGTACCGGCCGACGACATCGTCGCGTTCCTGCGGAAGCGGTTCACCGGCAACGTACCGACCAGCCTGGCGGAGATCACCCGCCGGCTGACCGACGCCGAGGACAAGACCGATCAGCTCGCCAAGTCCGGCGTCCGCACGCAGGTGCTGCACGGCGAGACCGACGACGGCTGGCCGATCCCGGTCCAGGAGGCGATGGCCGAGCGCCTCGGTGTGCAGGCTGAGGTCATCCCCGGTGCCGGCCACTCACCGGCCATCGACCAGCCGGCCGCGACCGCCCGCCTCCTGGTGGACTTCTTCCACGACTACCCGGACCTGACCGCTACCACTACCTGACCGGCCGGACCGCCGGCTGGACGTCGAGCAGGTCGAGGCCGACAGGGGTCAGAGCGGCTTTCACCTGCTCGGTGTAGACCAGCAGCTGAACCGGCGCGGCTCCGCCGGTCATCCCGTCGGCGCCTCCGCTCATGTACACGCCGAGGTTCTGCTTGCTGAGGATGCCGTTCAGCGTCTCCCGGACCCGGTCGCTGTCGGCGTTGCTCATCAGGACCGGGGCCACGCACAGGTTGCCGCTGTACACCTTCTCGAACGCCGTACGGAACGCGGCGAGATCACCGTGCGCGACACCGACCATCATCACCACGGGGGCGTTGCGGGACGTGCCGTTCGGGTAGTAGGTGACCGGGCCGTAGGCCTGGGCGGCATGCGCGGCGAGGAACGTCTTCACCGCGGTCGACCAGATGTTGCTGGGCTTCGACGGCCAGCCGCCGGCCGGGGCCGCGCACGGCAGCTTCGGCAGACCGGCGTCGGCTGTGCGGATCGGCTCGGCCTGCTGCTGGACGTCGATCGAGCCGTCGCGCCAGATACCGGTGACGGACGCCTGGCCGGTCCGGACGCCCTTGATCGTGGTCACGCCCGGGATCCGGTCGACCTGCAGACCGTTGAGCTCGACCGCGAAGTCGGCCGGGCAGCTCGGCGCCGGCTCCTTCCCCGGCAGGTAGCCGATCGCGGTCTTCGGCAGCGGCGCACAGAAGACCGGGGCCTTGCCCGGTACGGCGATGATCTCGCCGCTCACCTGCACCTTGTCACCCGGCTTCACCAGCCACTTGTCGTTGCCCTGAGCAAACGCTTGCGGGGCGCCGGTTGCCGTCGCGGCGGGAGGTGCCGGGGTCTTCGGGTCCGGCAGTACGGAGAGGACGCCGGCCGCCACGACCGCGACACTGGCCGCCGCGAGCGCGGGCACCCAGCGCCGGTTCTTCCGGCCGCCGCTCAGCATGTACTCCAGGTCGGGCTCCGGCGGCGCCTCCTGGTCAGCCCGCCAGCGAGCGCCGGCCCGGGTCAGCAGGTCGTCGACTTCATCGGTCTGGTTCATTCGGTCACCTCCAGTAGGGTGCGGAGCCGGTTGCGCGCGTCGGACAGCGTGGACTTCACGGTGCCTTCGGAGCAGCCCATGACGGCCGCGGTCTCGGCAACGGACAGGTCGGCGAAGTAATAGCAGTCGACCGCGAGCCGTTGCCGCTCCGACAGCGACATGATCGCGTGGTCGACGTCCATCCGCGCATCGAGATCCGGCCGTGAAGCCACCGGCCCCGCGTCCTCGATCACGGTCAGCGAGGCTCCGGTGCGCATCCGGCGTACCGCTTTCCGGGCCTGATCCGCCGTGATCGCGAGCAGCCAGGCGGACGGCGTACCGCGACTGGCGTCGTACTGCCCCCGCTTGGCCCAGGCCCGCGCGAGCGCCTCCTGCACGATGTCGTCCCGGTCCGCCCCCACCGCAAGCCGCCCCGCCAGCCGGGCCATCGCCACCAGATGCGGCCGCACCCACGCCACAAACCCAGGCCCGTCTCCCGGCGGCTCTTGCACGCCCACCACCGGCTCACCCGTCATCGTCGGCATACCTTCTCTACCCCCGATCAGCCCACCCGGTTGGCTCCTACCCGAATCTCAACGACCCCACCACCCCAACGTCACCACCCCACCCCATTCCGTAACCCACCCGAGTTATCCACAGATCCGATTTCCCGCCCCACAGCCCCCTCGAGAGTCCATACGGTCGAAGGACCGACGGTTGAACGAGGGGACCAGGTCGTGAAGAGGTTGGAGGATCTGCCCGAGCCGGTTGAACTGCATCGCGCGTTCGCCGGAAATCATCCCCTGGACTGGGGAGACCGGACCCCCACGAAGGCCGGACTGCTCGCGGATTTTGGTGAGCTGGCTTCTCGACGCGCGCTGGAGAGCCTGGCGGCGATCGGGTGGCGCGATGCCGCAGCGATCTCGGACCTGCAGGCTGTCGTCGCTCCCGACTTGGAGCTGTACCAACCGGACAGACGCGTCAAGTCGCCGCAGTCACTGGCCCGCAAGATCAAGAAGTACACCGGCAAGCGCCAGCAGGTTCCGGTGATCGAGGACGTTCAGCGCTATACGGTGCTGACATCCGTTCACGGCCGGCTGCCGGAGGTCACCCGCCGGAGCGCCGACAACCTGCGGGATCTCGGATGGCAGCTCACCGCCGTCCGAAACTCCTACGTCGACGGCAGCCGGTACAAAGGCATCCATCTGAACACCTTGGACCCACGGGGGCAGCGGATCGAGATTCAGGTGCAGTCGAGGGCTGCGATCGCGGTCAAGGACGCGACGACCAGACCCTACGAACTCGCCAGGGACGACGAACTCCCGAGAGTAGTGCGCGAGCAGGCCAGACTCGAATGCATCCGTCTGACGGCTTGCCTACCGAATCCGGTGGGTTTGGACCAGCTGAGCAGCCTCATCGACTTTCCGGTGTCGGTTCAAGGCTATGGTCTTGATCGCGGGCAGCCGAAGGCACGCGGTCGGCGGACAACCGGACTGGATCGTCGGGCCGATACCGGTCGGGACCGGCCTATCGAGAGAGGACGAGAGCTGTGAGCTTGTACGTCGTGCGGGACGGGGAACGGCTCGTGTGGGTCGCGGCGGTGTTGGGCGAGGATGTGTATTGCTTCGTGCCGGACACCGGGCGGTTTCATCGGAACGACGGGGTGCGGGACGACTTCTTCATGGAGCAGGAGTTGGTGTACGAGGCGGTGACCGTGGGCGGGGCTCGGCGGTTGATCGAGGGTGGGCTTCCGGCGTTGGATCCCGAGGTGATGGCGGATCACCTCGCGGAGTGGCGGGCGGATGCGCGGGCCTTGGAGCCTGAGCAGGTGTTTGCGAGTGTGGTCGCGGATCTTCGGTGAGGATCGTTGCAGGGTTGACGGCAGCGGTCGGGGGACCCTGGGGCTTGTAGGTTTCGGGGTATGGGTGTGCGGATCACTGGGCGGAGTTTTCCTACGCCTGATTTGGTGAAGACGGTGAACAATCCGGCTGCTTGGGATCAGTTGGGTGGGTTTGCGGAGGTGCAGGCTGCTGAGGCTGCTGCGGCTCTGGGGGTGTTGGAGGAGCGGCTGGCGTCGGCGGGTTCACGGGACGAGCGGGTTGCGGGGTTCGAGGCGGCGTATCGGCATGTGGCCGAGTGGCGGTACCAGGTTGCTCTGCAGGGGCAGTGGACGCGGCCTCACGCGAGTGCGGACGACGTCCGGGCCACGATCGGTGAGGGGCACATGCGGTACCGCCTGTCGCCGTCGGCGGGGAATCGGGAGCCAGGGACGCCGGCGTGGAAGTTGCTGTCCGAGTTGGAGGCGGTTGCTCTGGAGCGGATGGGTCGCGACCACAGGATGCAGAACGTCGTGACGTTGCGCGGCGGCGAGACGGTGAACGGGAACCGGCTGGTCTTCCTGGCTGCGCCGCGGGATCCGGCGACCGGCGGTCCGTATCTGGGGTCCCCGGACCAGGTGGTCACGGAGACCGCGGACCAGGCGGACTGCGAGGTCCTGCGGCGTGCGTCGTTCGACGCGCTGGCCGAGTTGGAGGAGGCACGGGCCGCGGGTGCGGCGGACCCGCGCGACCCCGAGCAACGAAAGACGTTCACCGACGCGGCGTACTTCCTCGTGCAGGGCCCCGAGTTCAAGCGGGGCAGCGACGCGATCATGCGGACGTTCCTGGTCGCGGCGCATGCCCGGGTGTTCGACGCGGCACCGGTGTTGCCGCAGGCAATCGACCTGGACGGGATGGTCCGCGGCCAGGACGGTTTCCACCGGGTGATGAACGAACAGCTGCGACTCGCCCCGGCGCCGGCCGAGCAAGCCGCCACCACGACCACCGAGCGGGCACCTCAGCCCAGGACCGCCCACAGGCCGAACGGTCTCACCCGCTAGTCACCGGGCTGCGGGGGTGTAGAGCTGGGTGATGACGGATTCGATGGTGGGTTCGGAGACCGAGAGGTCCATCAGCGGGTAGTTGGCGGCGATCTCGGCCAGGAGGGGCGCCGCGCTCGTGCTGGTCGGGAAGGTGAGGTGCTGGCGCGGGCCGTCGACCTTGACCACGGTCGCTCCGGTGACCTCGATGGGTGGCAGGGACGTGGCGAGGTCCACGACCAGAGTGCGGGGCGCGGACTGGCTGGACTTGAGGCGGTCGAGGGTGCCGTCGAAGATCTGGTGCCCGTGGTCGATGACCATCACCCGGGTGCACAGCGCCTCGATGTCGTCGAGGTCGTGGGTGGTGAGGATGATCGTCGTCCGGCGCTCCGCGTTGACCTGCGCCAGGAACTCGCGCAGCCGCGCCTTGCTGATCACGTCCAGCCCGATCGTCGGCTCGTCCAGGTAGACGATCTCGGGGTCGTGCAGCAGGGCCGCCGCGATGTCGCCGCGCATCCGCTGCCCGAGCGACAGCTGGCGGACGGGAACGTCGAGCAGGTCGCCGAGGTCGAGCAGTTCGACGAACGTCGCCAGGTTCTCCCGGTGCCGGGCGAGCGGGACGTCGTACATCTTCTGCAGGACGGCGAACGAATCCTTCAACGGCAGGTCCCACCACAACGTGGTGCGCTGACCGAAGACGACGCCGATGCGCCGGGCGAGTTTCAGCCGGTGCCGCGACGGGTCGACGCCGGCCACCCGGATCGATCCGCCGGACGGCACCAGGATCCCGGTCAGCATCTTGATCGTGGTGGACTTCCCGGCCCCGTTCGGCCCGATGTAGCCCACCACCTCGCCCGGCTCGACGGCGAAGGTCATCCCGTCCACCGCCCGGACCTCCCGCCTGGTCCGGCGCATCCCGGACCGCGAGGTGACCGTGAACGCCCGCGACACATTGTCCAACTCGATGACAGCCACTTCAGCTCCCTGTACTGCGATAGCGACGAAGACCGGCCCGCCACGCCAGCGATGCCAGCGCGACCATCAGCACCGCGACCAGCGGCGACAGCAGCCCGATCCAGGACGGCAGGCCCAGCGGGGCCGGTTTCCCCAGCACGAACAGCACCGGGTAGTAGTTGACGAAGGCAAGCGGTACGACGAACGTCACGGCCCGCACGATCTCCTTGCCGAAGATCGTCAACGGGAACTGCGTCAGCGCCTGCCCGCCGTACGTGACCGAGTTGGCCAACTCGGCGGAGTCGACCGACACGAACTGGAACGCGCCGCCGAGCACGAACAGGGCCCCGAAGATCACCGACCCGGCGACCAGCGAGACGCCCAGCATGAGGCCGCGGGCAACTGTCCAGTCGACCTCGAGGTGGATCAGCGCGAGCACCAGCACGGTCGCAGCCTGCAGCGGGCGGCCGAGCCGGCGCAGCGCGAACCCATCCGCCGCGGTCTGCAGGAACGCGGGCACCGGCCGGATCAGGTACGCGTCGAACGAGCCGGTCCGGATCCGCTCGCCGACCCGCTCGATCGATCCGGTGACCAGATCGGCCACCCCGAGCGCCATCGAGGCCGTTGCGTAGAGCAACGCCATCTCCGGCAGCGAGAACCCGCCGAACGACCTGATGTGACTGAACATGAACAGCACCGCGATGAAGTCCGTCACCGTGACCAGCATCGAGCTCACCAGCATCAGTACGAACGACGCCGGGTACGCCAGCGCGGACCGGATCCACAACACGATCAGCATCCAGTACTGCGCGGGCGCGCGGAGGACACGCTCAACCACCCTGGATCACCACCTTCCGGGTCGCCAGCGTGGTGGCGAACTGCCCGATCAGCAGCAGCACCAGGAGCCAGCCCACCTGGAACACCAGCGCCGCCGCGGTCCCACCGGGGTTCCGGCCGAGCCAGATGTCGATCGGCACCTGCATGGTCGCGGCCCACGGCGTCGCACGCGCGACCGTACCGATCCAGCCGGGGAACGCGACCAGCGGCAGGATCGTCCCGGCGAAGAACAGCGACAGCACCAGCGCGAGGTGCTCCATCCCGCGCGAGTCCGTGATCCAGAACCCGGACAACGCGACCAGATACCGGATCGAGAAACTGACCAGGATCCCGAGCACCAGCCCGAGCGCGATCACCGGCCACAGGCTCACGCTCGTCGGGAACTTGAGGTCGAACACCAGCGCGCCGACCAGCAACGGTGCGCCGCCGCGGACCAGCAGCTGGAACATCGCCCGCCCGAGATCGACGGACATCCACCACAGCAACAGCTGCGTCGGCCGGTACAGGTCGACGGCGATCTCGCCGCTGCGGACCCGCTCCCCCAGTTCGTTCGTGGTGGTCGCGCCGAAGATCCCGATCGGCATCAGCAACCCCTGCTGCAACCACACGAACGTGAGCGCGTCAGGGACGTCGTACCCGCCGAGCCCGGGGCGTTCGCGCCACAGGGTCAGATAGACGCCGCACAGGATGAACCCGAAGATCGTGTTGGTGAAGATGCCGGACACGCTGGCGATCCGGTACGTCGAGAACCGCCGGAAGGACCGGACGGCGATCGCCCAGTAGACACCCACTACTACCTCCTCTCGCACTCCTAGCGGTGTCCGAGAAGCACAGCGGCACGCGGAACTGCCCCGGATCCATCAGGACCCGGGGGTTCGGACACCACTGTGGCGGCATGGTTGGACCACGCCGAATTGTCAAGGGCAGAAGAGGGACGGTACGCCGGTGCGCGCCGAGGCGTCAACAAAAATAACCGGTCCGGGCGCGGGACCCCTCAGACCCACGCCCGGACCGGTGCCCGGGGGAAGAACAGGAACCTACAGGGTGTCGGTCTTCAGCAGATGGGCGAGGTGGGTGGCGAACGGCGCCGGGTGGCTCGCGTACCCGCCGTGCCCGCCCGGGAACATGACCACCGGCCAGCCGAGGTGTTCCGCGACGACCTCGATCGGCCGCCCGGGAAGGTGCGCGAACGACTCCAGCCCGGCGGCCGGGACGACGCGATCGGCAACCCGCTTCAACGCGTCGAGATCGGGCAGATACCGGGTGAACGGCAGGAGCTTGTGCTCGTAGAAGGTGGCCGCGTTCGCCTGCATCCGTTCCGCGAGCTCGCGGTACTCCGGTAGCAGGTCCTCCATCGGTGGCATCGCGTCGTCGTCCATGCCGGTGCCCATCATGAACACCACGTCGGCCGCGGTCAGCCCGTCCTCGCGGTACGTCTCGTACACGTCCTCGAAGAACGCGCGCGCGTCGGCCGCGTCCGGCAGCACCTCGGTGCACGGCGGCTCGTGCGCGACGAGCATCCGGACCCGCTCGGGGTGCCGGGTGATCAGCTCGAGGCCGGTGATCGCGCCCGAGCTGGTGCCGAAGACGTACGCCGGCTCGTGGCCGGCGACCGCGTCGAGCAGGGCCAGCGCGTCGGCGGCCGACTGCTCGACGGACTCGTCCGTGGCGTCACCGTCGGACCGGCTGCGGGAGTTGCCGCGCGGGTCGTAGGTCACCACCGTGTACTCGGCGGCGAGTTGGCCGACCATCCCGGAGAACACGCCGGCGTCGGTCCCGCCGCCCGCGATCAGCAACAGCACCGGTCCCGATCCGGTGACCTCGTAGTGCAGCGTTGCCCCCGGCACCGCCAGCTTGTTCACAGTCTTCGCACCCATCAGGCGAGCCCCCGTTTCTCATTCGGTATGGCGTTCACCCTCAGAGTGCTCCGCTCCGCTGGCATCCCACGCACACGCCGCTGGCACGGCGGCAGTTCGACAGGACGTGTCCGCCGATCGACCCATCCCTCAGGCGTGCGCACCCGCCCGACGAGCGGGCAGTGGACGTATACGTACTGTCGAGCTGCAGAGCTCAGCCAACATCCTCGAGCGGGATCGGCGACGGTTCGTCCAGGCCGGCCCACGGGTCGCGCGGCGGGGACTCGCGGCGGCCCTGGGGGCAGATCTTGGCGAAGTCGCACCAGCCGCACAGCGGCGACGGCTCCGGCGGGAACACGGCGTCCGCCTCCGCCGGCGTCAGGCCTTCGGCCCAGCGGGCCTCGGCGGCGGCCGCGTCGTCGGCCATCGCCTCGGCGCGCTGCTGGTGCCGGGCGAGCGACGCGTCGTCGTGATCGGCGGCGGCGACCGTGTTCGTCGGGAGGTGGTGGAGCTCCACCCGCGTACACGGCTTGTGCAGCACGCGCCGCGCACCGAGCACGTAGAGCGCCATCGCCAGCGACGACCGGGCGTCGATCGGCGTCAGCGGCCGGCGTCCGGTCTTGTAGTCGACGATCGCCAGCTCGGTCCCGCCGCTCCCGTCGCGGGCCGGGCGCTCGTCGATCCGGTCGACCCGCCCGCGCAGTGAGGCCCGGGCGGTGGTGAAGGCGACCGTCCGCTCGACGCCGCGCGGTTCGTAGTACGGATCGGAGTCCCGCAGGTAGCCGAGCACCATCTCGGTCGACCGGTCCCGCCAGTCCAGCGACTGCTGCTCGTCGCGGAACCCTTCGCTGCGCCAGCTCGACCGCATCTTCGCGACGACCTCGTCCGGCGTCCGGCGGGACGCGGGCCAACGCCCGAAGAAGTCGGCGAGCACCTCGTGCACGATCGCGCCGACCGTGTTGTGCGCCCACGGCGGGCCCTTCGGCGGCCGCGGCGTCTCGAGGTAGGTGTAGCGGTACTTCCGCTTGCAGTCCGCGAACGTCAGCAGCTTCGTCGGCGTCGCCACGAACAACCGCGTCGGCATCCCGGGAAGCATGTCGTTCATCTCAGCCGGCCTTGATGAAGTCGGTGACCGCGTCGGCGACCAGCTGGACGGCGATCGCGCTCAGCAGCAGACCGGCGATCCGGGTGACGAGCAGGACGCCGTTCTCCCCCAGGATCCGCATGATGACGCCGGAGAACCGCAGCGTCAGCCACATCACCAGGTGGATCGCGATGATGCCGACCGAGATCGCGACCACGTCCGGCAGCGACCCGTTCGCCCGCTGCACGAACACCATCGTGGCGACGATCGCGCCCGGCCCGGCGAGCAGCGGCGTACCGAGCGGGACGAACGCGATGTTCACGTTCTTCGTCTGCACCGGGTCCTCGGCGGTGTCGGTCAGCAGTTGCAGCGCAATCAGCAGGAGCAGCAGACCGCCCGCGCACTGCAGGGCGGGCAGCGTGATGCCGAGGTGGTGCAGGATCTGCTGGCCGAACGCCGCGAACACGACGATCACGCCGAACGCGACCAGCACCGCCTGCCAGGCCGCCTTCTTCCGCACCGCGCGGGACTGGCCGGCGGTCAGCGAGATGAAGACCGGCACGGTGCCCGGCGGGTCCATGATCACGAACAGCGTGACCACCACCTCACTGAGCAAACCCAGGTTGATGACACTGTTCACGGAAGGTAGGCCTCGGGGACCTGTGCGTCGGAGGCGGCGGCGTTGCTCTTGGCGATCTCCAGCAGGCGCTCGAACTGCTCGGGCTCGGTCGAGTTCACACCCAGGTCGTGGTCGATCTTGCCGGCGCCGTGGTGGTCGCTGGAGCCGGTGTACACGATGCCGAGATTGCGGGCGATGGCGCGCAGCGCCTCCCGCGACTCCGGCGAGTGGTCCTGGTGGTCGACCTCGATGCCGGCCAGGCCGTGGTCGGCGACCAGAGTGGCCAGGTTCTCCTCGGTCATCACCTTGTAGCTCGACCGGCCCCACGGGTGCGCGATGACCGGCACCCCGCCGGCCTGGCGGACCAGGTCGATCGCGTGGCCCGGCTCGAGCGCATAGTGCGGCACGTGGCCGGCGCGGCCGTCGGCGAGGAAGCGGTCGAACGCCTCGCTGCGGTTCGCGACCGTGCCGTTCGCGACGAGGGCGTCGGCAACGTGCGGGCGGCCGACCGACGGCGTCCCCGTCGCCTGGGCCAGCACCTCCTCGACGGTGAGCGGCACGCCGATGCTGTTCAGCCGGGCCACGATCGTCGGGATCCGGTCGGTGCGGCCCTCGCGGACCACCTGCAGGTCCTTCGCGAGCGGGGCATAGGCCGGGTCGAGCAGGTAGCCGAGCAGGTGGACGCTGATCCCGTTGAGCTTGCAGGAGATCTCCAGCCCCGGCACGAAGCCGATGCCGAGCTCCTCGGCGGCCCGGCGGCCGTCCACCCACCCGTCGGCGGTGTCATGGTCGGTGAGCGCGATCACATCGAGCCCGGCCTGCTGCGCATGCCTCATCAGGACGTCCACCGGATCGGTGCCGTCCGAACGGTTCGAGTGGGTGTGCAGGTCGATGAGCACGAGCGGTCCTGGGTCCCTTCGCCGGGTGGCTGTCACCGCTGATGCTATCCGCGTTCACCGACGAGACCTGGCACTTGTGCACAGACGCTCTATTCTTCGGGGGCATGGAGCGCGTCGACTGTGTGGGTGCCCTGGTGTACGACGAGCAGCACCGGCTGCTCGTGGTCCGCCGTGCCAACGAGCCGGGGCGCGGTCTGTGGTCGATCCCGGGCGGACGGGTCGAGCCGGGCGAGGACGATCCGGCGGCGGTCGCGCGGGAGGTCGCCGAGGAGACCGGCCTGACCGTCGAGGTCGGCACCTTGGTCGGCGAGGTCGAGCGCCCCGGCCCGCGGGGACAGCTCTACGTGATCCGCGACTACGAGGCGACAGCCGTCGGCGGCGAGCTCACACCGGGTGACGACGCGACGGACGCACGCTTCGTGACGCGCTCCGAGATCGCCTCGCTGCCCACCGCCACGCTCCTGATCTCCACGCTCGAGCAGTGGAACGCCCTGCCGGGGTAGTGACGACATCCGTTGGGGTCTGGGAACAAGCAATAACCTGTCCCCAGACACCCGCGCTTGTCGCGCGACAGTACAGACTGGGCAGGTGGACGTGGTGCGGGCGATCGAGGAGAACGCGGCCGAATTGCTGATGGCGATGGGTGCCGCGGGCGGCGGATCGCAGCGGTCGGACGAGCGGGCGGAGTGGACGATCGGCGGGTCGCCCATCGATTACCACAACGCGGTGGTGCGGGCCTCCGACGCGGGGGTGATCGCCGAATCCGTGGCGGAGTTGACGAACCACGGCGTCCCGGGGACCTGGCACGTCGGGCCGTCGATGCGGATCGCGGCCGCGGATCTGGTCGCGGCGGGGTTCGTTCCCGCCGGCGCGGAGCCGGGGATGGCGGTGCGGATCCCGGAGCTGGTCGAGCCCCGCGCCGTTCCCGGGTTGTCGTTGACCCGGGTCGGCGACGACGAGGCGCTGGCTGTGTGGGAAGCAACGCTCGGACAGGGCTTCGGCGAGGGCGAGCGGGAGGCCCGGTGGGTCGCGTCGGTCTACCGCAAGCTCGGGTACGACGACCCGTGGCGGCACTACATCGGGTGGTCGGACGGTACGCCGGTCGCGACCGCGACGGTGTTCCTCGGCGCGGGCGTGGCCGGGCTGTACTTCGTGATGACGGTGCCGCAGGCCCGGCGGCGTGGGATCGGGGCGGCGATCACGTACGGCGCCCTGCGTGACGTGGACGCCGAGTACGCCGTCCTGGGCTCGTCGTCGGCCGGGCGGCCTGTGTACGAGGCGCTCGGGTTCCGCGAGCACTGCTCCATCGAGCTCTACGAGTGGACCGGCTGAGGCGCCGGAGCCGCGGTGACGGCGCGTTCGCGCAGCAGGAGCAGCGCGTCGACGAGCATGACGGCGGCCGTGAGGCCGTGCACGCCCAGGGCCGTCGCCGCCGGGCCGCCGTGGCTGAAGACGACGATCATGTCCGTGATCGGGATGATCACGAGGACCGCCATGATCACGCCGGTGGTCCGGCGCTGCCGCAGCACGACGAACAGGGTGAGCAGGACGAGACCGAGGGCGATGTCGCGGATGCCCTTCACCGGGAAGTACCCGGCGGCCGTGCCGGTCGGCCACGGGTCGATGCCGAACCCGGCCGCGGCGCCGGCCCCGTCGAACAGGAACCGGGAACCGAAGGTGAGCGGGAAGATCCCGAGCAGAACGGTCAGGACGGTGGTGAAGCGGCGCATGGTGGAACTCCTCTGATCTAGCGTTGCTAATCTTTCTAGCAATGCTAGACCTGTCGCCGCTAGATTGTCTAGCGGTGCTAGCATTCGGGTATGCCGACCCAGTCACGCCGCGAGCGGGCCCGCGCGGAACGCCACGACCTGATCCTGCGCACCGCCCGCGAGCTCGCCGAGTCCGTCGGCTGGGGCGCGGTCACCACCCGCCGCCTGGCCGAGGCCGTCGACTACAGCCAGCCGGTCCTCTACGGCCACTTCAAGAACATGGACGCGATCGCCGACGCGGTCGCCCTGCAGGGCGTCGAGGAACTGACCGCAGCGATGCGTACGGCGCGCGCTGCCGGCGGTCTGCGGGCGCTGGCCCAGGCGTATCTCGGCTACGCCGCCGACCATCCGGCGGTCTACGAGGCGATCTTCGTCCGCCCCACCGACCTGTCGTTCGGCACGCCGGACAGCCCCTCCCCGCTGAAGGACGCCTTCGAGGAGATCCGCGCCGGCGTTGAGCCGTTCGCGGAGACCGACCCCGAGACCCTCACCGAGGTCTTCTGGAGCGCCCTGCACGGTCAAGCCACCCTCAACCACACCCACCGGCTGCGCCCGAGCCACACCCAGGCCCGCGTGGACCTCCTCATCACCCGCCTGACCGCCTAGCGGTCAGGCGTTCCAGTGCAGGATCGCGGGTGAACCTCGCTCCCAGCCGAGGGTCGAGACGGTGGCGGTGTTCAGGACGAAGTGGCGGCCCTCGGTGACGTCGAGTTCCAGCCAGCGGGCGGTGAGGCCGCGGAGGGCGTGGGAGTGGCCGAAGACCAGCACGTCACCGGGCACGGCGGCCAGGCGGGCGTTGACGCGGTCGAGGCGCGCGGCGACCTCGGCGGGGGTCTCGCCGTTCGGCACCGGATCGTCCCAGACGGTCCAGCCGGGGACGGTCTCGCGGATCTCCGCGGTGGTGATCCCTTCGTAGTCCCCGTAGTTCCACTCGACCAGGTCGTCGTCGACCTCCGCGCCGGGGAAGCCCGCGAGCTCCGCCGTACGCCGGGCGCGCTGCCGCGGTGACGTCAGCACCAGGTCGAAGGACTCCGCCGCCAGCCGCTCGCGCAGACTCGCGGCGACGCGCTCACCGTCAGCCGTCAGCGGCAGGTCGGTGACGGACGTGTGCCGGCCCGACTTGCTCCACTCGGTCTCTCCGTGCCGGACCAGGAAGACCCGGTCCTTCCGCTCGTCTGAGGTCACCCCCGCATCCTCTCAAACCGGCCCCGAGGTCTTGACCGTTTGAACGATCCACGGCAGGGTATCGAAACTGTAAGCGCTTCCACTGCCCCCCTGAGGAGCGAACCCCGATGCCTTCCGGTCCCACCGGCCGGCCGGCGACGATCTATGACGTCGCGGCCCGCGCGAAGCTGTCGATCGCGACGGTTTCCCGTGTCCTGCAAGGGACCGGCCCGGTTTCGGCCAAGGCGCGGGCGCGGGTCGACCAGGCGGCGCAGGAGCTGAACTACGTACCGCTGCGGGCGGCGCGGAGCCTCGCCGTCCAGCGGCACGAGGCGCACGGGCTGGTGCTGCCGGATCTGGCCGGCCCGTTCTACGGCGACCTCCTGATGGGGTACGAGCGCTGGGCCGGCGAGCACGGCCAGAGCGTCGTCATCACCGTCACGCACGGCAACCCGGACCCACGACGCAGTGTGATGGACCTCGCCGGGCGCGTCGACGGAATAGTTGTCCACGGCAACGCTCTCGAGCTGCCGACGGTGCAGGGCCTGCGCAAGGCCGGCGTACCGGTGGTGCTGATCGCGCATCCACCCGTCACCGGCTGCGACTCGGTGCGGAGCGAGAGCGCCGCCAGCGCGGAGCAACTGACGACCCGGCTGCTCGAGCACGGCCGGGAGCAGCTGCAGTTCGTCGGTGATCCCGCCAGCTCGTACGACGTGTCCGAGCGGTACGCCGGCTTCGCGAAAGCGCACCAACTCCGCGGGCTGCCGGTGCCGAAGCCGCTGCGGGTCCCGCTCACGGAGGAAGCCGGCCGGACCGTCGCCGAGAAGATGCTGCAGGCAACCACCCGGCCGGACGGGCTGGTGTGTGCCAACGACGAACTTGCCCTGGCTGCGCTGGTGACGTTCGCCGCGCACGGGGTGCACGTGCCCGGCGACATCGTGGTGACCGGGTGGGACGACGTGATGGCGGCGCGGTACGTGTCGCCGGGGCTGACCACGGTGCGGCAGCCGATGGCCGAGCTGGGCCGGGTGGCCGCGGAGCGGTTGCACGAGCGGGTGACCGGGGTCCGGACCCGGGCCCGCAACGACGTACTGGCAACACAACTGGTGCTGCGGGACAGCTGCGGCACCAACCGGGGGATGCAGGAGTAATCCAGTGAGGAGACACACATGTTCACCCACAGCATCCGCCGCCGGCTGGTGATCGGCAGCGCTGCACTCACCGCCACAGCGCTCGCGCTGGCCGGTTGTGGGCGGTCGGAGGACACGCCGAGCGGCGGATCCCAACCGGCCGCCACCATCAGCGACGGGCCCGCCACCGGCAACCTGACCGTCTGGGCGATGGGCACCGAGGGCGAGAACCTGCCGAAACTGATGGAGCAGTTCAAGCAGGCCAATCCCGGCGTCAACGTGACCGTCACCCCGATTCCATGGGACGCCGCGCACAACAAGTTCACCACCGCGATCACCGCGAACACGCTGCCCGACGCCGCCATGGTCGGCACCACCTGGATGGGTGAGTTCGCCGACCTCGGCGCGCTCGACCCGACGCCGCAGGGCATCGACAGCTCCGTCTTCTTCCCCGGCGCGCTCGACACCACGAAGGTCGGCGGGACGCAGTACGGCGTGCCGTGGTACGTCGAGACGCGTTCGGTCTACTACCGCAAGGATCTCGCCGCGAAGGCCGGGTTCAGCACGCCCCCGACGGACTGGGACGGGCTGAAGGCGATGGCCAAGGCGATGCAGGACAAGGCCGGCGCGAAGTACGGGATCAACCTGACGCCCGGCGGGACCGGCTCCTGGCAGACGGTGATGCCGTTCGCGTGGTCCGCGGGTGCGAGCATCACCGGCGACGACCAGAAGGAGTTCACCTTCGACACGCCGCAGCTGCAGGAAGCCCTGACGTACTACCAGAGCTTCTTCACCGGCAAGCTCGCCGGGACCGACATCCCGCCGGACAACACCGAGGCGTACTTCGTCACCGGCAAGGCGCCGATCTTCATCTCCGGACCGTGGATGGCCGGATCGGTCGCCAAGCTCGGCGGCGCCGCGATGAAGCCGAACATCGGGGTGTTCGAGCTGCCTGCCAACAAGACGTCGACGTCGTTCGTCGGCGGGTCGGACTTCGTTGTGTTCAAGTCGTCGAAGAACAAGGACAGTGCCTGGAAGCTGGTCAAGTTCCTGTCCGACCCGAAGACGCAGGCGGCGTGGTACAAGATGTCGTCCGACCTGCCCGCGGTGAAGAGCGCCTGGCAGGACCCGAGCATTGCCGGTGACCCGCTGCTCCCGGTCTTCGGGAAGCAGCTGGAGACCGCGAAGGCGCCGCCGAGCGTCCCCAACTGGGAGCAGGTCGCGACCGCGTTCGACGCCGAGGTGGAGAAGATGGTCAAGGCCGGTCAGTCCCCTGCCGACACCGCCAAGGCCATCCAGGCCAAGGCCTCCCAGATCGGTACCGGCGGCAGCTGATGAGCTCCCGGGAGACCACGGGCGGGGTTGCCGCCGCCGCGCCTGCCGCAGTTCTGGGCCGGCGGCGGCGCGGGGCCCGGGACCGGCAGACCGTGGCCGCGTGGGTTCTCGTCCTACCCTTCGTGCTGTTGTTCCTGGCGTTCACCGCAGGCCCGGTGCTCGGGTCGTTGGGGATGTCGTTCACCGACATCAGGCAGCGGGACCTGCGGACACCGTTCGCGGTGGACGGTGTCGGGTTCGGCAACTACGCCAAGGCTCTGTCGGACGAGACGTTTCGCAAGGCGGCGTTCAACACCGCGTACTTCGTGGTCGTCGGCGTACCGCTGACGCTGGTCGTCGCGCTGGCGGCGGCGGTGCTGCTGGACCGCGGCGTGCAGCGGTTCCGCAGCGTCTTCCGGGTCGGGTACTACTTGCCGGTGGTGACCTCGATCGTGGCGATCGCGGTGATCTGGCGGTTCGTCCTGGCCCCCGACTCCGGGCTGGTCAACAGCGTGCTCGGCTGGTTCGGGATCGACGGACCCAACTGGCTGGCCTCGAGGACCTGGGCGATGCCGTCGCTGATCGCGATGGCGGTCTGGCGCAACTTCGGGACCGCGATGCTGATCTTCCTGGCCGGTCTGCAGGGCATACCGCAGACCGTCGAGGAGGCCGGCCAGCTGGACGGCGCCGGGTCGTGGCAGCGCTTCCGGTACCTGATCCTGCCGCTGCTACGGCCGACGGTTCTGTTCACCACGGTCACCACCGTCATCGGCTACCTGCAGTTCTTCGAAGAGCCGCTGGTGATGACCGACGGCGGACCGTTGAACAGCACGCTGTCGGTGTCGATGTACACCTACAACCAGTTCGGGTTCGGGAACTACGGGCTGGCGACGGCGATGGCGTACATCCTGTTCGTCGTCATCGCGGTCGTCACGTTCATCCAGTTCCGGCTGCTGAGGGAGAAGTGATGCGCCGTACCTGGTGGATCTACCTGATCGGGGTCCTGGGGCTGGTCGCGGTCGCGGCGCCGTTCCTGTGGATGGTGCTCGGCAGCTTCAAGACCCAGGGCGAGCTGCTCCGGGTGCCGCCGACCTGGTGGCCGGACCGGCCGACGAACCAGAACTACGCGGACCTGTTCAGCAAGGCGAACTTCCCGCGCTACTTCCTGAACTCCACTGTGGTCGCGCTGGCCGTCACGGCCGGCAACCTGACCTTCTGCTCGATGATCGGCTACGCGCTGGCCAAGCTGCGGTTCAAGGGCCGCAACGCGCTGTTCGTGGTGGTGATGGCCACGCTGATGATCCCCGGCATGGTCACGTTCGTCCCGCTGTTCGTCCTCGTCACCAACGCCGGGCTCGCGAACTCGTACCCCGGCCTGATCCTGCCGTTCCTGGTCTCGCCGTTCGGCGTGTTCCTGATGCGGCAGTTCTTCCAGGGGCTGCCCGACGACCTGATCGACGCCGGCCGCGTCGACGGCACCGGCGAACTCGGCATCTTCGCCCGGATCATGCTGCCGCTGACCCGGCCCGCGCTGGCGACGCTCGGCATCCTCACCTTCCTCGGATCCTGGAACAACTTCCTCTGGCCGCTGGTGGTCGCCCAGACCGAGGACAAGTACACGCTTCCCGTTGCCCTCGCCCTGTACTCGACCGGGCAGAACGCGCAGAACTTCGGCCTGCTGATGGCCGGCGCGGTCGTGGTCGTCGTCCCCGTGCTCGTCATCTTCCTGGCGTTCCAGCGGCACGTGACCAAGGGCATCGCCATCACCGGACTGAAATAGGAGACTTCAGATGACCGCCTTCATCAGTCGCCGCACCTTGCTCGCCTCCACCGGAGCGCTCGCCGTGGCCGGGGCCGCCGGATCATCCGCGTACGGCGGGACGCCCGCACCCGCCCAACTGCTGAAAGGCGGGTGGGTGCCGAGCCCGGGCGATCGCGCTCTGGCCGGGCGGTGGGCCCGCGACACCTGGCGCAGCCTGGTCGCCATGACGGACGAGCGCACCGGGCTGCCGGCCGACAACATCGGTGAGTTCGTGACGAATCCGGTGCGCAGCAAGTACACCTCCCCCACCAACATCGGCGGCTACCTGTGGAGCACGGTCGTCGCCAAGCATTTCGGCATCATCTCGCCGCAGGAGTCGCTGCGCCGCATCACGCAGACGCTGACGACGATGAAGAACGTCGTCCATCATGAGCCGAGCGGCATGTTCTTCAACTGGTACGACGAGGCGACCGGCGAGGTCCTGCACACCGACCCGGACGGCACCAGGGCGATCACGCCGTTCGTGTCGAGCGTCGACAACGCCTGGTTCGCCTGTGCGCTGATGGTGGTCCGGAACGCCGAGCCGCGTGCCCAGGCGCTCGCGGATTCCCTGCTGAACAAGATGAACTTCGCGTTCTACTACAACCCCGCGGCCCGCCCGGGCGGCCTGATGCGCGGCGGCTTCTTCGAGACCCCGCCGCCGGACGAGGAGACCGACCAGGGCAACCACGCCGGCGTCGGCCCGGACGTGTACTACCGCAAGTTCCATTACGACACCTGCAACACCGAGGCGCGGATCGCCGGATACGTCGGGTTCGCCCTCAACCAGGTCCCGCACACGCAGTACTTCGCGACGTACCGCACCTTCCCGGACAGTTGCGACTGGTCCTGGGTGGAGCAGAAGCCGAAGGGCGTGCACCGGACGTACCTCGGTCTCGACGTCTTCGAAGGGACCTACGAGTACCGCGGGATGCGGCTGGTCCCGTCCTGGGGCGGCGACATGTTCGAGTCGCTGATGCCCGACCTGTTCGTGCCCGAGGCGACCTGGGCGCCGCGCAGCTGGGGCCTCAACCACCCGCTGACCGTCCGCGCGCACATCGAGCACGGCCTGGACGACGCTCGCTACGGCTATTGGGGCTTCTCTCCCGCGTCGAACCCGAAGGGCGGGTACTCCGTCTACGGTGTCGAGGCGATCGGGATGGACCCGTCCGGCTACCCGTCCGACCTCGAGGGCACCAACTACGACGGCGGGTTCGAAGGCTGCCGCGAAGGCACCAATCCGAACCCGGCCTACGGCGACGGTGTGGTCACGCCGCACGCCGCGTTCCTCGCGATGGCGTACGCGCCGCGGCAGGCGATCGACAACCTGAGCAAGATCGAGAACACCCTGCACGCGTACGGCGGCGGCGGGTTCTACGACTCGGTCGCGGTGAAGTCGGGACTGATCGCGCGGCGGTACCTGTCGCTCGACCAGGCCATGGTGATGGGTGCCATCGGCAACGTGTTCGGCAACGACCTGATCCGGCGGAGCTTCGCGAGCCGGACGGTCGAGCAGCGGATCCGGCCGTTGATCGGGATGGAACAGTTCGAATCCGGAGTCGCCTGAATGCTGGAGAACGCCAAGGCCGACTGGGACGAGCGGATCGCGCTGCGCAGCGACGAGGAGCGTGAGTTCACCTTCCCCGACCTCGATCCGCCGAAGGAGGTCACAGCGGCCGGCGGCGTCGGCCAGGTGACGATCGGCTGGTCGCCGGTGGACGGCGCGGCCGGCTACCTGATCCTCCGCGGCGCCGGCGCGCACGGCCCGCTGGAGCCGGTCGATCACCACAGCGGCGACGTGCTGCCGGTCCCGTCGCCGCCGTACGTCGACACGACGTGCACCCCGGGCACGCCGTACCGCTACGCCGTGGCGAGCGTGCCCGAAGTGACGGCCCACGGGCGGCCGAGCTCCACTGTCGGCGCCGTGCCGCTGGTCGCCGGTACCGTGGCTCCGACCGTCACAGTAACTGTCGACGTGGTTGCCGAGGGCATCGAGTTGGAGCGGCCGTGGGAGCCGATGGTCGGCAGCGAGCGGCTGAGCCAGCTGCTCTGCAAGGACCTCACCGGCGGGCACGAGATCGGCCGCGAGCTCGAGGACGCGCTGCGCCGGATGCACGACGAGCTCGGGGTCCGGACGGTGCGCGCGCACGCGATCTTCCACGACGACACCCACGTCGTCGACGGCCCGTCGTACGACTTCTCCGTGGTGGACGCGATCTACGACAAGCTGCTCGCGATCGGGCTGCGGCCGGTGGTCGAGCTCGGGTTCATGCCCCGGGAGCTGGCGAGCGATCCCACCAAGACGGTCTTCGAGTACGCGGCGATCATCTCGCCGCCCGCGTCGTACCAGCGCTGGCACGACCTGGTCCGCGCGCTCGTCCAGCACCTGGTCGACCGGTACGGCCTCGACGAGGTGCTGACCTGGGACTTCGAGGTGTGGAACGAGGCGAACCTCAAGGTCTTCTGGTCCGGCACCAAGGCCGAGTGGCTCCAGCTGTACGACGTGTCCGCGGCGGCCGTGAAGTCGGTCGACCCGCGCCTCGCGGTCGGCGGGCCGTCGTCCGCCGCGGCCGGATGGGTCGACGACCTGCTCGACCACACCAAGCGGTACGGCACGCCGATCGACTTCGTGTCCACGCACACCTACGGGTCTCCGCCGCTCGACGTGCGGGCGTCGCTGGAGCGGCACGGGTACGGCGATGCACGGATCCTGTGGACCGAGTGGGGTGTCACGCCGAGGCACTTCAACCCGATCAACGACTCGGTGTTCTCCGGGGTGTTCCTGCTCCGCGGTATGCGGTCCGCGGCCGGCCGGATCGACGCGCTCTCGTACTGGGTCGCGTCCGATCACTTCGAGGAACTCGGCCGGCCGCCCCGGTTCCTGCACGGCGGTTTCGGCCTGCAGACCGTCGGCGGGCTGGCGAAACCGCGCTACCACGCGATGACGATGCTCAGTCGCCTCGGCCCGGTCGAACTGCCCGTCACGTACGACGGTGACGGCGGCGGCAGCCTGGTGGAAGCGTGGGCCTCGAGAGACCGCGACCGGATCGCCGTACTGCTGTGGAACCTCACCCTGGATCAGTCGAAGGCGGACGGCGCCGCCGAGCTGACGCGGAACATCCGCGTCCAACTGCCGGGTGTGGACTCGTGCTGGGAAGCAACCGCGACGACTCTCGCGATCGGCACTGCAGACCTGGCGACAGCCGCCGTGGGCCTGCCGGATTGGCCGACCGACGACGAACTGGCCGAGTTGGCCGAACGCACACGGTTGGTCAGTACCCCACTCGAGTGGAGTGGTTCAGCGGTCGAGGTGACGCTGCCGATGCCGGCCGCTGTGCTGCTGGAGCTCCGTCCACCTCGAGTTTGACCGCCTCGTTGAGCCAGCGTTCGACGCCCGCGATGTGCACGGTCGCCCAGGCCTGGGCGACCTCGGGCTCGCGGGCGGCGATCGCGTCCAGGATCGAGCGGTGCTCGGCGACCGAGCGGTTCACCGCGCCGGTCTGGGTGAGGCCGCGCCAGATCCGGGCCCGGTAGGTCGGCTGCCGCAGGCTCTCGATGATCGAGGCCAGCGTCCGGTTCCCGCTGCCGATCGCGAGCAGCCGGTGGAACTCGACGTCACAGGCGAGCTGGTCGTCGGCGGACGGGTCGTCGCCGAGGTCGTCCAGCAGTGCGCGCATCCCGGCGATCTCGTCGTCGGGCATCCGGAGCGCGGCCCGCGCCGCGGCGGCCGGCTCCAGGATCCGCCGTACCTCGAAGAACTCCAGCACCGAGGCGTCCTGGTGCAGGTCCAGGACGAAGCCGAGTGTCTCCATCAGCAGCGGCGGGTCGAGGCTGGTCACGTAGGTGCCGTCGCCCTGCCGGACCTCGAGCACCCGGATCAGAGCCAGTGCCTTGACCGCCTCGCGCAGCGAGTTGCGGGACAGCCCGAGCCGGGAGGCCAGGTCGGCCTCGCGCGGCAGCCGGTCGCCGGGTTGCAGCTCACCGGCCACGATCATCTGCTTGATCCGGTCGATCGCCGCATCGGTCACCGCCATGCGCACCCCTCCCTTCGCCCTGAAACCTCCGATGTCTTTGGACCATACATCGGAGGTCTAGGTGCTGCGCTAGAGCGTGGCGAGTTGATTTTCTTCCTGAAATAAGACCCTCAACTGTTGACTCTCGTCAAGATCTCGACATATTGATCGGATGACTTACAGCTCTCCTTGGAGGTCAGGATGAGAGGAACACCAACTCGGGCGCGCCGCTGGATCACCGCAACCTGTGCGGTGCTGGCGCTGACGGCCGTTGCCGCCTGTGGCGGCGGCAACGACGGCAGCGGCGGCAGCGGGTCCGGGTCGGCCGACAAGGCCGACCTGACCTGGCAGTTCTGGGTCGGCGGGACCGAGGACCAGGCCGCCTGGCAGAAGGTCGCCGACCAGGCGCACACCGACCACTCCGGCATCACCGTCAAGCTGCAGGGCACCGACTGGAACAACTACTGGTCGAAGATCGGCACCCTGCTGGCCAGCGGCAAGGCCCCCTGCATCATCGGCATGCAGTCGCTGCGCCTGGCGTCGTACGCGAACGCGATGCTGCCGCTCGACGATCTGATCAAGAAGTACAACCTGAAGCCCGAGGACTTCGACAAGCCGATCATGGACGGCCTGAAGGTGGACGGGAAGCAGATCGCGATCCCGTACGACTCCGGCCCGATGGTGATCTTCTACAACAAGGACCTGTTCAAGGCGGCCGGCGTACCGGACCCGAAGCCGGGCTGGACGATCGACGAGTTCAAGGCGGCCGCGAAGAAGCTGACGAGTGCTGGACGGACCGGCCTGGTGACGACGCCGTCCGACCTCGGGACGGCTTCCTGGGTACGCACGATCAGCGGCGCCGAACCGCTGGCGGACGGCAAGCTGAACCTCACCGACGCGAAGTTCGCCGACGGGTTCACGACCTGGGCGAACTTCGTCCGGACCGACAAGATCGCGCCGCAGGTGCCGTCCGGCAACAGCGACTTCGAGACCACGCAATTCGTCTCCGGCAAGTCGGCGATGCAGCTGAACGGTCCGTGGTCGCTGATCGACACGCTCGGTAAGGTCAAGTTCAACCTCGGGATCGCGCCGATCCCGGCCGGTGCGGACGGTTCCAAGACCTACACCGCGGGCTCCGGCTTCGGCATCTCCCGGTCCTGCAAGACGCCGGACGCCGCGTTCCAGGCGATCATGTCGATGACCAGCGACAAGCCGCTGACCACGCTGGCCGCCGCCGGCCGCGCGTACCCGGCCCGGACCGCGGCGCACCCGGCCTGGTTCACCGCCGCGAAGATCCCGGAGGCCAAGGAGGTCATCGAGTACGCGTCGGAGAACTCGGTCCCGCTGGTCACCTCCAAGAACTGGGTCCAGGTCAACGACCTGCTCACCCGGTTCGGCACCCAGGCGCTGAACGGTGAGATCCCGCCGGACCAGGCGCTGAAGACCATCCAGGACCAGGCGGGCGCTGGTTCCTGATGGTGACCCTCAACGACACCGTGGCCCCGACCGAGACTGTTCGGTCGGGGCGGCGGCCGGCGTTGCGGCGGGACGGGCGTTACGCGTCGGTCTTCCTGGCCCCGAGCCTGGCCGGACTGGCCCTGTTCACGTTGTTCCCGACCGCGATGGCGCTGGCGATCAGCCTGTTCGACTGGCCGGTGTTCGGCGAGCGCAAGTTCCTCGGGTTCGGGAACTACACGCACCTGTTCGGCGACCCGGTGTTCCGCCGGGTGGTGTTCAACACGGCGCTGTTCGTGGCGCTGTACGTGCCGCTGAACGTGGTCCTCTCGCTCGGGCTGGCGACCTGGCTCGGGCCGAAGATCAAGGGCCGGCAGGCGTTCCGGGTGCTGTTCTTCATCCCGGTGATGACGCCGATGGTCGCCAACGTGATGGTCTGGCGGCTGCTGTTCCAGCCCGGCGGCCTGCTCGACGCCGGTCTGAACAGCTGGTTCGGCATCGACGCGCCGAACTTCCTCGGCTCGTCGAGCTGGGCGATGCCGGCGATCGTGGCGATGTCGATCTGGCAGGGGTTCGGGTACAACTTCCTGGTCTTCTCGGCCGCCCTCGACCAGGTGCCGCAGTCGCAGCTGGAGTCGGCGCAGATCGACGGCGCCGGGCCGCTGCAGCGGTTCCGGTACGTGACCTGGCCGATGATCACGCCGTCGATCTTCTTCGCCACCACGATGACGCTGATCACCTCGTTCCAGGTGTTCGCGCAGCCGTTCATCCTCACCCAGGGCGGGCCGGGCGTGTCCACCCAGACGATCGTCATGTACGTCTACAACCAGGGCTGGCAGTTCCTCACCATGGGTCTGGCGTCGGCGGCCGGCTGGGTGCTGTTCGTGATCATCATGGGCATCACCGCGATCCAGTTCGTCGGCCAGCGGAAGTGGGTGAACTACGATGTCTGAGACTTCTGTCGCCGCCCGCCGCGTCCGCAGCGGCATCTCACATGTCTTGCTGATCATCGTCGCGATCGTCTTCCTCGGGCCGCTGGTGTACGCCGTCTCGACGTCGCTGAAGCCCGCGGACGAGGTGTTCACGCCGACGCCGCACCTGTTCGGGTCCGAGATCCGCTGGCAGAACTACGCCGACGCGTTCGAGTTCGCGCCGTTCGGCCGGTACTTCCTGAACAGCCTGTTCGTCGCGATCGCCGGCACGCTCGTCGTGGTGATCGCGTCGAGCATGTCGGCGTACGCCTTCGCGCGGCTGAAATTCAAGGGCCGGGAGCAACTGTTCGTGCTGTTCCTCGGGACCTTGATGGTGCCGCAGGAGGTGCTGATCGTGCCGATGTACTGGCTGATGCAGTCGCTCGGCTGGGTGGACAGCTACTGGGCGCTGATCCTGCCGTGGGCGTTCACCGCGTTCGGCACCTTCCTGCTGCGGCAGTTCTTCCTGACCGTCCCGGCCGAGCTGGAGGAGGCGGCCCGGGTGGACGGGTGCGGGCCGTTCGGCTCGTTCCTGCGGATCATGCTGCCGCTCGCGCGGCCGGCCATCGCCGTCCTGACCGTCTTCACGTTCATCAGCTTCTGGGGCAGCTTCCTGTGGCCGCTGATCATCGTCAACAGCGTCGCCGACAAGGGCACCGTCCCGCTCGGCCTGGCCCAGTTCATCGGCCAGCAGGGTACCCAGTGGAACCTGATGATGGCCGCGTCGGTGATGGCGATGATCCCGACCGTCCTGCTCGTCGTCCTGTTGCAGAAGCACCTCGTCCGCGGCCTGCTCGTGACCGGCCTCGGCGGACGTTGATCACTAAGGAGACAAAGAGATGACTGACACGCCTCCCGCGGCTTCGGTGGAGAAGTTCCGCGACTGGCGGTTCGGCCTGTTCGTCCACTGGGGCCTGTACTCGCTGCCGGCCCGGCACGAGTGGGTGAAGAACTACGAGCGGCTGACCGACGAGGACTACCAGCCGTACTTCGACCACTTCGAGCCGGACCTGTACGACCCCAGCAAGTGGGCCCGGGCCGCCCGCGAGGCCGGTATGCGGTACGCCGTCCTCACGACCAAGCACCACGAAGGCTTCTGTCTGTGGGACTCCGAGGTGTCGGACTACACGGTCGCGCACACCGCCTGGGGCAAGGACGCCGAGGACAACGACCTGGTCAAGCGGTTCGTCGAGGCGTGCCGGGCCGAAGGTCTCGGGGTCGGCTTCTACCACTCGCTGATCGACTGGCACCACCCGGAGTTCCCGATCGACCTGGTGCACCCGCAGCGCGACGACGAGGAAGCGATCGCGAAGGCGGCCGGGCGGGACGTCCAGGTGTACGCGGACTACCTGCACGCCCAGACCCGTGAGCTGCTGACCAATTACGGGCCGATCGACATCATGTGGTTCGACTTCTCCTACCCGGGCCGCACCTACCCGGACGGGCGGGACGGCCACGGCAAGGGCCGCGACGACTGGCGCTCCGAGGAACTGATGGCGATGGTCCGGGAGTTGCAGCCGGACATCCTGATCAACGACCGGCTGGACATCCCGGGCGACTTCGTGACGCCCGAGCAGTACCAGCCGGACGGGCCGATGCAGCGCGACGGCGTACCGGTGGTGTGGGAGGCCTGTCAGACGCTGAACGGCAGCTGGGGCTACGACCGGGACAACCTGGACTGGAAGTCGCCGGAGACGCTGGTGAAGATGCTCGTCGACTCGGTCTCCAAGGACGGCAACCTGCTGCTGAACGTGGGGCCGACCGGTCGCGGCGAGTTCGACCCGCGGGCGCTGGCGACGCTGGCCTCGATCGGTGAGTGGATGCGGCTGCACGAGCGGTCGATCCGCGGCGCGCGGCCGGCGGCGGAGTACTCCGCTCCCGTCGACTGCCGCTTCACGCAGAAGGGCGACCGGCTCTACCTGCACCTGTTCTCGTGGCCGATGGGGCACATCCACCTGAACGGTCTGGCCGGCAAGGTCAAGTACGCGCAACTGCTGAACGACGCGTCCGAGATCAAGCGGATCGTCAACGACCCGCACCAGCAGGCCCAGAACACCACGATGGGCGGGGTCTCGACCGAGACCCTGACGCTGAAGCTCCCCATCCAGAAGCCGAACGTGCTCGTCCCGGTGATCGAGCTGTTCCTCTAGACGATCGGTCCGCGGTCGACGCGCGGTCCGTCCGGTTTCCCCTCGCCGGACGGGCCGCTCGTCATGTCCTTGCTATTCGGCGGGGACCGGGCGGCCCGGCTGCTCGCCGCCGCGGGCGTCGAGGTAGTTGTTCTTCGGGACCATGACCTTGCGGCGGAACAGGCAGACCACGGTGCCGTCCTGCTTGTAGCCCTTGGTCTCGACGTAGACGACGCCGCGGTCGTCCTTGGACTTGGACTCCCACTTGTCGAGGACGACGGTCTCGCCGTAGATCGTGTCGCCGTGGAAGGTCGGGGCGACGTGCCGCAGCGACTCGATCTCCAGGTTCGCGATCGCCTTGCCGCTCACGTCCGGGACCGACATCCCGAGCAGGATCGAGTAGATATAGTTGCCGACCACAACGTTCTTGCCGAACTGCGTGGTCTCTTCCGCGTAGTTCGTGTCCAGATGCAGCGGATGGTGGTTCATCGTGAGCAGGCAGAACAGGTGATCGTCGTACTCGGTCACCGTCTTGCCCGGCCAGTGCTTGTAGACCGCACCGACCTCGAACTCCTCGTAACTGCGCCCGAACTGCATCGCGGTTCCTCCTCGGCTGCTGGAATCCCCATGCTGCCGGTCCGGGCGCATCCGGACCGTGGTCTGGCTCTCACCGGCGGGAGATTTAGGTCACCTCAGTCGGTGGGCCGCTGCGTCGTCTCCTGGACCGGCTGGTCCGCGTGGTTCGGCAGCAGCGGGTGCACCTCGCCCTTCAGCGCCAGCTTGGCCAGGTGGTTGCGGGCCTCCTCGGCGAACTTGAAGTCGCACAGCACGTCGTACGTCGTCGCCACCACCGCGGTCCGCGAGGTGAAGTCGCGGCGGCCGGCCGACTGCGCGTAGCTCAGGCCGCCGAACACCAACCCGAAGAAGGCGCCCAGCACCACACCGGTGAGCAGCGCCGCGAGCCAGTTGCCGGTCGTGAACAACCCCAGCAGCAGACCGACGAACAGACCGAACCAGGCGCCGCTGGCCAGGCCCGCGGTCAGCGCCCGGCCCCAGGTGAGCCGGCCGGTGATCTTCTCGACCTGACGGAGGTTGTTACCGACGATGGTCGTGTGCTCGACCGGGAACTTCTCGTCCGAGAGGTAGTCGACGGCTCGCTGTGCCTCCCGGTAGGTGTCGTACGTCCCGATCGTGAGGCCGGTCGGCCTGGGGTCCATCGAGGGCATGCCCTGCGTGGTCATCGTCGTTCCTCTCCACGTGCTTGCACCCCCCATCATTGCCGACGGCTGGTTACCACGTCTTGATAGCCTCGCCGGTGATGACCGGGCGACGATGGGACATGGGCGCGACACGCCGTGTCGGACGAGTCTTCGCCCGGCGTGGCGGCGGCGCCGGGCGTCCCCCGGACGACGTGATGACCGGCAAGCTCGAGGGTGCGCTGGTCGACTGGGGACTGTACCGCGACGGTGTCCGCGACCGGCGGGTCAATTCCTACACCGAGGCCCTGGACCGGGCACAGCGCGGACAGGGTTTCGTGTGGATCGGCCTGTTCCAGCCGACCGCCCATCAGCTCGCCATCATCGGCGCGGAGTTCGGCCTGCACCCGCTGGCCCTGGAGGACGCGTCCGAGGCGCATCAGCGTCCCAAGCTGGAGCGGTACGGCGAGACGCTGTTCGCGGTGTTCAAGACGGTCACGTACGTCCCGCACGGCGACCTGACCGCGACCAGCGAGGTGGTCGCGACCGGTGAGGTCATGGTGTTCTGCGGACCAGGCTTCGTGGTCACGGTCCGCCACGGTGAGCACAGCGAGCTGACCGGGCTGCGTCAGGATCTGGAGCAGGAGCCGCACCGGCTGGCCACCGGCCCAGGCGCCGTCCTGCACGCCATCGCGGACCACGTCGTGGACCGGTACCTGGAGGTCGCGGACGCCGTCCAGGCCGATATCGACCTGATCGAGACGTCGATGTTCACACCGCGAGGCTGGCGCAGCATCGACCGGGTGTACCAGCTGAAGCGCGAGGTGCTGGAGCTCAAACGGGCGGTGGCGCCGCTGACCGGCCCGATGCGCGCGCTCGCCACCCTGCGGCACCCGCTGATCGCCGAGGAGACCCGGAACTACTTCCGCGACGTCGACGACCATCTGCAGCGCGTGAAGGAGCAGGTGATCTCGTTCGACGAGCTGCTCAGCTCGATCCTGCAGGCGGGGCTCGCCCAGGTCCAGGTCGCCGAGAACGAGGACATGCGGCGGATCTCGGCGTGGGTCGCGATCCTGGCGGTGCCGACGATGATCGCCGGGATCTACGGGATGAACTTCGACTACATGCCGGAGTTGCGGCTCAAGTACGCGTACTTCGTGGTGCTCGGCGTGATGCTCGGCGCGTGTTTCGTGCTTTACCGGTTGTTCAAGCGGAACCACTGGCTCTGACCCCGGAGTTCGCTCCACCCCGGTCGGGTGAGTTGGCAACCTTTTGCCATGGCCGAAAGTCCTCCCGGATTGGAATGTTCAAACTGTTGTCCCGGGATCTGCTGCCTTGATTCAATTCCCGAATCGCATTCGGTCAGGAATTGATTACTTTCCGCGACCATTTGACGTTGGGACGGGAGGGGATCGCGGTGCTCCGGATTCACTTCACCCCACGCGACCTGACCCGGGTCACGGTCGCGACCACGCCGGCGCCGCTGTGGGAGGTGCTGCTGAGCCTGCACATGCTGCAGCACTCGGAGGGCCGGCTGATCTTCGAGGACTGGCGGCGGCACGTCCGGGCCACGGTCGCTCCGGACCAGATGCGGCTGCTGCTGGAGCTGACCCCGTCGAAGGGGTACTCCCCCGATTTCCTGACCCCGGCGGAGCCCGCACCGGACTTCGACGCCGCGCTGGAGCAGACGCTGGCGACGCCGCAGCAGCAGCTCCGCAGCCAGCTCGACCTGCTCGCGCAGTACCGGGCGCCGTCGCCCTGGACGCGTGAGCTGGCGCAAGGCGGCCGGGCGTCGCTGCAGAAGCTCGGCCGGGCCATCCGGACGTACCACGACGCGGCGATCAAGCCGTACTGGAAGTCGATCGGGACGCACGTGTCCGCCGACCACGCCCATCGCGGGGAGGCGCTGGCCCGGCACGGTGTGGACCGATTGTTGTCGTCCTTGCATCCGCGGGTCCGGTGGGTACCACCGGTGCTGCAGGTGCTGGACATGAACGACCGAGATCTGTATCTCGATGGCAGGGGAATCGAGTTGCAGCCTTCGGCGTTCTGCTGGCAGGTACCGACCAAGCTGCGGGACCCGGATCTCAAACCGATCCTGGTCTACCCCATTCAGCATGCGCCCGGGATCCTGCGGCAGACGTCGATGGAGCAGCTGCCGTCGAGTGACCCGCTGGCCGCGTTGCTGGGCTCGACCCGGGCCGCCGCGCTGGAGGCGGCCGTGAGCGGCTGTACGACGACCGAGCTGGCGAAGCGCTGCCGCATCTCCCCCGCGGCCGCCAGCCACCAGGCGACGGTCCTGCGGGAGGCCGGCCTGATCACCACCCGCCGCGACGGCGCGTCCGTCCGCCACGAGATCACCCAGCTGGGCATCTGGCTGCTGTCCGGTTACGGCTCCGGCCGGCCGCGTCCGCGGTCCCGCACCCCCGCCTAGCCCCCGCACCCTGCCCCATCGCGCGCTGGGCCGACCGGCACCGCCCCGCCTGTCGACCCAGCGCGCCGGGTCAGAGTTTGTAGTCCTCCAGCAGACGGCGGCCGATGATCATCCGCTGGATGTCGGCGGTGCCCTCGCCGATCAGCAGCATCGGGGCTTCGCGGTAGAGGCGTTCGATCTCGTACTCCTTGGAGAAGCCGTAGCCGCCGTGGATGCGGAACGAGTCCTCGACGACCTGCGCGCAGTACTCGCTGGCCAGGTACTTCGCGACGCCGGCCTCGAAATCGTTGCGGGACCCGCTGTCCTTCTTGCGCGCGGCCTTCACCATCAGCTCGTGCGCAGCCTCCACCTTGACGGCCATGTCGGCGAGCCGGAACAGCACGGCCTGGTGGTCGGCGATCTTCTTGCCGAACGTCTCGCGCTGCTGCGCGTACGCGATCCCGAGCTCGAACGCCCGCCGGGCCACACCGCAGCCGCGCGCGGCCACGTTCACCCGGCCGACCTCGACGCCGTCCATCATCTGGTAGAAGCCCTGGCCGGGTACGCCGCCGAGGATCTGGGCGCCGTCGATCGCGTACCCGTCGAACACCAGCTCGGTGGTGTCGACGCCCTTGTAGCCCATCTTCTCGATCTTGCCGGGCACCGTCAGGCCCTTGTCGACCTCGCCGAAGCCGGGCTCCTTCTCGACCAGGAACGTGGTCATGTTCTTGTAGACCGAGTCCGCGCCCTCGTCGGTCTTCACCAGCACCGCGACCAGGTTCGACGAGCCGCCGTTGGTCAGCCACATCTTCTGGCCGTTGATCACGTAGCCGTCGCCCGCGCGGGTGGCCTTGGTCTTGATCGCGGACACGTCCGAGCCGCAGCCCGGCTCGGACATCGAGAACGCGCCGCGGACCTCGCCGGTGGCCATCCGCGGCAGGTACTTCTGCTTCTGCTCGTCGGTCCCGTGCTGGAGCAGCATGTACGCGACGATGAAGTGCGTGTTGATGATGCCGGACACGCTCATCCAGCCGCGGGCGATCTCCTCGACGCACAGCGCGTACGTCAGCAGGGACTCGCCAAGGCCGCCGTACTCCTCGGGGATCATCAGCCCGAACAGGCCGAGCTCCTTGAGGCCCTCGACGATCTCGGTCGGGTACTCGTCGCGGTGCTCGAGCTCGGTGGCGACCGGGAGGATCTCGGCCTCGACGAAGGCCCGGACCGTCTTCAGGATCTCCTCCTGGACGTCGGTCAGCCCGTCGGTCTGCTGCAACCTGCTCATCGTGCGTCTCCTTCGGCCGGCTTACCCGCGAGTATCGCGGTTACCAGCATCCCGGCACGAGGGTGACACCCGCTGTGACACCGGCCACCCGGGAAAGGTCGCGTGCCTCACTCGCCGCCGCGGTCGGGGCGCGGGAGGGAGCGGCTGATGGTTTCGAACAGCGTGGCAATCTGCTGGGTCGCCTGCCAGCGGTGGCGTTGCTGGGCCTCGTACAGCGTGCGCCGCGCGGCGTAGAAGTGCTGCGCGGCGGACCCGGTGTCGCCCTGGTCGAGCGCCTGGGCTGCCTGGTCCAGGTCGTGCGCTGCCTCGCGCGGCGCCTTGCTGCGGCTGTTCTGCTGGGTCGCGCGCACCTGCGCGGCCAGCGTGCGCAGCTGCTGGATCAGGATCGCCTGCGGATTCTGCGTCTGCTTGGGCGTCGGCTTCTTCGTCGGCGTCGTCTTGGTAGGAGTGGGAGTCGTCGCCGTGGGCTGGGGCGTGGTCTTCGGAGCGGCCGTGGCCTTCTGCACCGGCGCGGACGGCGTACCGACGGCCTGTGCCTTCGGGGTGTCGTCAGTCACGCCCTCACGCAGCAGGAGCAGGCCGCTGATGGCTGCGAGCACCACCGCGGCGCCGATGCCGACCTTGGCGAGCGGGAAGGCGCGCTTGGGTGCACGGTGCGTGGTGGGCTCGTCTTCCCAGTGCCCGATGTCGAGCGGCTCCTCAGCCGGAGTCCCCGGCGTGAAGGCGAGCACCTGCGTGTTGGCCGGTTCGCTGAGCAGCGCAGCCACCTCGTCCGCGGAAGACGGGCGGTCGGCCGGGTTCTTGGCCAGCAGGTGCGTCACGAGGCCGGCCAGCTCGGCGGGCACGTCGGTGCGGGTGATCTGCGGCGGCGGTGCGTCGAGATGCTGCCGCATGACCGCGTCCGCGGTCGGGCCGGTGAACGGCGGCCGGCCGGTCAGCAGCTCGTGCAGCACGCAGCCGAACGCATACCAGTCGCTCGCCGGGGTGGCCTGCTCGCCGCGGATCTGCTCCGGCGACACGTACGACGCCGTACCGAGCAGGACGCCCAGCGCGGTCGTCTCGTTGCCGGCCCGCTTGGCGATGCCGAAGTCGGTCATCTTGAGCGTGCCGTCAGGGGCCAGCAGCAGGTTGGCGGGCTTCACGTCGCGGTGCACGATCCCGGCCGCGTGCGCCGCGTCCAGCGCGCGGGCGCCCTGGGTGGCGATGTTCGCGACCAGGCCGGCGGTCGGGAGTCCTGAAGTCCGCATCAGCTTGGCGAGGTCGGGGCCCTGGACGAGCTCCATCACCAGGAAGACGTGGTCGCCCTCGGTGCCGACGTCGTACGTCGCGACCACGTTCGGATGCGTCAATCGAGCGGCTGATTGAGCCTCGGCCCGGAACCGCTCGACCGCGTCCATCGGATCGCCGTCGAGGCTGCGCAGCAGTTTCACCGCCACCTGGCGGGCGAGGACCGTGTCCTCCGCCTGCCACACCTCACCCGCACCGCCCCTGCCCAGCAGGGTCAGCAACCGGTACCGACCTGCCAGTACCTTGCCGTTCAATACATACACCTTCCGCAGCGGACCGGATCACCTTAGGCGGGAAGTGCCGCAATGTACGAGTCCGGGCCGGAAAGCTTCAGAAAGCCCCCAGAAAGCTCTGCGGAGCGCGATCGAGGTATTACGGTGTGTCGCATGAAGCGATCGATTCCCGCCCTGATCGCGGCCGTGCTGGTCGCGACGACGCTGACGACCACAACTGCCGCCGCCGCGCCCAGCGCGCGTCCGGTGGCGAAATGCGAGTTCACCCCGACCCCGGAGAACCCGGCCGCCAAGCCGGTCCGGGTGCCGTCCCCGGTCGCCCGTGCGAAGGGCACGGTCGACGTGTACTTCGTGACGAACTACGGACCGTTCGTGGTCCGGATGGACCGCGCCAACGCGCCGTGCGGCGTCCACAACTTCGTGCACCTGGTGAAGAGCCGGTTCTACGACGCGACCCAGTGCTTCCGGCTGACGAACTCCGCCCGGCTGGGGGTCCTGCAGTGCGGTGACATCTACCGCCAGGAGGAAGGCGGGCCGGGGTACAAGTTCCCCGACGAGGTGACCGGCCAGGAGACGTACGAGCGCGGCACCGTTGCCTATGGCAACCAGGGACCGGGCACGAACGGCTCGGAGTTCTTCGTCGTGCACTCCTTCGCGCACATCGCGCCCAACTACACGGTGCTCGGGCACGTGATCGCCGGCATGTCCACGTTCGACCGGATGGTGGCCGCCGGGATCGCCGACCCCGACCAGGACGGCCCGCCGGCCAAGCCGATCCGGATCTACAAGGTCTGGGCCCGCTGAGGGGGAGGGTAATTCCGCGCCCGCGGCGCTAGCTTGTCGTTGTGGGCAACCGCGGTCGGCCGAGACACCCGGACGTGCTGACTCCCGCCGAGTGGCGGGTGGTCGACATGGTGCGCCACGGCCTGTCGAACCGCCAGATCGCGCAGCGCCGCGGGATCAGCGTGGACGCGGTCAAGTTCCACGTCGCGAACGCCCTGCAGAAGCTCGGCCTGGCTCGCCGGGCCGAGCTGCGAACTTGGCGCGGAGTGCCCTTCGACAGCGCGTTGCGAAGACAGGGAGGCCCGGACATGGTGCAGCTTGGCGAGATCGGGCAGATCGCCCGCCCGTGCAGCGACATCGGCAAGGCGGTCGAGTTCTACCGCGACGTACTGCGACTCCCGCACCTGTACACCTTCGGCGACCTGGCATTCTTCGACTGCGGCGGAACGCGGCTGTTCCTCAGCGTCGGCGAGGGCGAGGCGTCGACCCTGTACTTCCGGGTCGACGACATCAACGCGGCGTACGACGAACTCCGCGACCGCGGAGTGGTGTTCGAGAACGCCCCGCACCTGATCCACAAGCACGACAACGGGGTCGAGGAATGGATGGCGTTCTTCCCCGACCCCGACGGTCAATTGCTGGCGATCATGGCGCAGGTCTAGTCGGCCGGCGGGTGCCAGATGTCGGTTCGGGTGAGACCGGCGGCACGGCCCTTCGCGGAGATGACGAGGGCCATCTTGCGGCTGGCCTCGTCGATCATCTCGTCGCCCAGCATCACCGCGCCGCGGGCGCCGCCGGCGGCCGAGGTGTAGTGGTCGTAGGCGTCGAGGATGTTCTCGGCGTGGTCGTAGTCGTCCTGGCGCGGCGAGTAGACCTCGTTCGCGGCGGCGATCTGGTCGGGGTGCAGGACCCACTTGCCGTCGAAGCCGAGCGCGGCCGACCGGCCGGCCACCCGGCGGAAGCCGTCGACGTCCTTGATCTGCAGGTACGGCCCGTCGATCGCCTGCTTGCCGTGCGCGCGGGCGGCCATCAGGATCTGCATCAGGATGTAGTGGTACGCGTCGCCGACGTCGTACCCGGGCGGCTGCTCGCCGACCACCAGCGACTTCATGTTGATCGACGCCATGAAGTCCGCCGGGCCGAAGATGATCGTCTCGACCCGCGGCGACGCGGTCGCGATCGCGTTCACGTTGGTGAGGCCGAGCGCGTTCTCGATCTGCGCCTCGATGCCGATCCGGCCCGGCTCGTACCCGTGCACCTTCTCCAGCTGGGTGAGCAGCAGGTCGAGCGCGACCACCTGCTCGGCGGTCTGCACCTTCGGCAGCATGATGCAGTCCAGGTTCGCGCCGGCGCCGCCGACCACCTCGATCACGTCGGCGTACGTCCACTCGGTGGTCCAGTCGTTCACCCGGACGACGCGCAGCTTGGTGCCCCAGCCGCCCTCGTTCAGCGCGGCGACGATGTTCTTGCGGGCGTCCGGCTTGGCGAGCGGAGCGACCGAGTCCTCGAGGTCCAGGAACACCTGGTCGGCGTCCAGCCCCTTCGCCTTGGTCAGGAACCGCGGGTTCGACCCCGGCGTGGCCAGGCAGGACCGCCTGCTCCGTAAGACCTGCTCCGTCATCGCTCGACCTCCACTCGGTTACCCACCGGTCACCGGCAGCGTACGGCGTCGGCCGACGCTGTCCCGGTGACCCGGCTCACTTCCCTTCCGAGTGTGTCCCGATTCACCGTGGGACACTCGGACCTGTGAGCATCGAGGAGGCGGTCAGCGAGATCGCCGGCGTCATGAAGAAGGCGGGGCTCGTCTGGCTGGCGTGGGACGGGCGGCGACCGGCGCCGGCGTGGTTCGCAGCGGTCGACGGGCAGTACGTCGTACTGGCGGACTCGGCCGACGGCGCGGAGCAGCCCCTGCCCGGACTGGCGACAGCGGGCTCCGTTGAGGTCGTCGTACCGGCGAAGCCCGCCACCAACCGCCTGGCCAGCTGGCAGGCCACGGTGCGACGGCTCGAACCCGGGACCGAGGAGTGGACCGCGGCGGCGCAGGTGCTGCGCACGGAGCGCCTCAACGCGGCCGACCTGGACACCCAGCTGGAACGCTGGCGCAGCCAGGCAGACATTCTTGTCCTCGACCCGACCGGTGAGATCAGCGAGTCGGCGGGACGGTACGACGCGACGCCGCGGGCCGAGGCTCCGGTACCGACCAGAGCCACGACCCGCGGCAAGCCACCGACGACGTTGCACCGTCCGGTGCGGCGCCGTCCCAAACTGAGCTAGCGGACCCCGAAGGCGCGCTGCACCGTCTGGCTCACGCTGTTGCCCGCCGTGTCGCGCGCGGTCGCCCGCACGCTCACGTACTCGGCCGACGCAGGTGCATCCAGGCGCCCGCTCCAGCCCGACCCCGACCGCTGCAGCCGGACAGCTCGCCAGGTGGCGCCGTCGTCGTACGACACCTCCAGCGTCGCCGCACTGACCTTGCCGATGTCCACAGCACCGGGCAGGTGCGAGGCGGTCACCGCCAGGTCCGCGTGCCGCTTCGCCCGGCCGGACAGGTCTGTTGCGATCGAGTAGTCGAGCTGGAGCAGCGGGAGCGTCTCCAGGTTCGCGTAGTCGGCCTCGTCGGACGTGAAAGCCCACTCGGTGTGTGTAGTCGGCGAGTACGGCCGGTTCGGCAGGTCGCGCTTGGTGTCCACGACAAGCCGGTACGGCAGCGGCTCCGGGGCGACTTCGACCGTCAATATGTCAGCGCCCTCACCGAGCAGCGTGTCGCCCTGGTAGAACGCAGACGTGACCGGCGCGCCCACGTCGTACACGATGCCCTGGTGCGGACCTGAGTCGGCGTAGCCGGGCAGGGTGAAGACGCTCATCAGGTCGCCGACCCGTGACGGCGGCGTCGACAAGGCACTGTCGCTCAGCAGCCGTGGGCGCTGGATGCCGCTGAACCAGGTCTCCTTCGTCGTGCTGCCGGCGCGGTAGGACAACGACGAGCCCTGCTGGGACAGGTCCGGTACCGCGGCCATGCTGAGCCACTTCACCTGCGGCGACGCCGTGACCCAGGCAGTGTGATCACCCTGCGCAGGCACTGGTGTCGACGCCGCGCCTACTGCCCACGTCAGGTCGGCGGACAGGTCGAACCGGATGTCGAGTGCCTCGCCCGGCTTGGTGTCCCGGAAGGACTCGTCGATCCGCGCCAGATCACCTGCGGTCGGCCGGTAGCCGGGGTCCTTCGGTACCGCCCCGTCATGGTGCTGGACGAGGTCGTAGAGGTACTCCGGGTACGGGTGTGACACGAGCTTCAGCAGCTTGGGTTGGTGTGCCAGCAACTGCCGGCCCTGGTCGGTGTCGAGCGAAGCGACCGGGAGTGCCGGCGCTTCCTCCTGCGGGAGATCGGCCCACGCGTCCAGCGGGCCGTATCCGTCGTTCAGGATCAGCAGGAGCTTGGCGCCACCCTTCGCGGCAGCCGCTGCCTGCGCCGTCGGCGGTACGGCATCGTTGCGTTGGGCAACGACGATCTTGCCGCGGACGTTGTACTTCGCCGGGTCGGAGCCCACGTACACGACCGGGTCGTTGCCGACGCCCTCAGGCAGCTTCGGCGACCAGCTCTGGACCATGCTGCTGAAGGAGCCGACTGTCAGAGCGGGTTGCACCTGGCGCCAGCGCGTAGCGAACGTGTAGGACCCCTGCGTCACCTTGCGGCTCGGCGTGGCCCACAAAGAGTCGTAGATCCACCACTCCAGCTGATACGTGTCGACAAAGCGATGCAAGTCGCCGTAGCTGCGGTACTGGTCGAGCCGGACGTAGGAGTTGTCGCTAGGCAACGGCGTGACCGCCGCGACCTTGCGCAGGCCGGCCGCGTCGAACGTGACCGTCGTGTCCTGGGCGACATCGACCTCGGGCTGGCTGATGACGGCACGGCCGAGCGAGTGCGACCCGTCCAGGCCGCGGACGTCGGCGTACATCCATCCGGCGTACGTGCTCGGGCGGACGTCGACGTCGAGGCTTCCGTCCACCATGAACACCTGGGGTACGACGTCCCGCTTGATGTCCTTCAGTACGACGACGCCGGACAGCGGCGCGCCGTGCGGGTCCTGCGCGCGGAGCGACAACTTCACGCGCTGGCTCTGCTTGCTGACGCCGATCGAGGTGTGGGCGCGTACTGCTCCGGCCGCATCCGTTGCGGTGAGCATTGAGCTGTAACCGGCGTCATCGGCCGCGATGTCGAGGTGACTCACCACTCCGGCAGTCGCAGTTCCGTGGGCCGGGACAGTGATCTGCGGAGTCGTCAGCGTGAACAGACCGGCGGGGATGCCCTGGTTCTTGAGAGACAGGTTCAGCGTGACGGGCTCCGCGCCATTGTTGGTGTAGGTGACGTCTCGCTGCACCAGTCCGCTCGCCGGGTACGGCCACTTCACCGCGGCGAAGGCAGAGCCGGACGCGAACAACGTGCTGCGCACAGCCGCGGCCACGTCCAGCCGGCCGGTGCCTGCAGCGAACGGGCTGTACTGCACCGTGGTCTTGGTCGTACTGACCAGCGCGTCCTTCAACTGCTGCGCGGTCCAGTCAGGGTGAGCCTGCGCCAGCAACGCAGCCGCGCCGGCAACGTGCGGCGTGGCCATCGACGTACCGCTCATCGCGACGTACGACCCCTCACCTTCCGGCGAGTACTGCGAACGCGCAGCGAGTACGTCGACGCCCGGCGCGGTCAGGTCCGGCTTGAGGCCGCTGTCGCCGAGGCGCGGACCGCGGCTGGAGAACGAGGCCAGCCGGTCGGAGCCGTCGACCGCACCAACGGTCAGAGCCGCGTCCGCGGCACCCGGTGCCGAGACGCTGAACGGGTCCGGTCCCGAGTTGCCCGCGGCAATCACGAACAAGGCACCGGTCTCGGCGCTCAACGAGTTGACCGCCTGGCTCATCGGGTCGGTGCCGTCGGTCGGCCCGGAGCCGAGGCTCATGCTGATCACCTTGGCGTGCTGGTCGCGCGCAGCCCACTCCATGCCGGCGAGGATCCAGGAGTCCTGGCCGCCACCGTCATCGTCCAGGACCTTGCCGATGTGCAGCCCGGCGCCGGGCGCGACCCCCTGCTCCTTGCCGCCGGACGCCGCACCGGTTCCGGCGATCGTCGAGGCGACGTGGGTCCCGTGACCGTTCCGGTCGGTGACGTCCTTGCCAGGCACGAAGCTCTGCGAGGCGACGATCCGCCCGCCGAAGTCCGGGTGCGCGGCATCGATCCCGGTGTCGAGGACGGCGACGTCCACGCCCTGCCCGGTGTTGCCGTCCTGCCAAACCTCCGGCGCACCGATCTGCGCGGTCGTGTCGGACAGGGTCGCCCTGGACTTGCCGTCCAGCCAGACCTTCGCGAACCCGGTCCGCGCCGTCGCGCTCCCGCCGGTGAACGACGACCAGAACGACGCGGCCTGGTCGTGGTCGGCGGTGATGGCGGCGCCCTTGATGCTGGTCAGCGCACGGGTCTGGCGCGCACCTGCCGGCGGGACCTGCTTGCGTCCCGGGGCGTAGGACACGATCAGCGGCGTGCCGTCGCTGTGCGCGTCGTCGTACCCGTCGGCGAGAAGCTCGGTGACGTTGAAGAGGCGCTCGTCGAGGACACCGGACGCGAGATACGGCAGAGCGGCGTCCGGGTAGACGTACAGGTCGTTGCCGACGGCCATGATGTGCGCGCCGGCCGGGCCGCCGTTCGGCTTGCGCACGGTCGCGGTCGGACGGCCGGCGACGGTGGTCACACTGACCTTGTCACCGGTGATCAGCGTGACGGTGCGCGGCGGCGTACTGCCCGGGTGCGAACCGGTTGCGGGCTGCGCTGCCGGCTGAGCTGCGCCGGCCTGCGGCGTCGTGACGGCGGTCAGCGCCAGCACGGCCGCGCCGAGGGCGGTCAACCCACGGCGGAAGGACGTTGGGAGGGACACAGAAACTCCAAGCTCAGGGGATTCTCCGCATTACATGCGGCGCCCCAGCCCTGCTGCTACGGATCTGCCTGGCGCAAAGCGGTCACGACCAATCCGGCCAGGGACCTAGAGCCACCCGCGATCGCGTGCATGCCAGCCCAGCTGCAACCGGGAGCGGGAGTGGGTCTGCTCCATCAGCTGCTGGACCCGTCGGGCAACAGTGCGGCGACTGATGCCGAGGCGCGCACCGGCCGCGTCGTCGGTCAGGCCAGCGACCAGCAGCGACAGCAGGTGCCGGTCCTCGGCCGACATCGCCTCCTCGGCCTCCAGCTTGTCCGACTCCGTCACCGACAACGGACTGGCCCGATTCCACACGGTCTCGAAGAGCGCGACCAAAGCGTCCAAGAGGCTGCACGGATGCACCAGCAGCGCCGCGTCCTGAGCCGGTGTCGCCCAGTCCAGCGGCAGCAACGCCAGCTCCCGGTCCGCGATCGCCAGCTTGGTCGGCAGCTCGTCCGCGATCCGGGCCTGCTCCCCCGCCCGCACATGGCTGACCGCACTGGCCGCCAGCACCGCGTCGCCCAGCGCCGAGCTGTCGTAGACCACCCGGTAGGTCACACCGGCGCCCTGCCGGGCCAGCTGCGTACTGTTCACCTCCGCCGAGGCGACGTACGGCGGGGCGACCAGCTCACGCATCTCGTTCCGCGCGGTCCGCTGCACCCGGTCGAACGCCAGACCGACCGCCGTCTCGCCGCTGACGATCTCGATCAGCTCCTCGGTCCGCCGCGCGCCGCTCTGCCTGGTCGCCTCGGCCGCCAGCCGGTACGCCGCCTTGCGGATCCGGTCGAACTCCTCCTCCTGCCGCAGGATGAGCTGCTCCACGGCGAGCTCCGGGGGCACCGGCACGATCAGCTCGGCCGGCGGCGGCGTCCGGTGCACGAAACCCTCGCTGAGCAGTACGTCGACCGCGCGCTGGACCTCCTGCAGCGGCCGCCCGATACGTGCGGCCAGGTCCACCAAGGACGCCGCCCCCCGCCGGATCAGATCCAGGTACGTCGCCTCGTCATCGGAGCCGAGCCCGGTGGATCCCAGCATGCCGCCCCCACTTCGATTGTTTGCCCGAGAAACAAAGTCTACGAAGCGTCCTCAGCCGGGACCCGGCCTCTGCGGGTTAGCCTTCGGACATGAGCGGATCACCGTCGCGGGTCTACGTCGCTCGGCTGGCGGGGCTGCCGGTGTACGACCCCAACGGGGACCAGGTCGGCAAGGTCCGGGACATGGTGGCCATGATGCGTCAGGGCGACCAGCCGCCGCGCGTGCTCGGCCTGGTCGTCGAGGTGTTCACCCGGCGCCGGATCTTCCTGCCGATGACCCGGGTCACCTCGGTCGACGTCGGCCACGTGATCACCACCGGACTGCTCAACATGCGCCGCTTCGAGCAGCGCGCGACCGAGGTGCTCGTGCTCGGCGAGCTGCTCGACCGGACCGTCACCATCGCCGACACCGGCGCCACCGCGGTGGTGTTCGACATGGCCATGGAGCAGCGGCGGGCCCGGGACTGGATGCTGACCAAGGTGGCGGTCCGGGAGGGCTCCAAACGGTTCCGGCGCCGCGGGCAGACCCATGTGCTCGACTGGGGCGACGTCAGCGGGTTCACGCGCATCGAGGAGGGGCAGGGCGCGACGCACATCCTGGCCGCCTTCGAGTCGATGCGGCCCGCGGACCTGGCGGGCGTGCTGCACGACCTGTCCCCCAAGCGGCGCAAGGAGATCGCAGTCGCGCTGGACGACGAGCGGCTGGCCGACGTACTCGAGGAGCTGCCCGAGGACATCCAGGTCGAGATCCTCGACGGCCTGGACACCGAACGGGCGGCCGACGTGCTGGAGGAGATGTCCCCGGACGACGCGGCCGACCTGATCGCCGAGCTGCCGACCGAGACGGCCGAGCGCCTGCTGACGCTGATGGAGCCGGACGAGGCCGAGGACGTCCGGCGGCTGCTGACCTACGAGGAGCACACCGCCGGCGGTCTGATGACGTCGGAGCCGGTCATCCTGCCCGTGGACGCCACCGTGGCCGATGCGCTCGCCCGGGTCCGCAACGCCGAGCTGAGCCCCGCGCTCGCCGCGATGATCTACGTCTGCCGGCCGCCGCTCGAGACACCGACCGGACGGTTCATCGGGATCGGCCACATCCAGCGGCTGCTGCGCGAGCCGCCGTCGGAGCTGGTGTCGGCCGTCCTGGACACCGACCTGGACGGGCTGCGGCCCGACGACAGCCTGAACACGGTCAGCAAGTACCTCGCGACGTACAACCTGGTCGCCGCGCCGGTGCTCGACGACGAGGGCCGGCTGATCGGCGCGGTCACGGTCGACGACGTCCTCGACCACCTGCTGCCCGAGGACTGGCGTGAGCACGACCATCCCGACGAGCCCGACCGGGCCGAGCCGCAGGAGGTGGACCACGATGCCCCGTGACGACCGCAGCATGGACGAGCGCCGGATGTTCCGCGGCAGCACCCGGCTCGACGTGCCCCGGGACTGGCGGCGCACCTTCGTCCCGCGGCCGGCGTACGACGCCGACGCGTTCGGGCGGCTGTCCGAGCGGATCGCGCGGTTCCTCGGCACCGGGCAGTTCCTGGTCTACATGACCGCGACGATCCTGTTCTGGGTCGGCTGGAACATCTTCGCCCCGGCGAGCCTGCGCTTCGACGAGTACCCGTTCATCTTCCTCACGCTGGCGCTCAGCCTGCAGGCGTCGTACGCCGCCCCGCTGATCCTGCTCGCGCAGAACCGGCAGGAGGCCCGCGACCGGGTGCAGTACGAGCGGGACCGGGACGTGGACGCCCGGACCCGGGCAGACATGGAGTTCCTGGCCCGCGAGATGGCGTCGCTGCGGATGGCGGTCGGCGAGGTCGCCACCCGGGACTTCCTGCGCTCCGAGCTGCGCTCGCTGCTCGCCGACCTGGACACTCGCGAGGACGACCGGGTTTGACCCCGAGCTACGCTCACTATCAGGTGAGAAGAAGAAGGACATGGGGATGAAGACTCGATTCGCTCCTGATCGTGGGCTGTCCAGCCGGATGCTGATCACGGCCTTCCTGCTCGGACTGCTGTACGTCGGCTTCGTGGGGCTGCTGATCGCGCTGACCAAGAGCGCGGTGCTGGCGGTGGTGATCGCGGGCGGCGCGCTGTTCGCGCAGTACTGGTTCTCCGACCGGGTCGCGCTGTACGCGATGCACGGCCGGATCGTGACGCCCGAGGAGGCGCCGCAGCTGCACGGTGCGATCGACCGGCTGTGCGCGCTCGCCGACATGCCGAAACCGCGGGTCGCGATCGCCGACGTCGACCTGCCGAACGCGTTCGCCACCGGCCGCAACCCGAAGAACGCGGTGGTCTGCGTGACCACCGGCATCATGCGCCGGCTGGACGACGACGAGCTCGAGGGCGTGCTGTCGCACGAGCTCTCGCACGTCGCGCACCGTGACGTCGCGGTGATGACGATCGCGTCGTTCCTCGGCGTCCTGGCGGGCCTCATCACCCGCTTCGGCCTGTACGGCGGCCTCGGGCGGAACCGGGACCAGAACGCGGCCCTCGTCGTCCTGACGATCATCGCGGTGTCGGTCGTCGTCTACGCGATCTCGTTCCTACTCACCCGGGCGCTGTCGCGGTACCGCGAACTGGCCGCGGACCGGGCCGGGGCGATGCTCACCGGCAGACCGTCGACGCTGGCATCGGCGCTGACGAAGATCAGCGGGGACATCGCCCGGATCCCGTCCCGCGACCTGCGCCAGGCGCAGGCGTTCAACGCCTTCTTCTTCGCGCCGGCGCTGTCCGGCAAGAGCGTCTCGTCGCTGTTCTCGACGCACCCGCCGCTCGAGACCCGCCTCGACCGCCTCGGCGCCCTCTCCCGCGAGCTGGGCGAGCAAGCTTAGGGACCTACCCTCGACCTATGGGCCTTCTCGACATTCTGCTCGGGCGGAGCAAAGCCGTCCCGCCGAATCTCGACCAGCTGTTCTCGCTTCCGTCGGCCGCGATCACCCTGGAGACCGCGGCCGGCTACCGTCCGACGGGCAGCGGGTCGGTCTGCTTCAAGGCGGCCGAGGGCGGCGGGTTCACCGCGCTGCGCGAGGAGGTCGACAAGCTGCTCGCGCTGGACAACGCCAAGTTCTCCAGTACGACGGACTCGTACGGCTTCACCTGGCTGGTCCGGCAGACGGCTCCCGACGACCTGGAGACGCTGGTCACCGACCTGCACGCGGTCAACAGCTCCCTCGTCGACGCGGGCTTCGGCAACGCTCTGCTGTGCACGCTCGTCGCGTTCACCAACGGCAGCCAGTCGCTAGGCCTCGTCTACCTCTACAAACGCGGCTCCTGGTACCCATTCGTCCCGGTCGGCGCCGACCGCCGCGACAACGCCCAGGAGCTCCAGATCAAGTCGGTCGTGGGCGCGGATCTCAACTTCGAGCAGGACCTCTCCCGCTGGTTCCCGATCTACGGGGCGCCAGGGCTGTGAAGTGAGCATCACACGGACCGCGGTCGGGTGGAGTGGGGCGAGCACGTAGCCTTGGGGCATGGCTCCCACTGCTGATCAGGTGACCACGGCGCTCGGTGGTGTGCTGGACCCGGAGATCAAGAAACCGATCACGGATCTGGGCATGGTCGAGTCCGTCGTCGTGCGTGAGGACGGCGTGGTCGCGGTCCGCATCCTGCTGACCGTCGCCGGCTGTCCGATGAAGGACACGCTGCGCCGCGACGTCACCGCCGCGGTGCGCAAACTCGACGGCGTCACCGGCGTCGAGATCGACCTCGGCGTGATGTCGGCCGAGCAGCGTGCGGCCCTGCAGACCCAGTTGCGCGGCGGCGTGGCCGAGAAGGAGATCCCGTTCTCCCGGCCCGACTCGCTGACCAAGGTGTTCGCGATCGCGTCCGGCAAGGGCGGCGTGGGCAAGTCGTCGGTGACGGTGAACCTGGCGGTCGCGATGGCACGGCAGGGCCTGTCGGTCGGTGTGCTCGACGCGGACATCTACGGCCACTCGGTGCCGGCCATGTTCGGCGTCGCCGACGAGCGGCCGACCGCTGTCGACGACATGATCATGCCGGTGCCCGCGCACGGCGTGAAGGTGATCTCGATCGGCATGCTGAAGCCGAAGCGCGACCAGGTGGTCGCCTGGCGCGGCCCGATCCTGGACCGCGCGCTGGTGCAGATGCTCGCGGACGTGTACTGGGGCGACCTCGACGTCCTGCTCCTCGACCTGCCGCCGGGCACCGGCGACATCGCGATCTCGGTCGGTCAGCGGCTCACCAGCGCCGAGGTGATCGTCGTGACGACCCCGCAGGAGGCCGCCGCGGAGGTGGCCGAGCGGGCCGGCACGATGGCGCAGATGGTGCACCAGCGGGTGGCCGGCGTGGTCGAGAACATGTCGTACCTGCCCTGCCCGCACTGCGGTCCCGAGCACCGCATCGAGATCTTCGGCACCGGCGGCGGTACGCGGGTCGCGGAGACCCTGTCCGCCCGTCTCGGCTACCAGATCCCGCTGCTCGGCGAGATCCCGCTGGACGAGCGGCTCCGCTCCGGCGGCGACCTCGGTCAGCCGCTCACGGCCGCGGACCCGGACACCCCTGCCGCGCAGATGCTCGACAAGATCGCGCAGACGCTCGGCGGCAAGCCGCGCGGTCTCCTCGGGCGCCAGTTGGGCCTGTCCCCCGCCGGCCGCTGACAGCAGCCGGCAAGGTGTTCCACCCGGTGCTGGAGACGGCACGGCTGCGGTTGCGCAGGTGGCGTGACGACGAACTCGAACGGATCGCCACCGCTCGCACCAACGCGGCGACCGCGCTGTTCCTGCCGTTCATCCCGCAGCCCTTCACTGTCGAGGACGCGCGCTTCTGGCTGAAGGACATGGCCGAGCAGGCGTCCGCCGGGACGCGGTTCAACTGGTGCGTGGCGGACGCGGGCACCGATCAGGGGCTCGGCAACCTCACGCTGTTCGGCATCCACACCCGCGGCGAGGTCCGCGATGCCGAGGTGGGGTTCTGGATGCACCCCGAGGCGCAGGGCCGCGGTGTGATGAGCGAGGCGGTCCAGGCCGTCGCCCGGTGGTACTTCGCCGCGGCGGACGACGGCGGCTTCGGCGGCCGGCGGCTGTTCATCCGTACGGCGGCCACGAACGCGGCGGCCCGGCGTACCGCCGAGAAGGCCGGATTCCGGCACGTCGGCACCGAGCGGGCCGCGTTCCAGATCGCCACCCGCGTCGACGACAAGGTCACCTACGACCTACTGATCACCGACTGACCAGATCGGGCGCAACGGCGCCAGACCTTCCTCGACGTACTCCGCGACGGAGCGCACGCCGCCGTCGAGGTACCACTGCTCCAACGCCGAGAAGTACCCGAAAACAAGGGCGTTCGCGGCGACCCGCGCCTGGGTCTCGGTGAAGCGTCCGCCGGCCATCAGCGGGGCGATGCGCTGGCTCGCGCGGTCCAGCGACGCGCAGAACGCCGTCCGCACCGACGGCTCTTTGAAGAAGTAGCGGATCCGCCGCCACGGGGCCGGCTCGCCGTCGGCCGGGACCGCCTCGTAGTCGCGGACGATCCGGGTCATCGTGCCGACCGGGTCCCCCGGGTCGAACAGCTCGGCCAGTGCCTCCTCGCTCATCGTGTCGAACTCGTCGGCGACGAGCAGGCCCTCCTTGGTGCCGAAGTAGCGGTAGACCGACGACGGCGACACCTCGGCCGCGGCGGCGATCTCCTCGATCGTCACCGCGCCGAAGCCGCGCTCGTCGAACAGGTCGAGCGCACGCTCCTGGATCGTCCGCCGCGCCTTCTCGCGCCAGCGCGCCCGTAGACCGGTCATGCCTCGACCCTAAGAGACAGTCCCACGCTTCAGCAAGTCACTGTCTAAAGCTCTTGACCACCACGAACCGCCGTTCGTACAGTCACTTGCATGAGACAGTCACTTTCAGAAAGCCGCACAGCGCTGCTCGCCGTCGGGCTCTCGCTGGTGCTCGCCGTCGTCGCGATCGTGGATCAGTCAGGCGGTCGCAGCCTGTTCGACCACGCCGCGTCCGTCTATGCGCCGTACGGCAAGACGATCACGTCCGGGACGGTCTACGGCGTGGTGTACGCCGTAGCCGTCGTCAACGCGCTGATCTGGCTGGCGGTGCTCGCCGTCGCGCGCAGGCCGCGACCGGTCGTGATCGGGGTCGCCGTGCTCGCGGTCCTGCTCACGCTCGGCGCCGGGCTGACCCTGCTGTTCGTCACCGAGTACGGCGTACACCCGTTCCCGCCACTGTGGGGAGTCCTGGCACTCCTGCCCGTGCTCGCCGGAGCCGTTGTGTTGCTCCGGCGCAGGTAGGTCAGGTCGACTCGGGGTCGAACGGCGGCTTGGCCCCGGCCGGGAGGCGCGGCGGCGTGGTGTCGGTGAAGTCGGTGCTCACGGACTTCACCTCGTCCTCGATCGGGTCGAGGAGGTGCTTGCGGACGAAGTTCTTCGGGTTCAGGTCCTGCAGCTCGAGGTCGGCGTACTCCGGGCCGAGCTCGCTGCGCAGGTCGTTCTGCGCGTTGGTGACCATCTGACGGACCTGCCGCAGCAGCCGTCCCGCCGTCCGCGCGAACTCCGGCAGCCGATCCGGTCCGAAGACGAGCACGGCGACGATCGCGATCACGACCAGTTCGAGTGGCCCGATGCCGAACATGCCCGCACCTCACTTCTGTACATCGCTTCGGACGCCGACAAGGGTAACCCGACTCCGGTCACGGGACTTCAGCCGATCTGCTGGGCGAGAGTGAGCGTAACCGTCCGGGACCGTCCGCCGCGTTCGTACGCGAGCCGCACGGCCTCTCCCGGCTGGTGGGTACGGATCGCGACGATCAGCACCTCGGCGCTGTTCACCGGGTCGTTGTTGACCGCGGTGATCACGTCACCGACCCGCAGACCGGCCCGCGCGGCCGGCGAACTCGGGCTGACCGCGCTGACCCGGCCGCCGCCCTCGAACGTCATGTCCACACTGGCCCCGATCACCGGGTACGACGCCTTGCCGGTCGCGATCAGCTGCTGGGCCGTCCGCCGGGCCTGGTCGATCGGGATCGCGAACCCGAGCCCGATGCTCCCGCTCTGCCCCTCCTCGGAGCCGCGCACGGTGGCGATCGCGGAGTTCACCCCGATCACCCGCGCGTTCATGTCGACCAGCGGGCCGCCGGAGTTGCCCGGGTTGATCGCGGCGTCGGTCTGCAGCGCACTGATGTACGACGAGGCCTGTCCGGTGTCGTCGCCGGTGGTCACCGGGCGGTTCTTCGCCGAGATGATGCCGGACGTGACGGTGCCGGCCAGCCCGAGCGGCGAGCCGATCGCGACCACGTCCTGCCCGACGACCGCCTGGTCCGACCGGCCGAACTTCACCGACGGCGCGGTCAGGCCGGCTACCTGGACGACCGCCAGGTCGTACGCCGGGGAGCGGCCGACGAGCCGCGCGGTCGCGGTCTTGTTGTCGTTCGTGACGACCTGGATCGAGCCGCCGGTGGCCGCGGCCGCGACGACGTGGTTGTTGGTCAGGATGTGGCCGACGTTGTCGATCACGAACCCGGATCCGGTGGCGTCGGAGTTGTCCGAGCCCTGGACCTTCAGCTGCACGACGCTCGGCAGCAGGGTCGAGGCGACCGCGGACACCGAGCCGGTGCGGATCTTGGGGTCGGCCCCGGTGCCGACGGGCGGATCGGGCTGCTGCGCGATCGGGGTGCTGTTGCCGCTCAGAGCGACCACGGCCGTCGCCGCACCGGCTCCGGCGAGGACACCGATGACGAGAGCGACGAGCGCAGCGATCGTGACGACCCGGTTCACCTTCTGCGGCTCCGACGCGTACGAACGGGCCTGCTGCTGGTGCCAGTCGGCCGGTGGCGGCGGCACGTACGCCGGCCGGTACTGCGGCTGCTCGGTCGGCCAGGCCTGCCCCGGGTAGACCGGACGGAAGCTCTGCTGCGGCTCAGGACGCCCGAAGCTGCGCTGCGTGGTTGAGCGGCCACCGTTGGTCTGACGGTAGGCCGCGTCCGAACCCGGCGTGCGCAGCGGCATCGCGCCCGCGCCGGGCGCCGGCGGGGCCAGTGCGGTCAGCGGCGGACCAGCCGACTGCCCGTTCCCGTTCGCGCTCGGCGCGGCCTCGGCGGGCCCGTTCGCGGCAGGCGCGGCGGGCAGCTCCGCGGTGGGATCCGCGGTCGCCGGGTTCGGAACTGTCGGCTCGGCGTCGTCGCTGGTCACGGTGCCCCGCCTCACATCGTCGTGGTCGTCGGTGGAGCCCCCCGGCGGTAACCGGAGGAGGTTCCGTCTTCGATTATCCCAGCTTCGGCGAAAGTGCACCCATCGGAGTCAGCCAGGTCGCGATTTTGGCCAGCCCGGTGCCCAGCCGCTGGATCGCGCTCACCTTGACCGGCCGCTCGTGCGGGAACGATCGGACGACCTGTCCGAGCTGGTCGGGCGGCAGGTCGCCGATCAGCGTGTAGACGATGCCCCCGGAAGACCAGACGACGTACGACGGCATGCCGTAGCGCACGTAGACCCCCGGGCTGTCGGTGGCTCCGAAGCCCTCCACGGCGGCCGGGTCCAGTGCGCCGCGCTGCTCGAACAGCGAGACGTTGAACAGGCCGTCCGAGTACGAGAACTGCAGGGAGCCGTTGGTGGTGTCCTGGTGGACGTCATAGAGCTTGAGCGCGGCAGGCAGCTCCGGCGCGCAGACCCAGCCCTCGGAGCGCAGGTGGCCGACCTTGCCCATGCCGACCGCCTCGACGCCGCTGGGCACCGTCGGCGGCAGGTGGCCGAGGAACTCGGAGCTCTCGATCTCCAGCTCGGTGAAGACGGTGGCTCGCACCATCGTCTTGCCGTCCGCACTGAACAGCTGACGCTGCAGGAGCAGCCCGGAGGCCTTGTCGATCCAGAACTTGGCCGCCAGCGTCTGGTCACTCCGCAGCGCCTCGACGAGCACGGCGCTGCGACCGATCAAGTCGGTGCAGCACTTGTCGACCAGCTGGTACGTCGCCTGCAGCAACGCCAGCGGTCCGCCGTCGACCGCCGCGTCCGTGGTGGTGGCGCGCTGCACGAACGCCTTGGCGCCCGGAGCGGACGAGCCGAGCACACTGATCTCGGAGCCCTGCGACGCGGCGTGCACGACGTCCAGCATCGCGGAGCTCGAGCCCTGCGGTCCCCAGGACGTGATGATCTGCGTGCCGTGGTACGAGACGTGGTTCGGTGCTGCGGCCGCGCGCTGCAGCCAGCTGACCGCCGTCGGCGAGTCCGCCTTGGTCAGCGCCGGCACGGCGGCCGCGGAGGTGGGCAGGCCGAAGCCGATCAGGGCGGTGCTGACCAGCACAGCGAGCCGGGACAGGCTCACCGGTCAGCGTCCTGTCAGGGCCACCGGCCGCAGCGTCGGATTCAGCCCGGCGTACCCCGCGCCGTTGTAGGAGTTCAGCAGCGCGACCGGGTCCGCGAACGGCGCACCGCTGCTGGTGCTCGCGTGGTCGGACGAGAAGCTCGCAACCGGGGGCTGCAGCGTCGGGGGCTGCTCCGAGCGGGCCGGGTCGCCGACGACGAACGCCGTACCGAGCAGGGAGGCGACCGCGGCGGCCGAGCCGGCCGCACCGAGGACGCCGGCGCGGCGGCGGGACCGGGTGCCGCGGGCGGTTCCGGGCCGGGTGCCGCCGGTGCTGCGCCCGGCCGGGAACGCGGACCGCTGCGGGAACAGGCTGACCGGCGTAAGCACCGGGCGAACCTCTTCGCGCGGCTCGGTCGAGAACGACGAGACACCCATCAGGCGCTGCATCAGGTCGGTGGACGGATCCGGCGACTCCAGCGCGGCCATCCGTGCCTTGACCCGGCGCTGAGCGTCCACCTCGGCACGACAGGTGTCGCAGCCGACCAGGTGGCTCAGGACCTTGTCACGGGAGTCGTGGTCGAGCTGGCCGTCGACCACGGCGCTCAGCTTGTCCAGCGGGTGCGTCATGCGAGGTCACCCCCGTCGCCGAACAGGCCGCCGTCGACGGGCGGGCCGCCGACCCGGGTCTGGCCGGAGCGTGGGGCGCGGTGCTCGAGGTGTTTGCGCAGCATCGACCGGCCGCGGTGGATGCGGCTGCGGACGGTGCCGAGCTTCACGTCCAGGACGTCCGCGATCTCGTCGTACGTCATGCCCTCGATGTCGCACAGCACGACGGCGGCGCGGAAGTCCTCGGGCAGCGCGTCGAGCGCGTCCTGGACGTCGTGGTCGAACAGGTCGGAGTCCAGCTTCTCGGCCGGGCCCTCGCCCTTGGCCGGCAGCCGGTCGTGGGCGTCCTCGGGCAGGCCGTCGAACCGGATCCGCTGCTTGCGGCGGGCGCCGTCCAGGAACAGGTTCGTGGTGATGCGGTAGAGCCAGCCCTCGAACGTGCCCGGCGTGTACGACGACAGCGAGCGGAAGACCCGGACGAACACTTCCTGGGTCAGGTCCTCGGCGTCGTGCTTGTTACCGGTCAGCCGGTACGCCAGGCGGTAGACGCGCGCCGAGTGGGTGCGGACGATCTCGTCCCACGACGGCAGCGCATCCGGTACCTCCGGCACCTGCTGGGGTGCGGGGACCGACCGCCCAGACGGCATGGTCGACGTGTCGAACGGCTTCACCGCGACGCCTCCCTGGGTCCTCTCGGCAATGAGCGTGAAGGCCATGGTGCCGCGGTCACCGTCCTCTGCGCACGTCGGGAGAACCCGGGTTCGACCCTGAGTTCCGTGGGTTCGCTGTACGTCGGCTCAACGCGGCGCCCCGGCCGGAAGTTCCCGGCCGGTGCCCTCACTACCCAAGACGCTTGAGAGGTCATTTCGGTTGAACTATGTCTCCTCGATCACAGCGATCGGGTCGCCGTCGCGGACGACCTCGCCCTCGGCGACCTTCAGCTCGGAGATCGTGCCGGCCACCTCGGCCAGCACCGGGATCTCCATCTTCATCGACTCCAGGATGACCAGTGTGTCGTCCGGGCCCACCGTGTCCCCGGCCTTGGCGGTGACCTTCAGCACGTTGGCCACCAGTTCGGCCAGCACGGTGTGACTCAACTCGCACTCCTCGCGGTCCCGGAATCCCTGGCCCGATCCTAGGCGGACCGGGCCAGGGCGCCGGTCACGGGGCGGCAGCCGGGTCCAGCCGGACGGCGTTGAACAGCGCCGGGTTCTTGGTCTCGGCGACGCCCTTGCCCCAGGTGAGCCAGCCGCGCCGCCCGGTGCCGTCGTTCTCGTTGAGGACCACGGTGGCCGACAGCAGCCGGTCCTCGGCGGCGAACCCGAGCGTGCTCCACGGCACGGCGATCTCGTACGTCGTGGTGTGCGCGGCCTCGTCCCGCACGACCTTGGCCTGGACCCCGGGCGGCGTACCGGTCCGGGAGGTCGGCGTCCAGCGCCAGGTGTCCACCGGACCGGCGTCCGTGAGCGCCACACCGATCTCCTGGGTGCTTGTGGCCTCGCCGGGCGCACCGGCTGTCATACCGAGCTGGATCCCGTCTCCGCCCCAGATGTTGCCGGCGCGGTTCGGCTGGGAGAACACGTCGTCGGTGACCTTGGCGGACAGGTACAGGTTCTGGTCGTCGTGCGTGAGCCACAACGACCCGGACAGGTCGCTCGGCCCGCCCCATCCCGTCACCGGCGGCGTGCCCGTGCCTTCCAGCGCGATGGCGGGCTGCCTGGCCACCGCTGGGTCGATGGCCCCGTCCAGCGTGACCGTATGGCGTTTCGCGACCGTCGGCGCACCGACCGGTACGAGCTTGCCGGAGGCCTTGATGTCGGCCAGACCGGTGCGCCTGAGGTTCGCAGACCAGGTCGACGCGTCGGGGAGCGAGACGTCGGCCTGCACAGTGGCGTGAGCGGCCACCGTGGTGTCGGCCAGCAGCGTTCCGGACGCCGTACCGGACACCCAGTCCAGCCCAGCGATCGGCAGGTCGTGTGACGAAGCGTTGGTGACACGGAAGCGGAGCAGGCCCTGCCCGCTGCCGTTGAGCACGTGTGAGCCCGTGACGGACAGTGGCGGAGTGGCCGTGCCCGTGGCAGAGATGACCGCGACCGCACGGCCGTCGACCGTCACCGTGGCCGAGTACGTCCGCGGCCCCGTGGACTCCTGTGCCGGGTAGGTCACCGGTGCAGTGGCCGTGGCGCCCGGCGCGACCGAGCCGCTGGTTTCGGTACCGCCCGCGGAGACCGTGAACGCGTGGGTGACCGAGTCCGGGTTGGTGAACGTCAGCGTGCCGCTGGCCGGGTCACCTGCGATCTCCGGGCCGACCGACATCGCGAAGCGGCCGGACGGCAGCATCGGTCCGGTGATCGCACCCTTCAGGTAGACCGGGTCCGGTCCGGCGGTCACCCACACGTGTCCACCCGCATCCGCTGTCAGTGTCGTCTCGACGCCGTACAGATTGGTCACCTGGACGGTCGAGCCAGCAGGTGCCGTGGCAGCGACGACTCCTGGCGTGGTGGCCCAGACGGCGTGGACGCTCTGTCCGCCGCCCGCGTTGAACGCCACGTCGTACCCGTTGGAGCCGAAACGGGTCTGGCCGATCAACGGGAGCTCGTCGATCTGACGGGCGAGGACGGCGGTCGCGACGTACGACGGCTTGGGTACCAGCGCACCACGCGCGTCGAGCCGGTTGCGCACCAGGCCGAACCGGTGCTCGACGTTGGACGGGTCGGTGCCCGAGTCCATGAAGTTGTAGGAGCTGTAGCGCGCCACACCGTTGCCGTACGCAAGCAGGTTGCCGCGCACCAGGTCACGCGCCTGGGCGGGCTCGGAGACCGCACTGGGGTTGGTGCCGGTCGCCCAGCCCTGTTCGCTGATGTAGATCGGCTTGGTCGAGCCGTGCGCCGCCATGATGGAGCGGATCGTGTTGACGTAGGTGACCGAGGCTTCCGGGTCGAGCGGCTGCACGTACGGGTGGATGGTCACGGCGTCCACGTAGTCCAGCCCGCCGAGGTCCGCGAACTTGGTGAACCAGCCCTGCCAGTCGTTGATGACCGCCAGCGACGGACCGGTCAGCTTCACGTCCGGGTGCTTCGCCCGCACCGCCGCGCTCACCATCTTCAGCACTGCGACGTAGTTCTCCGGGCTGGCCTTGGCAGCGCCGTTCGGGTCCCGCAGGTTCCACTCGTTCCACAGCTCGTACGTCGTGTGCTCGGTCCCCCACTGGTCGACGGCCGCGACGGCGTACCGGGTGAAGGCTTCGCGCTGCTCGTCCGTGGCGGGTGCCTCGTCCGGGTAGTACAGCGTGTTCCCGTAGTCGAGGATGTTCAGGAAGTCGATGTTGTTGGCGTCCAGCGCCGCCTTGTAGTCCTTGTACCGCTGCGGGAACTGGATGACTCCCTTGGTGGTCTCCGCGGCCGACCAGAAAGCCTCGTCGCGGTCGGTGGAGATCCCGCCGTTGGCCATCAGCGGTACGGCGTCCAGCCCTGGATTGGCCGCGCCTCCGAACGCCAGCGCGCCGGCGACACCGATCCGGGTATCGGTGGAGGTCGAGAAGTCGTGCGGCGTCAGTACGGCGAAGTCCGTGCCGCCGAGCGTCGTCGTACCGTCGGCCCCGACCGCTGTCAGGTCGGTCTGGTACCAGCCGGGCGTACTGATCGGCAGGGTGAGCTGTCCGTTGAGCGTGGCGGCCGGCGCGGAGCCCTTGGCCACTTCGGTGCCACCCGCGTCGCGGACCGTCCAGCTGACGGTGGTGGCGTCGGTACTGAAGCCCAGCTGCACCTGCTGCCCGATGGTGAACGTGTTGCCCACCGTGGTCGGCGTGATCGTCAGAGTCGGCGCGGCCGTCGTGGCCGCGCGGGCGGGTGACTGCAGTACGGCGGCGAGGAGCAGGCCGGCCGTGAGAAGACTGACTGCGCCGGAGCGGCGACGGGTCATGGAGTTTTCTCCTCCCAAGGGAGCGAAAGCGGTTTCGCAAATCACACCCTGATACTCCGGCCAGCCGGTGTCAACGGCTCGGAGCTGACTACGATGAGCACATGGCCGATCAGGTGATCACGCTGTCCGACGTCGCCGCCGCGGCCGGGGTGTCGCTGTCGACGGCCTCCAAGGCGCTGAACGGCACCGACCGGATCTCGGAAGCCACCCGGGAGCACGTCCGCACGACCGCGGACCGGCTCGGCTTCCGGCACAACGCCCTGGCCCGCTCGTTCGCCCGCGGCCGCAGCCAGACGATCGGCGTGCTCACCCATCGCGCCTCGAACCCGTTCACCCGCGTGGTGCTGGCCACCGCCGCGACCGAGCTCGGCGCCAAGGAGCAGGCCATCCTGCTGTACGACGCGCGGATCGGCGACCGCGACGTCACCGAGTCGATCCTGCAGCTGCGGGCCCGCCGGATCGACGGCGTGATCGTGATCGGCACCGGCACGTCGTTCCCGAGCCCGTCGCTGACCAGCCGCTTCGACGTCCCGGTGATCTACGCGTTCACCTTCACCGAGGACCCGGACGACGTCACGATCACCGCCGACGACGAGGAGATCGGCCGGCTCGCCGTCCGGCACCTGTTGTCGAAGGGCCGCCGGCGGATCGCCCACATCACCGCGGAGCCGCACGACAACGCCGCCCAGCGCCGCGCGGCCGGCGCCGAGGAGGTCCTGGCGGAGGCCGGACTGCAGTGGGCGAGCCCGGTGCGCTTCGGGCGCTGGCGCGAGGACTGGGGCGAGGAGGCCGTCGCCGAGCTGCTGGCCGAGGCGCCGGACGTGGACGCGATCTTCTGCGGCAGCGACGCGATCGGCCGCGGGGCCGAGCGTGCCGTCCGGGCGTCCGGCCGGGACGTGCCGGGCGACGTCGCGCTGATCGGCGTCGACAACTGGGAGCAGCTGATGCACGACCAGCGGGTCTCCCGGCACCTCACCACGATCGACGTCGGCCTCGAGGAGATCGGCCGGCAGGTGGCGGCCCATCTCCTCGACCCGGATCCGCAGCCCGGCGTCCGCTACGTCACCCCTCAGGTCGTGACCGCGAAGACCACCTGATCCTCGTCGTGGATCGAGTACTGCGGCACGAACCCGAGCAGCTCCCGGGCTCGCGTGGTGTCGACCAGGCCCGCACGCCCCCGCACCGGCCGTCGCAGCGGCACGTTCGGGGCGTACTCGCGCAGCAGCTCGCCGGTCGGCCGGTCGATGAGGATGTCGTCCGCCGCCAGGCCGACCACATGGGCACCGGCCGCCGATGACTCCAGCGCGGCGACGACCGCCCGGATGCCGTCCCGCAGGTCCAGGTACGCCCAGCCCTCCCGGGCCATTCCGGACGGATCGCGCTCGACCATCGTGCGAAACCTGAACAGCTCCTCGCGGCTCTTCACGAGCGGGAAGCGCAACGCGATCACGTTGGTCCCCCAGCGTCGCCACGCCATCCGGGCGCTCTGCTCGTCGACGCTCTTGGACAGCGAGTACGCGTCGGCGATGTCGGCCTCCACCTCCTCGTCGAGCGGGTAGTACGCCGGCTCCACGTCGTTCACGTTCATCGGTACGCCGAACGCGTTGATGCTGCTCGCGATCACCACCCGGCCGACACCGGCCTGCCCCGCCTGCGCCAGGACGTTGAAGGTCGCGGCGACGTTGTTCTCGAACACCTCCTCCGGCGTACCCAGGCTGGGATGCGGGATCGCGGCCAGATGCAGTACGGCGTCCACACCGTCGAGCGCCGCGGCCACATCACTCGCCGACCGCGCGTCGCCGACCAATGCGCGGTCCGCCGTGCTGCTGTGGTCGTAGCGCAGCGACAGGCCGGTGACGTCGTACCCGGCCGCGTGCAGGCCGTCCACCGCGGCACGGCCGATCGAGCCGTCCGCCCCGGTGACGAGAACGCGTTTCACGCCTTGATCCCCCCAGACAGGCCCACGCCACGCAGAAATGCTCGCTGGAAGACCAGGAACAGCAGGACGGGGATCAGCAGCGCCAGGAACAGGCCTGCCAACTGGATGTTGAGCTCCGTCACCTTGGCGATCTTCGGCAACGCCACCGAGACCGGCTGCAGATCCGGATTGGTCAGCACCAGCAGGGGCCACAGGTAGTCCTTCCAGGAAGAGATGATGCTGAGCAGCACGACCACACCGAGGATCGGCCGGGACAGCGGGAGCACCAGCGAGGTGAACACGCGCACCGAACCGGCGCCGTCGATCCGGGCGGCTTCGAAGTACTCCCGGGGGATGCCGTCGAAGAACCGCTTCACGATCAGGACGTTGAACGCACTGGCCGCGGGCGGCAGCCAGACCGCCCAGAACGTGTTGGTCAGGTTGGTGTGCACCACAGGTACTTTCAGCACGGTCAGGTACAGCGGTACAAGCGAGACGATGTGGGGTACGAAGAGCGTGGCCAGGATCGCCGCCGAGAGCAGTGCGCCCCAGCGCGGCCGCAGCACGCTCAGCACGTAGCCGGCCGTCGTACAGACGATCAGCGACGCCAGCGCCGTACCCGCCGCGATCATGGCGGTGTTGCCGAGGTAGTACCCGATGTGGCCCTGTTGCCAGGCGGTGGCGAGATTCCCCCACTGCACCTGACCGGACGGGAACCACGCGAGCGGCGACCGGATGCTGTCCTGCGTCGGCGAGATCGCTGCCTTCAGCAACCACAGCAGCGGTCCGAGTCCTGCCACCAGTAGTCCGAGCAGGACGACCACCTGGCCGATGACGAACGGCACACGGATCCGAGTCAGCTTGCGGTCCGAGTCCGACAGCACACTCATGCAGTACTCCAGCCACGCGTGGCCAGCTGGAAGACCGCCGACAGGACGGCGAGAGCCAGCGCCAGCAGGACGCTCAGCGCAGTCGCTGCACCGTAGTCACCGTTGACGAAGGCGTAGTTGTAGATGAGCAGCAGAATCGTCATCGTCGACCCCTGTGGTCCACCACCGGTGAAGAGCAGTGGCTCGGTGAACAGTTGCATCGTTCCGATCACCTGCAGGAGCAGCATCAGCAACAGGACGCTGCGCAGGTGCGGCAGCATGACGTGCCACACCCGGCGTACCACTCCGGCACCGTCCAGCTCGGCCGCCTCGTACAGGTCCGTGCGCACAGAGGTCAGTGCTGCCAGGTAGATGATCACCGCGTTACCGGCACCGGCCCAAGTCGCTTCCAGCACGATCGACGGCATCGCCGAGCCCGGGCTGTCCAGCCAGAGGAACGGTCCGAGTCCGACAGCGCCGAGGATCGAGTTGAACATCCCGTTGGGCGACGGGTCGTAGAAGAACCGCCAGAGCAGGATGGCGACCACCGGCGGCGTGATCACCGGCAGGTAGGCCAGCGTCGTGTAGAGCCAGGACCGGCCGCGCAGCTCGGACAGGAACATCGCCAGCAGCACCGGGACCGGGAAGCCGAACAGCAACGCCAGCAGGGTGAACCAGAGCGTGTTGAGGGACGCCTGCCCGACCGCGGGGTCGGTCAGCACGTACCGGAAGTTCTCCAGCCCGACCCACTTCACCGGGTCGACGAGATTGGTCTGCTGGACGCTCATCACCAGGCCCTTGACGATCGGGCCCCAGGAGAACACCAGGAAGACCAGGAGCACCGGCAGCGCGAACAGCACTGCCGGCACCCCGTTGCGCAGGCGGCGAAGCAACTCAGCGCCCGAGCTTGGCGTTCACCGTGCCGGCCGCCTTGGTCAGCAGGGCCGGGATGTCGGCCTTCGCGTTCCCCAGCACGGTCTGCACGACCGGATCGAGCGCGGCGTACACCTCCTGAGCCTTCACCGGCGGCTCAGGGATGATCTTCTGATCGGCCGCCACCTTCGTGTACGGCGCGAAGTTCTCCAGCGGCACGTTGACGTACGGCTTGATCCAGGACTGGTACGTCGACCACTGGTCCGCGTTGACCACCGGAAGACCCGGAGTGCCGACCGGCAGCTTCGCCGCCACGCCGTTCTTGGCGCTCGTCACGGCCGCGTCCTGGTTCACGTACTTGTTCAGGTACGCGAACTTGATCCACTTGATCGCCGCCGCCTTCTCTGCGTCCGTCGCGTTCGGGCTGACGATCTGTACGCTGCCGCCGCTGAGCGTGCCGTGGTCGCCGCCCTGCTGCGGCATCGGGCCGATGCCGAACGCCGACGCCTTCAGGCCGTTCGTCTGGACCAGCGTGCGGTAGGCGTCCGGCGCCGACATGAACATGCCGATCTTGCCGGCCGCGAACGCCTTGGAGATGCCGTCGATGTCGTAGAGCACGGCCTGGCCCATCGACTTGTCCGTCCACTTCATGTCGTGCAGCAACTGCAGCGCGGCCTTCGACGGCGCGTCGTCGAACGCCGCCTTGCTGCCGTCCTCGTTCTCGATCGAGCCGCCGAACGCGTACGTCTGGGTGGTGAACATCCAGCCGCCGGTGTTGTTCGTGGTCATCTGCGCGTAGCCGGCCTGCCCGGTCTTCTGTGCGATCCGCTTGGCGTCCGCCCGCAGCTCGTCCCAGGTGGCCGGCGGCTTGTTCGGGTCCAGCCCGGCCTTCGTGAACAGCTCGCGGTTGTAGACCAGACCGACCGAGTAGGCGGCCGTCGGCACGGCGTACACGTTGCCGGACTGGTCCTGGCCGATCTTGAGCACGTTCGGGTTCAGCTCGTCCAGCAGGCCGTCGTCCTTGAGCACCTTGGTCAGGTCGGCGACCTGCTTGCGGGCGATCAGGCCCTGCGGCTCGGTGAACGGCACGTTGAGCACGTCCGGCAGCTGCCCGCCGGCCGCCTGCGCCTGGAACGTGGTCGCGTCCCAGATGGTCTCCACCGGGTTCAGCTTGATGTCCGGGTTGGCCTGCTGGAAGTCGGCGACCTTCTTGTCGAAGGACGCCCGGTTGGCGGGATCGGAACTGCTCGGGCGGTCACCGACCGTGAGCGTCACCTGCCCCGGGGAACTGGAACCGCCGCCGGACGACGGCGCGCTGGAGCAGGCCACGAGCAGGAACGGCACGGAAAGCCCTGCAGCACAACGGATGGCAAACCTGTTCATCGGAACTCCTCTGCGGGGATGGCGATCGGCAAGCCGACCGTTCCGCAGAGTAGCGCAAGCGCTTTCGCAAACACCAGACCTCAGGCGAAACTGGTTTCGCTCAGCTTGGAAGTCAGCTCTGGCGGGCCCGGTACGACGCCACGCGCGTGCGGCTCGAGCACCGCGGCGTGCAGAACCGGCGCGGCCGCTTCTCCGCAGCGTTGGCGAAGACCTGCTCACAGTCGGCCGCCGCGCAGACCGCGAGCGCCTTGAAACCGTGCCCGGCGACGAAGCTCGCCAGCCCGAGAGCGGTCGTCGCGGCCAGCCACTCCGCCCACGTGGCCCCGGGTTTGGCCACATGCAGGTGCCACGGCGATCCGTCGTGATCGGACAGATACGGGCGTACGGCGTACTCCTCCAGCAACTCGTTGAGCACCCGGGCCGCCGTCGCGGGATCGGCGTGGAACACCGGCCGGATCCGCTCCCGGACAGCCCGGACCGCCACCAGATCCGCGTCGTCGAGCGTGATCGGGCCGGACTCGCCGTGCTCGAGGAGGAACTCGCGCACCGCGGCCGGCGACGTCAGGCGCTCCGGCGAGAGCGTGCGGGTGTTCACCAGGTCGACCGCGAGCCGCACCAAGCGGTCGGGGGCCGGAATGTCCACGGCTTCTCCTCGTCGTAACGTATTTGCTAACGTAACGCGTAACACTGATCTTCACGTAACAGGAGGGACCGCGGCGTGTTCAGCTACTACCTGGCCGCGACCCTCGCCCGGCTCGCCGACGAGATGGTCGCCTTCACGCTCGTCCTCCTCGTGCTGGACCGCACCGGCAGTCCCGCACTCGCCGGCCTCACCGGCGCGGCGTACGCCCTCCCGGCGATTGTCACCGGCCCGCTGCTCGGCGCCTGGCTGGACCGGACGCCGCACCGCCGGAGCGCACTCGCAGCCAACCAGGCAACGCTGGCCGCCGTCATGATCGCGCTGTTGCTGGTCGTCGGGAACAGCCCGCACTGGATCGCGCCGGCCCTCGCAGCGGTCGCCGGCGCCACGCTGCCGATGGTGAGCGGCGGATTCACGAGCATGCTGCCCAGCCTGTTCCGTCCGGATCGCCTGGCCCGCGCCAATTCGTTCGAGTCGGTGAGCTTCAGCGCTGCCGCGATCGCCGGACCGGCCACCGCGGCCACGATCACCGCCGCGGTCTCGGTCGACGCGGCCGTCGTGGTGATCGTCGTCGCCGCCGGACTCAGCATCGTCGCGATCGGCCGGCTGCCCGCCCTGCCACCGAGCGGGGCCGGCGGCGAGCCGTTCCTGGTGTCTGTCGTCGGAGGTCTCCGCCACCTCGCACACACCCCGCGCCTGCGTGCCTCGACGATCACGACGACCCTGCTCATGGGCTTCACCGGCATGCTGCTGATCGCACTGCCCCTGCGCATGGTGGAGCTCGGCCGGCCGGAGTCCGCGGCCGGCTACCTGTGGACAGCGGTCGAGCTCGGCAGCGTCACCACAGCCCTCCTCCTCGGCCGGCTGCAGTCGCGCTGGCCACCGGAGTACGTCGTGGTGCTGTCCGTCAGCGCTTACGGCCTGGCTCTCATCACGTGGCCGCTCGCGCCGTCGCTCGCCGTACTGCTCGTGCTCGCGCTTCTTGCCGGGCTCCTCGAAGGTCCCACGTTGCCCGCGATGTTCGCCGCGCGGCAGCGGTACAGCCCGGAGTCCCTGCAGGGCCGGGTCAGCACCACGGCGGCCAGCCTGCGCGTCGGCGCCTCTGCGCTGGGCCAGGCCACCGCCGGCCTGCTCGTACCGAGCCTCGGTGCCAGGGCAACCCTGCTGGTCGTAGGCGGCGGGCTCCTGGTCGCCGCAGGCATCGGTCGTCTGTCCGCCCTCAACGCGAAGGTTCCTGCGCATGCTTGACGCCTGGGTCCATGGCTGGACCATCTCCCGCAACACCCCGGCGCCAGTGCGGCTGCCAAGTGGCTACCGCGTCGACGTCGGCCTCCCTGGCCACGCGGTCCGCTACGTGTTGCACGCGTACGACGCTGGGTTGGTCGACGGGCTGCGCAGTCCTGACACCTGGCTCAAGATCCGCGGCGAGGTCGCCCTGCATGCTCGCTGGGAGGTGCAGCCGCGGGAGTACCTCATGACAACCCGGCTGAGCGCCGCGCCGGCCGTGGCCCCGCCGTCGTACGAGCTGACGCACACGCAGCGCGGCGCCATCCTCGATGTGACCATGACGGCTGCTGACGGCTCGGTCGCCGCGCGCGGAAAGGCGGCGCTCGCTGGAGACGCCGCCGTGTTCGACCAGATCGAGACGTCACCGGAGCATCGCCGGCGTGGACTTGGCCGCAGCGTCATGACCGCCTTGGCGAGCGCTGCGCAGTACGCCGGCGCGACGGCCGGCGTACTGGTGGCAACGGAGGACGGACGGGCGCTCTACAGCGCCTTGGGATGGACGCTCGACGCACCCATGACCGCTGCGGTCAGCCGAGGATGACCGAGCGGGACAGGCTGCGCGGCTGGTCCGGGTTGAGGCCGAGGGCCAGGGACTTGGCGACCGCGACGCGCTGAGCGACGACGAGGGACGCCATCGGGTCCAGGTCGCGGTGGTGCACGACCGTCGCGCCGGTGGCAGCGACGTCGTCCAGCAAACCAGCCGGCGCCTCGCCGAAGATCCAGACACCGCGGCCGGGCTGGGCGATGGCGATCGGACCGTGCCGGTAGTCCATCGCCGGGTAGGCCTCGGTCCACGCCGACGCGGCCTCACGCTGCTTGAGCGCCGCCTCGTGCGCCAAGCCGACGGTCCAGCGCGTGCCGACGTACGTGACCTGCTCGAGCTTGGCCAGGTCGTCGACATCGACGGTCAGTGCGGTCTGAGCGTCCGCAGCGGCCTTCGACAGGTCCTCACCGAGCGACGCGCGCAGCAGCGCCAGCGTCGTGGTCGCGAACCGGGTCTGTACGACGGACTGCTCGTCGGCGAAGTCCAGCAGGATGGTCCGGTCGGCCAGGTCGAAGATCGGCGAGCCCGGGGTCGCGGTGATCGCCACGGTCGGCAGGTCGGTGGCCCGGATCAGGTCGAGCACCTCGGTCGTCGTCCCGGAGCGGCTGATCACCACGATCGCGTCGTACGACCGGCCGGCCGGGAACTCCGAGCCGGCGAACGCGTCGGTCTCCCCCTGGCCGAGGTCCTCGCGGAGCGCGGCGTAGGCCATCGCCATGAACCAGGACGTGCCGCACCCGACGGCCGCGACGCGCTGGCCGGCCTTCGGAAGCGCACCGCCGTACTGCGCGAAACCGTCCGAGACCTGTCGCCAGAGGTCTGGTTGACTGGCGATCTCAGTGCTCACAAAAGGCGTCTGGGTCATGTCGTCTCCGCACTTGTCATGGTCGAAACTGCTCGAACGTGATCGAATGGTGCCAACCAGCCGCCATCCGGCTGACCGATTGTGTGAAGGAGGAGCCCCGGGTGAAGCGTTATGAACGCCTCAACACCTTGCTCGAGTCGCTCGCCGAGAAGGGCGCCATCGACGTCGACGAGCTCGCCGAGCAGTTGCACGTGTCCGCGGCCACGATCAGGCGTGACCTGGACCATCTCGGCAAGCAGCAGCTCCTCACCCGGACCCGCGGCGGCGCGGTCGCCAACGCGGTGTCGTACGACCTGCCGCTGCGCTACAAGACTGCGCGTTTCGCGTCCGAGAAGCAGCGGATCGCGCAGGCCGCGGCCACGCTGGTCCGGCGCGGCATGGTGATCGGCATGAACGGCGGCACCACGATCTCCGAGGTGGCGCGGACGCTGGCCACCCGGCCGGAGCTGTCCGCGGAGCACGGCGAGCCGGCCTTCACGCTGGTCACGAACGCGCTGAACATCGCCAACGAGCTGATCGTCCGGCCGCACGTGAAGATGGTGCTGACCGGCGGCGTGGCGCGGCCGCAGTCCTACGAGATGATCGGTCCGCTGTCGCACCGGATCCTGTCGGACCTGTCGCTGGACATCGCCTTCATCGGCGTCGACGGGATCGACGAGACCGGCGCCACCGCCCACCACGAGGGCGAGGCGAACATCAACCAGCTGATCGTCAGCCGGGCCGCGAAGGTGGTCGTGGTCGCCGACTCCTCCAAGCTCGGGCAGCGCGCCTTCGCCCGGATCTGCGAGCTGAGCGAGATCGACACCCTCGTCACCGACGCCCAGGCCGACGAGACCCAGCTCGCCGTCTTCAAGGAAGCCGGTATCGACGTCATCCGCGCCTGATCTCACTCCACACCTCCCTCACCAGGTGAGTCGCGTCTCGTTGAGACGATCATATCTGATCAGGGCAAGGTTGTTATGAGCAAGACTGCGCAGCCTCCGCGCGTGCGTCACGGAAAGCGGACCTCCAACCGCTAGGCTTCGGTTCAGCATGGGTACCGCAGCCGCACATCACTTCGCTGACCACTGGGAGGACGCCATCGCCACCGGCATCGACCCGACGTCCTGGGCGTACGCCGAGGACTACACCGGTGAGGACGAGGTCGTCACCGGTGCGCGGGCGAGCGCCGCGGACAGCGGTGTCGCCCCGATCGGCCCGGGTGCGGCCGCCGCGCTGAGCCTGCTCGCCGCGGGCGTGGGCGCGAAGGCGGTCGTCGAGATCGGCACCGGGACCGGCGTCTCCGGGCTCGCGCTGCTGCGCGGGATGCGGCCCGACGGCACCCTCACCACGGTCGACATGGACGCGGAGAACCAGCGGCTGGCGCGCAAGACGTTCCTGGACGCGGGCGTCGCGTCGAACCGGTTCCGCCTGATCGCCGGCGCCGGGCTGGACGTCGTCACCCGGCTCACCGACGGTCACTACGACCTGGTCTTCTGCGACGCGGACCGGCGCGAGAACACGGCGTACCTGCACGAGGCGCTCCGGCTGCTCCGCCCCGGCGGCATCGTCGCCTTCGCCGGCATCCTCACCGGCGGCCGCGTCGCCGACCCCGCCCACCGCGACCCCGACACGATGGCCCTCCGAGACCTGATCCGCGCCGTCCGCGACGACGACAACCTGGTCTCCGCCCTCCTCCCCACCTCCGACGGCCTCCTCACCGCCGCCAAGCGCCTGAAGTAGCAGTAACTGACTGTTAAGCACGGCGCCACTTACAGCGACGGAATCCGCGAAGAAACCCACCAACAAAACCAACAAACATACTAAGATGAACTCCAATTATGATGTTTGTTGGTTTATTGGAGGGTTCGGTGCGCTCGTTCGCAGATCTCGATCGCTTGATCGGCCGAGTCCCGGCCGACATCGTCATGCGGCTCCGGTCGATCGACACCGGACGAGGCAGTGAGGCGCTGTACCGGCACCAGTTGCCGGCTCTGTTGACCGAGCTCGCCAATCGCGCGCGTATCCAGAGCATCACCGCGTCGTCGGCCATCGAAGGTGTCGTAGTACCCGATGCCGCGCGGGCCGAGCGCATCATCGAAGGCAAGGCCGGCGTCCTCCGGAACCGGAGCGAGCAGGAGCTGGCGGGCTATCGCAAAGCACTCGACTACCTGTTCCAGGAAGACTGGCATCCGCTCAACATCGGTCTCCTGCTGCACCTTCACCGCCTGCTCTGGTCCGAGACGGCATACCCAGGAGGACAGCTGAAGACGGACGACAACCTAGTCGTCGATCGTTCACCAGACGGCAGTACGACGGTCAGGTTCGTGCCTGTCCCAGCAGCACGGACCGCGGACTGTCTGACCGACCTCATCAGCCGGTACCGGGAAGCGCAAGCTGACGGCAGGCACCATCCGGTCCTCCTTGTCGGTCTGTTCGTCCTGGACCTGCTCGTCATCCATCCGTTTGCTGACGGGAACGGCCGAGTCGCCCGTGCGCTGACGAACGCTCTGCTGATCGACGGCGGCTACGAGGTCTGCCGGTGGGTCTCTCTCGAACAGCTCATCGCCGACTCTGCCGACGAGTACTACGCAGCCCTTCTGCGTTCGACCGATGACTGGCACGACGACAGGGCGGATCCCTGGCCGTGGTTGTCGTACTTCGTGGACGTCCTGGCGTCGACGTACCAGATCTTCGCCCGCCGGGCGGCCGCGGACCGGAGTGGAGGAACGAAGCAGGATCGGGTTCGAGCACACGTGCTGAAGCATGCGGCCCCGGTCTTCCGCTTGGCAGACGTCCGGACGGCCCTGCCAGGAATCAGCGATCAGACCATCCGGCTCGTCCTGGACGAGCTCAAGAACGAGCTGAAGGTCAGTCCCGAGGGAACGGGGCGCGGCGCAGTCTGGCGACGCATCCCCGATCAGGAATGACTGTCAGCTCGTCAGGCGGGTTAGTTCGGTGGTTACGTCGTGCCAGGGGTCGGACTGGGGGTCTATCAGTTCGTAGTGGCCGCAGTGGGGGACGCGGTGGAGGTGGGCTGTCGGGTGGGCGGCGAAGTAGGACTCGGTGACGGCGATGGGGACGACGGTGTCGTTCGCGCCGTGGATGAGGGTGACGGGGGCTATGGAGGCCGGGAGGTGGACCGGGTCCAGGTCGTTGCGGACGCCGCCGCCGATGAAGGCCTGGACGGCGCTGTCGCCGATCATGCGCTGGTCGGCCATCAACAGGTCAGCCACCGGGGCGAGGGCGAGGACAGCGCGTAGCCGGACCGGGTTGAGGGTGGAGGCGGCCCACAGCGCCAGCTGGCCGCCTGCGGAGTGGCCCATCAGCACGTAGCCCGCGTGAACGTCCACGAGGTCGGGTAGCGCCTCCAGCGCCGTACGGATGTCGGCGGTGGTGGTGTCCGGCTTGCCGGGCTCGCGGCGGTACTCGACGGAGAGGACCGGCCAGCCGAGGTCGGACAGTGCCGCGCCCAGTGAGCGGGCGTGCACCCGGTCGTACTCCGGCCGCCAGAAGCCGCCGTGCAGGAAGACGATCAGCGGCCGGTACTCCTTCGCGGGCCAGTAGTCGATCACCTGGTCCGCGTGGGCGCCGTATCGCAGTTCCTGGTCCGGTTCCGGCGCCTTGCGCGACAGTACCGATCGGTCCTCACTCATTCAGACCTCCCGAGATAACGCAGGGCGTTCGACGTCAGCAACTTGTGCTGCTGCTCCGCGGTCAGGAAGCCGGCCTTCCGTACCACCTCCCCGACCGGCCGCTCACCCAGTGGATAGGGATAGTCACTGCCGACCAGAACGCGGTCTTCCCCCAAGGTATCGACAAGGAGCCGCAAAGGCGCTGATTCGAACACGACCGTGTCGACCAGGATCCGGTCCAGGTACGCCGACGGTGGATGCTCGGAGCAACCACGGACGATGTCGCCGCGCCGGTGCCAGGCGTTCTCGAGCCGCCCCAGCCAGAACGCGAAACTCCCGCCGCCGTGGGCGAAACAGATCCGCAGCGACGGCGGCAACCGGTCGAACGCGCCGCCGAGGATCATCGCCAGCAACGACAGATGGGTCTCGGCGGGCATCCCGGTCAGCCAGCGCGCCATCCAGCGATCCAGCCGCGGGCCGCCCGGCATGTCCCACGGGTGCACCAGCACCGGCGTACCGGTCGCGGCGCAATGGTTGAGGAAGGCAACGATCCCGGCGTCGTCCAGGTCCTTGTCGCCGACGTGGTTGCCGATCTCCACCCCCACATGGCCGGCCGCGCGGCACCGGTCCAGCTCGGCGCACGCCAGGTCCGGATCCTGCAGCGGCACCTGGCAGAACGGCACGAACCGGTCGTCGCCGGCCAGCGTCTGCAGAGTGAGGTCGTTGAAGATCTCGGCCAGCTTCACGGCCTGCGCCGCGGGACGCTCGTACCCGAAGAACACCGGGGTCGGCGACACCACCTGCAGATCGATGCCGTCGGCATCCATATCGGCGCGCCGGACGGCCGGATCCCAGGCCTGCGGGCCGATCGGGCGGAACTCCGTCGAGCCGACCATGATCATCGCGGCCCGCTCGGAGTCGATCCGCAGCCACGGCCACCCGTCCCCACCGCACGCCGCCGCGAGGTCCGGCCAGCCGTGCGGTACCAGGTGGGTGTGGACGTCGACGGTCATTTACCCGGGTGCACCGTGCCGCAGTTCGGGCAGGTGCGGGCTTCCTCGCTGTCGTAGAACGCTTTGAAGACCGGCGGCAGGTCGGCGACGATATCACTGACCTGGAGCTCGACCTCGTGGACGATCCCGTTGCAGCTCGCGCAGTACCAGCGGAACTTCTCCAGCACGCCGGGCTCCCGGACGCGCTCGATCACCAGGCCGATCGAGTTCGGGCCGCGCTGCGGCGAGTGCGGCATGTTCCGTGGCAGCACCCACATCTCGCCGGCGTTCACCGCGACGGTCGCCGGGCCGTCGTCGGTCATCACGTTGACCTTGAGCTCGCCGGAGATCTGGTAGAAGAACTCCTCGTACGGGTCGACGTGGAAGTCGGTGCGCTGGTTCGGGCCGCCGACCACCATCGTGATGAAGTCGTCCCCGGTCGGGAACATCTGCTTGTTGCCGACCGGCGGCTTCAGCAGGTGCTTGTTCTCCTCGATCCACTGCGGGAAGTTCGTCGACTCCAGGTTGACCATCACTCACTCCTCCTCGTGCGGGATCGCCGCTACGGCCTGGATTTCGATCAGCAGCTGGGGATGCGGCAGCTGATGCACTGCGACGGTCGTCCGGGCCGGCCCGGACTCGTCGAAGAATTCGGCGTACACCTCGTTGTACCCCCCGAAGTCGTTCATCGACACCAGGTACGTCGTGACGCTGACGAGATCCTCGAGTCCCGCGCCCACCGCCGCCAGGATGTCCCGGATGTTCTCCAGCACCGCCCGGGTCTGCACCCGGATGTCCAGCGACACCGTGCCCATCGAGTCCACCGAGGCCCCGGCGATCGAGTTGTCCGGCCGCCGGCTCGACGTCCCCGAGACGAAGGCGAAGCCGCCGCTGACCTTCACATGCGGGAACCGGCCGCGCGGCGTGGCCTTCCCGGGCACGACGGTCATGACAGCTCCACGCAGACGTTCGTCGTTTCGGTGTAGAAGTCCACCGAATGCCGCCCACCCTCGCGGCCGACGCCGGACAGCTTCACTCCGCCGAAGGGCGTGCGCAGGTCGCGGAGGAACCAGGTGTTCACCCAGCACAGACCGACGTCGAGAGCGGCGCCGGCACGGTGGGCCCGGCCGACGTCGCGGGTCCAGACGGTCGCGGCGAGCCCGTAGTCGCTGTCGTTGGCGAGGGCGAAGGCTTCCTCTTCGGTGTCGAACGGCGCGACATGACAGATCGGGCCGAAGATCTCTTCGCGATTCGTCCGAGCGTCTTCGGGCAGACCGGTGACCACGGTCGGCTGGATGTAGCAGCCGCCGTCGCGGGCATCCCCGAAGGTGGGTACGCCGCCGCCGGTCAACACCTCGGCGCCTTCGGCCCGAGCGAGGTCGTAGTACGACAGGACCTTGTCGCGGTGTTGTTTCGAGATCAGCGGCATGTTCGTGGTGGCCTCGTCGGCGGGCCAGCCGTACGTGAGCTCGGCGGCGCGCGCGGCCAGGCGCGTACAGAACTCGTCGAACACCGGTCGCTGCACATAGAGGCGTTCGGTGCAGAGGCAGACCTGGCCACCGTTGGTGAAGGTCGAGCGGACCGAGCCTTCGACGGCGTCGTCGAGCGAGGCGTCGGCGAAGACCAGGCCGGCGTTCTTGCCGCCGAGCTCGAACGAGACCGCCTTGACTCGGTCCGCCGCGACCTTCGCGATCGCCGTACCGGTGGCGGACTCGCCGGTGAACGTGATCGCGTCCACGCCCGGGTGCCGGGTCAGGTACTCCCCCGCCGACGACGGGCCGAAGCCGTGCACCAGGTTGAAGACACCGTCCGGTACGCCGGCCTCCGCCATCACCTCCGCGAGCACGGTCGCCGACGCGGGCGTCTCCTCGGACGGCTTCACCACGACGGCGTTGCCGCAGGCGAGAGCCGGGGCGACCTTCCAGGTGAGCAGCAGCAGCGGCAGGTTCCACGGGACGACGATGGCGACCACACCGACCGGTTTGCGGACGGCGTAGTTCAGCGCCCGTCGCCCGTCGGGCAGCGTCGTCGCGTACGACTCGGTCGGCAGCGTCGTCGCGAAGTCGGCGAACGCGCGGAAGTTCGCCGCGCCGCGCGGGATGTCCAGCGTGCGCGCCTGGCTGATCGACTTCCCGGTGTCGCCGACCTCGGCCGCCACCAGGTCCTCGAAGCGCCGCTCGAGCCCGTCCGCGACCCGGCGTAGGACGACGGCGCGCTCCTGCTCGCTCATCCGCCCCCACGGGCCTTTCAGCGCAGCACGAGCCGCCCCCACAGCCGCATCGACAGTCGCCTCATCGGCCTCACAGACATCAAATATCTGCTCCCCCGTCACCGGCGAAACCTTCGCGAACCGCGAGGCACTCTCCACGAACGATCCGCCGACAAAGTGTCGCAACAATCCAACCGTCGCGGGCTGCCCAGTCAACAACTCAGGCGACCACAAGCTCATCCGATCCCACCTCCCCGGGCGGTGACAGTCGCAGGGTTATCCCCTCGCGCGCGGAGCGGCGGAGGCGGCGCGGGAGTTCGCGCGGTCATCTGCGGAGCCTTCGGCGGGCGAGGGTGAGGAGGGCTCCGGCAACGGCGACCGCCGCCGCGCCCAGCACCTGCTGCTGGCGGCGGACGCGGCGTTGGACCTCGGCGTACGGCGTGGTGGAGAAGGAGACCAGCTCGTAGCGGGAGACGTAACGGCCCGGGAGCAGGCGTTCCAGGGCATGCTCCACCTGTTTCTGCAGCCGGAAGACCGGGCTGGCGACCTTGTCGCGCATCTCGACGAAGTTGGCCAGTGCCATCTCCGCGATCGCCTCGGTGTTCTCCCGCCGGCGCGTCTCGAACAGCGGCAGGGCCCGCGCCCACGAGCCGCCGGTGTCGTCGAGACAGCGGTCCAGCTCGACCACGTCCTCGAATGCGCAGTTCGCGCCCTGGCCGTAAAACGGGACGATCGCGTGCGCCGCGTCGCCGAGCAGCGCCGTCCGTCCGTGCGCCTGCCACGGCAGCGTGTGCACGGTCCCCAGCACGCCGACCGGGTTGTTCAGGTAGTCGTCGACCAGATCAGGGGCCAGCGGCAACAGATCGGGATAGTGCTCGCGGAAGTGCGCCGAGATCGCGTCCGCCGTGGTCAGGGCGTCGAACGATCCGGCCGGCCAGAACAGCGTGCAGGTGAACGAGCGGTCCGGGTTGGGCAGCGCGATCATCATCGACGTACCGCGCGGCCAGATGTGCAGGGCGCCGGGATCCAGCGCGAACTCGCCGTCGTCGGCCGGGATCGACAGCTCCTTGTACCCGTAGTCGAGGAAGTCCACGTCCTCCGCGACGATGCCCTCGGCAAGCAGTTGCTCGCGGACCGCGGACCCCGCGCCGTCGGCGCCGAGCACCACGTCGGCCCGCACCGACACCTTCCCGGACGGGGTCGCGAACACCAGCTGCCCGGCCGCCGAATCGAGCTCCACCAGCCGGTGCTCGAATTCGACCGTCACGCCGTCGGCGGCCGCCGCGGCCGACAGCAAGGCGTTGTTCAGCGCGCCCCGGCTGATCGAGTTGATCGCCCGGTCCCCCGACGCCGAGTACGCCTGGAAGTCCAGCGGTCCCGCGACCGGATGGATCATCCGGCCCTTCATCGGCAGCGCGTCCGCCATCACCTGGTCGACCAGGCCGATCCGCCGCAGCGCGTCCAGTCCGCGTTCGGAGATGGCCAGGTTGATCGACCTGCCCCGCTCGACCTGGGCGACCCGCGGATCCGGGCGACGCTCGTACAGCGTCACGGACAACCCGCGCCGGGCCAGGAAACACGCGAGCAGCGAGCCGGTCAGGCCGGCGCCGACGATCGCGACCTTCATGCCATCACCCCGGCCAGCGCCGACGCGGCCCGCCAGCAGTCGTGGTATGTCGAGTACAGCGGCACCGGCGCGAGCCGCAGTACGTCGGGCTCCCGGGAGTCCGCGATCACGCCGTACTCGAAGCGCAACCGTCGCGACAGCTCCCCCGCGCCGCCGCGGACCCGCAACGACAGCTGCGCCCCGCGCCGCGCCGGGTCGCTCGGGGTGATGACGTCGAAACCAGCGAGCAGCTCCGAAAGGTACGCCGTCAGCCGCACGCTCCGCTCCCGCAGGACGTCGATGCCGATCCGGTCGAAGATCTCCAGCGAGGTCCGCACCGGGCTCATCGAGAGGATCGGCGGGTTGGACACCTGCCACGCGTCCGCGCTCGCCGGCGGCCGGGACTCGGGCGTCATCTCGAACCGCGTCTTCGCCTCCGTGCTCCACCAGCCCTCGAAGCGCGGCAGGTCCCCGCCGAGATGCCGTTCGTGCACGAACGCACCGGCGATCGCGCCCGGACCGGAGTTCAGGTACTTGTACGAGCACCACGCCGCGAAGTCCACGTTCCAGTCGTGCAACGCCAGCGGCACGTTGCCGGCCGCGTGCGCGAGGTCCCACCCGACGACCGCGCCGGCCACGTGACCGGCCTTGGTGATCGTCGGGATGTCCATCAGCTCGCCGGTCAGGTAGTTCACCCCGCCGAGGAGGACGAGCGCCACGTCGCCGCCGAGCTGCTCGACGACGTCCGCCGTCCGCAGGCTGTTCTCCCCCGGCCGCGGGCGCAACCGGACGACCGCGTCCTCCGGGTCGTACCCGTGGAAGCGGACCTGCGACCGGACGGCGTAGCTGTCCGAAGGAAACGCCGAGTCCTCGATCACGATCCGGTGCCGCGACCGCGTCGGCCGGTAGAACGACACCATCAACAGGTGCAGGTTGACGGTCAGCGTGTTCATCACGACCGTCTCGCTCGGCAACGCGCCGACCAGCCGCGCCGCGGGACCGGTCAGCAGCTCGTGGTACGGCAACCAGGGCCGCTCGGCGTCGAGATGTCCTTCGACGCCGAGTGCGGCCCACGAGTCCAGGTCCTGGAGCAGCTCGGCCCGGGTCGCCTTCGGCCGGAGCCCCAGCGAGTTGCCGGCGAAATACGCCACCTCGGGGTGGTCGCCGCCCTGCGCCGGCGGTACGTCGAACAGCTCCCGGTGCCCGGGATCCGCGGCATCGAGCTGCAGCGCCTCGGCTTGCGTGCTCACGCCTCGGTGACCTCGTCAGCGCCGGCCTGGTCGGACATCGCGGCCTTCGGCGGCTCGATCACCTGTCCCTTGCCGAGCACCGTGACGCCGCCCTTGGAGACGGTGAAGCCGCGTTCCCGGTCGTAGTCCTGGTCGACGCCGATCTCGGTGCCGTCCGGGACGACGACGTTCTTGTCCAGGATCACGTTCTTCAGCACGACGTTCTTGCCGATCCGGCAGTTGTCCATGATCACCGAGCGCTGGATGTCGGCGCCGGCGCTGACAATCACGTTCGACCCGAGGACCGAGTGGTCCACGTGCGCGCCGGACACGATCGAGCCCTGGCAGACGATCGACTCGCCGACCGTCGCGTCGTCGGTGAACTTCGCGCCCGGCAGCTGCGGGTGCGAGGTGAAGATCGGCCAGTCGTGGTTGTACAGGTTGAACACCGGCTGGATCGACACCAGGTCCATGTGCGCCTCGTGGTAGGAGTCCAGCGACCCCACGTCCCGCCAGTACGAGCGGTCCCGGTCCAGGGCGCCCGGTACGTCATTGTCCTTGAAGTCGTAGACGCCCGCCTTGCCCTCGGCAACGAGCATCGGGACGATGTCACCGCCCATGTCGTGCCGCGACGCCGGGTTCGCAGCGTCCTTGCGCAGTGCCTCGACCAGCACGTCGCGGGTGAACACGTAGTTGCCCATCGACGCGAACGTCTCGTCCGGGGAGTCCGGCAGCCCGGGCGGGTCGGCCGGCTTCTCCAGGAACTCCTCGATCACCTGGCCGTCGGCGCCGGTCTTGATGACGCCGAACTCGGTCGCCTCGACGCGCGGCACCCGGATGCCGGCCACGGTGACGCCGTTGCCGCGCTCGATGTGCGCGGCGACCATCTGCGAGGCGTCCATCCGGTACACGTGGTCGGCGCCGAAGACCACGATGTACTCCGGGTCCGCGTCGTTGATCAGGTTCATCGACTGGTAGATCGCGTCCGCGCTGCCCTGGTACCACTGCGGGCCGAGCCGCTGCTGCGCCGGGACGCACGTCACGTAGTTGCCGAGGAACGTCGACATCCGCCAGGTCAGCGTGACGTGCCGGTCGAGCGAATGCGATTTGTACTGCGTCAGCACACAGAGATTTCGATAACCGGCGTTGACCAAATTCGACAGTACGAAGTCGATCAGGCGATAACTGCCGCCGAACGGCACGGCCGGTTTGGCCCGGTCCGCCGTCAGCGGCATCAACCGCTTCCCCTCGCCACCGGCCAGCACGATTCCGAGAACTCTGGGCGCCTTTGCCATGTCCGCACCTTAACGCCGGGAGCCCTCTTGCATAAGCGGTTGCTCGTGTCGCGACACTGTGAGGATGCCGATCCTCATCGTTCCGTCCGTCGCCGTTCACCGTTCGTTTCTCGCGGCCTGGGACGAGCTCGGTCCGGATCATGAGCGCTGGATGGGCACCCGGTCACTCGCCGACGACACCGAGTGGACCCGGGAGCAGGCCGCCGACCCGGGCGAGTTCCACCGGCTGGTCGAGGCGATCAGGAGCGAGGCCGAGCCGGCGACGGTGCTGCCGGCCGGGTTCGTGCACCAGACCGTGCTGTGGTTCGTCGACGGCGTCGAGTTCCTCGGCCGGCTCTCGATCCGGCACGAGCTGACGCCGGCGCTGACCGAGGTCGGCGGGCACATCGGGTACTTCGTCCGCCCGTCGGCCCGCCGGAACGGGTACGCGACCCAGATGCTCGTCCAGTCGCTGCCGATCGCCGCCGGGCTCGGCATCGACCCGGCCCTGGTGACGTGCGACCTGGACAACACCGCGTCGCGCAAGGTGATCGAGGCAGCCGGCGGCGAACTGGAAGACGAACGACACGGAAAGCTGCGCTTCTGGGTGCCGACACACGTCGTTTGATGTCCTATCGTCGGGCGGTATGAAGGTCGCCATTCTGACGCGTGAGTTTCCTCCGGACGTGTACGGCGGGGCGGGGGTGCATGTGGACTTCCTGGTCCGCGAGCTGCACCGGCTGATCGACGTCGACGTGCACTGCATGGGCGAGCCCCGGCAGGGCGCGACCGCACACTCCGAGGACGACCCGCGGATCCCGAACGCGAACGCCGCGCTGCGGATCCTGTCCACCGACCTGACGATGACCGCCGCGGTCGGCGGCTCGCAGCTCGTGCACTCGCACACCTGGTACGCGAACATGGCGGGGCACTGGGCCAAGCTGCTGTACGACGTACCGCACGTGGTGACCGCGCACTCGCTGGAGCCGCGCCGGCCGTGGAAGGCCGAGCAGCTGGGCGGCGGCTACCGGCTGTCGAGCTGGGCCGAGCGGACCGCGTACGAGGCCGCCGACGCCGTGGTCGCGGTCAGCCGCGGGATGCGGACCGACGTCCTCGACTGCTACCCGTCGATCGACCCGGCGCGCGTGCACGTGATCTCCAACGGCATCGACGCGGACTTCTACCGGCCGGATCCGTCGACGCACGTGCTCGAGCGGCTCGGCGTCGACCTGAGCCGTCCGTACGTGACGTTCGTCGGCCGGATCACCCGGCAGAAGGGCGTGCCGCACCTGCTCCGGGCGGGGCTGCGGCTGGACCCGTCGGTGCAGCTCGTGCTGCTCGCGGGCGCGGCCGACACGGCCGAGCTGAAGGCCGAGACCGACGCGCTGATCGACGACCTGCGGCTGGCCCGGGACGGCGTGTTCGTGGTCTCCGAGATGCTGCCGCGCGAAGAGGTCCGGCAGGTGCTGACGCACGCGCTGGCGTTCTGCTGCCCGTCGATCTACGAGCCGCTCGGCATCGTCAACCTGGAGGCGATGGCCTGCGAGACCGCGGTCGTCGCGAGCGCGGTCGGCGGCATCCCCGAGGTCGTCGACGACGGCGTGACCGGCATCCTGGTGCCGTACGACGAGCACGACACCGACACCTTCGAGCGCGGTCTCGCCGACGGGATCAACGCGCTGGTTGACGACCCCGCCCGGGCGGCCGCGATGGGCAAGGCCGGGCGCGAGCGTGCGGTCTCGCAGTTCGGCTGGGACGCGGTCGCGCAACGCACCGTGGAGCTGTACACCAGCCTGCTCGGGTAGGGAAAACCCCACCGGGCCCCGGGACTTCGCACCATTCTGTGAGCGTGCCGGCGACGGTTGGGTTGAGGCATGACTTCACGCCTGACGAAACCCGTCGCCGCCACTCTCGCCACCGCAGCCCTGCTCACGTTCCCGTTGTCCGCCTACGGCGCCGTGAGCCCGCCGGCCGTGAGCGAGCCGGCCCAGTCCTCAGTCCTGGGCCTGCGCGGAACGGTTGTCTCCGCGACCCCGATCGCCCACCTGACAGCGGCCCAGCTCGACGCCGCGGCAGCCGACTTGCCCGATGCACCGAAGGCGGCGTACGGCGTCACGGCGTACCGCGTGATCTACCGGACGATCGACCACAACGACCGCCCGACGACGGCCAGCGGCATCGTCGTGCTGCCGGACGGCCGGCGCGAGGCCCTCACCGTGGTCGAGTACCTGCACGGCACCCTGGCGGGCAAGGCCGACGTCGCATCCGTCGACGACACCTCGACCGACCGCCTCGTCGCGGCCCTGTTCGCCGGGCAGGGCCTGGTCGGCGTCGCACCGGACTACCTCGGCCTCGGCTCGGGCCCGGGTCTGCATCCGTACGTCGACACCAAGACCGAGACCACAGCCTCCACCGACCTGCTGCTCGCGGCACGGACGTTCACCGCCAAGCACGGTGTGGCGCTGAAGCGGGATGTGCTGGTGACCGGGTTCTCGCAGGGCGGCCGGGCCTCGATCGGTGTCGGCCGCGCGCTGAGCCGCGGCGAGGCCGGACCGTTCCGGCTCGGCGAGATCCGCGCCGTCGCCGGGCCGTACGACCTGCGCGGCACGGAGCTTCCGGCCGCGTTCGACGGTCGGGTCCTGCCGCCCACCGCGACGTACTACCTCGCGTACTTCGTGACCGCGTGGAACCGGACCGTCGGGCTGTACGACGACCCACGCACCGCGTTCCAGGCGCCCTACGCGGCGACGGTCGAGGGCCTGTTCGACGGGACGCACTCCGACGCCGAGGTCGCGGCCGGGCTGCCGGACTCGCCGGACAAGCTGTTCACCCCGGAGTTCGCCGCCCGGCTGCAGCACCCGACGGGCAGGTACCTGCAGGCGTTGCGGAAGGCCGACCGGATCTGCCAGGACTGGACGCCGCGGGTCCCGGTCCACCTCTACAGCGGGACGCAGGACACCGACGTGGTGGCCGCGAACGCCGACGTGTGCGCGACCTCCCTGCGTGCGCGCGGTGCCGACGTGACCGTGCACTCGATGGGTGCCGTCGACCATGTCGGGACCGCGTTCAGGGCGTACCCGGAGATCATTCGGGCCTATGCTCGCTGGGCCTGACGCGGGGTGCGTCCTGAGGGGCCACCAGGCTGCCGAGCAGGGCGAGCGACTCCTCGTCGCGGGATCCCGGCACGGCATGGAAGACGACCAGCGTCACGTTGTCGGTGCCGCCGATCGTCAGCTTGTCCGACCGGAGGTCGAGGTCGCCGACCTCCGGATGGGTGAGCTTGCTCAGCCGGCCGCGCCGGGGCCGCACCTCGTGGCGCGCCCACAGCTGCCGGAACCGTTCGCTACGGACCGACAGATCGCCCACGAGGTCTTTCAGCCGCGCGTCGTCGACGTTCGGGCCGAGCTCGGAGCGCAGCGCGGCGACGCCTTCCTCGGTGAGCTCGTCCCAGTCCCGGCGCAGGTCCTGCTCGCGGGGGTCGAGCAGGACGGCCGTCAGCAGGTTGACGCCGACGGCGTAGTTCGGTGAGAGCGCCGCACAGAGCGCGTTGACCGCGAGGACGTCGGTGTACTTGTTCTGCACGTACGCCGGATTGTTCGGCCACCCGGCGATCAGCTCGACGATGCTCTCCGGAGCCTGCTCGACCCGCGGCTGCTGTCTCGGGACGGAGCGTTCCTGCGCGAGCCCGAGCAGGTACGCCGTGGCGTCGGCATCCAGCCGCAGTACGCCGGCGAGCGCCTCGAGGACCTGCACCGACGGGTTGCGGTCCCGGCCTTGCTCCAGGCGGAGGTAGTAGTCGGAGCTGATGCCCGCGAGCAGTGCGACCTCCTCGCGCCGCAGCCCGGGGACGCGGCGCAGGCCGATGCTCCGGATGCCGACGTCCTCGGGCAGCACCTGCTCACGCCGGGCGCGGAGGTAGTCGCCCAAGGCATTCGTTCCGTCCATGAGATCTACGGTAGTTCGCGTTGGAGCATCACGATCAGGGCCTCGACATCCGACTCGACCATCGGTTCACCGGTCATGCCCATGCGGTGCAGCAGCGTGCCGATGACGACGTCGATGAAGAACAGGACGCGCTGCTCGGACAACCCGAGCGACTCGATGAGCACCTTCCGGTAAGGGTCCTGCAGTTGCGTGGACAGGATCTCGCGCAGCTCCGGATCACCGATCGCGTCCGTGAACACGCCGGCGAACGCGGCCGCGACCCCGGGCTCGGCGATCCGGCGCGCCCCGAAGCGGATCGCCGCGGCCAGGTCCTGCGCACGGTCGCGGCCGGCCGGGGGCAGCGGGCCGAAGGTGTCGACCAGGCACGCGGTCACGAGCGCGCCCTTGGACGGCCACCGCCGGTAGATCGTCGTCTTCGCGATCCCGGTCGCCGCCGCGATCCGGTCGACCGTGGCCCGGGTGTAGCCGAGCTCGTGGATCGTCGCCAGCGTCGCCGCGAACACCTCCGCGTCGACACTCGAACGGGGCCGGCCGGGCGGCCGTGTGCTGGGAGCCATGAGCCCACCCTACCGAGTTATGCTACCTTCGGTATCGATACCAGTCGTAGCGAAACCGCAAGGACGGTGCTCGATGAACAGATCCGCCACCCTCGCCCCGCCCGCACAGCGGGCCCCTCTGGGCGTCCGCCTGGTCTACTCCGTACGCAAGGAGCCCGACTACCGGTCGATGACGCCGGCCGATCTCGCCGCCTTCGGCGAAGTCGCGAACCGGATCGTCAACTCCCGCTTCGCCCGCCTGCTCACCGGCATCCCGCACGGCGGCGTGACCATCAGCTGGCAGCAGGTCCGGCTCGCCGATCGCACGATCCGGGTCCGGGTGCACCGCCCGAAGAACTCAGGCACACTGCCGCTGGTCCTGCATGTGCACGGCGGCGGCTACGTGGGCACCGCGGTGCAGTGCGACTGGATCAACAGCCACGTCGCCGCGCGGGTGTCCGCGGTCGTCATCTCCGTCGAGCACCGGCTGATGGACCACCAGACTCCGCTCGCGGCGATGGTCGACGACGGCTGGGACGTCCTGCGGCACGTGTTCCAGCACGCGTCCGAGTGGGGCATCGACCCGACCCGGGTCGCTGTGGCCGGCGAGAGCGCAGGCTCGATGGTGGCCGCGCTGTCCGCGCTGAGGGCCCGCGACGCGGGACTGTCCTTGCGGGCGCAGGTGCTGGTCAACGCCTGCGTCGACGTGACCTCGACCGCGCTCGACTACGACTCGGTGCGGCAGTACCCGGACACGCCGACGCTCACCCGCGAGTCGCTCGAATTCTTCCGCCGCCTCGCCGTACCGGAGGGGACGGATCCGCGCTCGGTGTCACCGCTGTACGCCGACCACCTCGGCGGGCTGCCGCCAACGCTGTTGGTGATCCCGGTGCTCGACCCGGTCGCGGACCACGGCCGCGTGTACGCCGAGCGGCTGCGGGAGGCTGGCACCACAGTCGCCGTCAGCGAGTACTCCAAGGCCGGACACGCGTTCATCAGCATGCCCGGCCTGGTACCGCAGGCCCGCCCGGCCCGCGACCGCATCGTCGATTTCCTCTGCGACCGCTTCAGGTAGTTGCCACGAGCCCCGATCAGCCGATGCCGGACGTCGGCGTGTCCGAGGACAGCCAGGTGCTGAGCAGGCGGGCGCCGGCGCCGGTCGCGCCGACGGAGTACTCGAAGCGGTCGGCCGGAGACTCGGCGATCGACGACAGGTCGAGGTGGGCCCACGGGACGTCGCCGGCGAACGCCTTCAGGAACAGGGCCGCCGTGATCGAGCCGGGGCCCTTCGAGCTGTTCACCGAGTCGGCGATCGGCGTCGAGATCAGCTCCTCGTACTCGGCCGGCAGCGGCATCCGCCACAGCTCCTCACCGGACACCCGGCCGGCGTCCGCGAGGTTGTCCGCCAGCGCGTCGTCGGTCGCGAACATCCCGCCGTACAGCATCGCGCCGAGCGACACCTTGATCGCGCCGGTCAGCGTGGCGATGTCGACGAGCACGTCGGGCTTCAGCTCCTGCACGGCGTACGCGAGCCCGTCGGCGAGCACCAGGCGGCCCTCGGCGTCGGTGTTCTTCACCTCGGTGGTGCGGCCGCCGAAGTGCCGGATCACGTCGTCCGGACGGTACGCCGAACCGGACGGCATGTTCTCCGCGGCGCAGACCAGGCCGGTCACCCGGACGTTCGCGCCGAGGTCGCGCAGCGCGGACATCGTGGCGATCACCGAGCCGCCGCCGGTCATGTCGCGCTTCATCGACACCATGCCCTCGCGCGGCTTCAGCGACAGGCCGCCGGTGTCGTAGGTGATGCCCTTGCCGACCAGCACGACGTACGGCGTCTTCTTGGTCGCGCCCGCGGGCGTGTAGTCGAGCCGGACGAACCGCGGCGGCCGGGTCGAGCCCTGGCCGACCGCGAGGATGCCGCCGAAGCCGTCCGCGGCGAGCTTCTTCTCGTCCCAGACCGTCACCTCGAGGCCGGTCGCGGCGGCGACCTCGGTGGCGCGCGCCGCCAGCCAGGCCGGGTCCTTCTCGTTCGACGGGGTGATCGCGAGTTGCCGGGCCAGCCAGCCGGTGCGCCCGATCACGACACCGCGGTCGATCACCGGCTGCCGCACGGCGGCCGACCCGTCGGTCAGCGTCACCGTGCCGACCGCGGGCTTGCCCGGGTCGACCGTCTTCTGCGTGTACGAGAACGAGCCGAGCACCACGCCCTCGGCGAACGCCTGCAGCCTCGCGTCGTCGATGCCTTCGGCAACGACAGTGGTGAGCTCGTTCTTGCCGCGACCGAACCGCGCGACCGCCGCCCCGGCGTGTCGCAGGTCCTTGGCGCTCACGTCGCCGGCCCCGACCAGCAGGATCTCGGCGACGTCACCGGTCAGCAGCGGGTACGCCGCCGTGGCGCCGGCAGACGGGCTGAACCCGGTGCCGCACTGCGCCTCGTACAACCGGTCGAGGTCGACGCCGAGCCGCTCTCCCGCTTCCTTCGCGGCCGCCGGCAGACCGTCCTCGGCACCGACGACGATCACCCAGGTCGACGACCCGTGCACCGGCAGACCGGGCTGCCAGGCAACGACCGGAAGACTGGGAAAAACAGACGTGCTGCTGCGGCGAGCCACTGGGCGAACCTCACTGTTTGATCAAATAGGGCAAGGCAAACCGTAACGACCCCGGCCGGTGCCGAAAAGAGCGGCACCCACCGGGGTCGGTGAAAGGCAGGGGCGAAGGTCACCCCCGGAGGATGTGATCAGCCGACGACGGCCTTCAGTGCGTTCCCGAGCTCGGTCGCCTCTTCGGCGTTGAGCTCGACGACGAGCCGGCCGCCGCCCTCGAGCGGAACCCGCATCACGATCCCGCGGCCCTCCTTGGTGACCTCGAGCGGACCATCGCCCGTCCGCGGCTTCATCGCCGCCATGCGCGCACCCCTTCCCAGTGTCGGTGTTGAGCGACGACACCGCGCAGACGTTCCGTCGCCGGCGCCGTTGCGGTGATGCGCCGTCGGCGCGTATCGCAGTGTGTATCTGTGTGTGTCAGGCCCCATTATTCCCGATCCCGGGCCAGAGGCGTGCACCATACGGCAGACTCGAGTCTTGTGCACGCCCGTTCAGCCCTCTTCGACCTGTACGGCGATCACCTGCGCGCGCGAGGTGCGCAGGCTCCGGTCGCCGCTCTCGTCCGGCTGCTGGCGCCGCTCGGCGTCCATCCGCCCGCGGTCCGGACAGCCGTCTCCCGGATGGTCCGGCAGGGCTGGCTGGAGCCGGTCCGGCTCGACGGCCAGCCCGGATACGCGCTGACCGCCCGGGCGCGTCGCCGCCTCGACGACGCGGCCGTCCGGATCTACCGGACCGCGCCCGACGGCACACCGGTGGCGGCCGGTTCCGAAGGCCCGGGCGACTGGGACCGGCACTGGCACCTGGGCATCCTGCGCGAGGTCCCGAACGCCCGCCGCCGCGACCAGCTGGCGGGCCAACTTTCCTTCCTGGGTTGGGCTCCGCTGTCCGACGGAGCCTGGGTCGGGCTGCGCAACGACGCCGAGGTCGACCAGATCCTCGCGGCGGAGGGCATCGCCGCGGACCGGTTCCGCGCCCCGGTCGACAGCGGCGCTCCGGCGTTCGCCCGGCGGGTCTGGAAACTCGACGAGCTCGGCGCGTCGTACGAGGCCTGGCTGATCGAGGCGAAGGCCGTGGTGGACGCCGCCGGCGCCGAGACGGGCGACGAGCAGGCGTTCGCGGTCCGGTCCGAGCTGGTGCACGAGTGGCGCAAGTTCCTGTTCCGCGATCCGGGGCTTCCGGACGAGCTGCTGCCGGCCGACTGGGCCGGGACGAAGGCCGCCGCGTTCTTCGATTTCCACGCCGAACGACTGAGCCCCGCGGCCGGGCGTTTCGTCGACAACTGCCTGACCCAGCACTGAAAATCTCGCCTGAATCTCACTGACAGTCAAGGAGCTGACCACGATGAGTGATCTCGTCACGTACGCCGTCGCCGAAGGTGTCGCGACCGTCACCCTCAACCGGCCGGAGGCGATGAACGCGCTCGACACGCCGACCAAGGTCCTGCTCCGCGACACGGTCCAGGCCGCCGCCGACGACCCGGCCGTCCGGGTCGTCGTCCTGACCGGAACCGGACGGGCGTTCTGCGTCGGGCAGGACCTGAAGGAGCACATCGGGCTGTTGCAGGCCAATGACCAGGCCGCGCTGTGGAGCACCGTGCCGGACCACTACGCGCCGATCGCCCTGGCACTCGCCGAGATGCCGAAGCCGGTGATCGCGGCGGTGAACGGCGTCGCGGCCGGGGCCGGCGCGTCGATGGCGTTCGCGTGCGACTTCCGGATCGTGGCCGACACCGCGGGCTTCAACGTCGCGTTCGCGGGGATCGCGCTGTCCTGCGACACCGGCATCTCCTGGACCCTCCCGCGCCTGATCGGCCAGGCGAAGGCGCTCGAGCTCCTGTACTTCCCGCGCACCATCCCGGCCGCCGAGGCCCTCGACCTCGGCCTGGCGAGTTCGGTCGTCCCGGCCGATGCGCTGGAGAGCGCGGTCGCCGAGCTGGCCGGGAAGCTCGCGGCCGGTCCGACCGTCGCGTACGGCGCCGTCCGGCAGTCCATCGGCTACTCGGCCAGCCACACACTCGCCGAGTCGATCGCGTTCGAGGCGACCAAGATGCAGCTCACCGGCGGCACCGAGGACCACCGCAACGCCGTCGACGCCTTCGTCGCCAAGCAGCAGCCCACCTTCCACGGCCGCTGAGCGGTCAGGTCTTGTAATCGTTTACGTAAGCGATTACAACCTGACCTGTGAGGAAACTGCTGCTGCCTGTTCTGACCGCCGCCACGCTGGTCGGAAGCTTTGTCGTGCCCGGGTCCACCGCGACGCCGGCCGTCCCCCCCGGGCACCATCGCGCCGGCCGCCGTGCGGTCGGCGACGCTCGGCGAGAACATCAACTACAACGTCTACCTGCCGGCGGGGTACGACGCGTCGGCGCAGCGCTACCCGGTGATCTACCTGCTGCACGGGCGCGGCGACTCGATGAGCGCCTGGACGCAGGTGAAGAGCCGGCTGGACCAGCTGATCGGCGGCGGCGAGATCCCGCCGGCGATCGCGATCATGCCGGACGCGCCGTGGAGCAGCCGGGCGAGCTGGTACGTCGACTCGGCCTACACCGGAACCGATCCGGGACGGCCGGTCGAGACCGCGTTCCTCGAGGACCTCGTGCCGCACGTCGACGCGACGTACCGCACGGTCGCGGATCGCACCGGCCGGGCGATCGCCGGGTACTCGATGGGCGGCGCCGGCGCGCTGCGGTACTCGCTCGCGCACCCGGACCTGTTCGGCGCCGCGATCGCGCTCAGCCCGGCGGTGTACTTCCCGCTGCCGCCAGGCGATTCGAGCACCCGTGAATTCGGTGCCTTCGGCAAGGGCAAGGACCCGTTCGTGGAGGCGACGTACCTGAAGCTGAACTGGCCGGCCGCGCTGAAGTCGTTCGCCGCCACCGGGCTGCGCTCGCACCTGTTCATCGCGGTCGGCGACGACGAGTACAAGAACCCCCGAGCGGTCGACGCGACCCACGACCTCGACTTCGAGGCACATGTCGTGTTCAACCAGGCGTCCCGGGTGCCGACCCTGACATCGGAGTTCCGCGTCGTCGACGGCGGCCACGACTGGGACGTGTGGGGCCCGACGTTCGCCGAAGGCGCGAAGTACGTCTTCCAGTACCTCGGGAAGCCGCCGGGAACGCCGATGCAGGCGGCGATCACCGGTACGCCGGGCGAGGACCGCGCCGGCGGGATCGCGACAGATGCCGCAGGCAACGTTTATCAGGCGGTCGCGGCGGCGGGCGCGCTGGACGGGCAGCCGTACGCCGGCGGGACGGACGTGGCGCTGGTCAAGTTCCGCCCCGACGGGTCGCGGGAGTGGACGCGATCGCTGGGTACCGGCGGGACGGAGCGCGCGTACGGCGTCGCGGTGGACGCGGACGGACGCGTCGTGGTGACCGGGTACACGAACGGCGACCTGGACGGTGCGCATCCGGGGAACGCCACGGACGACGCCTTCGTGGCGCAGTACGACGCCGACGGGAGCCGGCGGTGGCTGACGCAGTTCGGCGTACCGGGGGTGGCGGATCGGAGCTACTCGCTGGCGGTCGACGGCACCACGGTGTACGTCGGCGGCTACACGAAGGGCGCGCTCGGCGGCGCGAACCAGGGCGACAAGGACGTGTTCGTCGCGCGGCTCGACGCCGACGGGAAGCAGGTGTGGTTGCGGCAGACCGGCAGCGCGGGCGAGGACAAGGGGATGGCGGTCGCGGTGTCGGGCGGCGCGGTCTACCTGGCGGGCATGACAGCCGGCGAGCTCGGTACGTCCGCCGGCGGGATCGACGGGTTCCTGGCGCGCTACTCGGCCGGGGGCGATGCGGTGTGGACGAAGCAGTTCGGCACGGCGGCGTCCGACGAGGTGTGGGGTATGGCGGCCGATCCGGCGGGCGGCGTTGATCTGGCGGGCTACACCGCGGGCGATTTCGCGGGAACGCTGAACGGCGACAAGGACATCCTGGTTGCTCGTGCCGACGCGGACGGCGTACTGACGTGGCGGGACCAGTTCGGAACCACCGGGAACGACAAGGCGGCCGCGATCGCTGTCGATCCGGGCGGCGCTGTCTACGTCGGCGGGTTCACCGACGGATCGTTGGTCGCACCACTGGGCAAGTTCGACGGTGTGCTGGCGAAGTACGCGACCGACCGGACGCGGACCTGGACGCGACAGTTCGGCACGGGGGACGACGATGCGGCAGACGCTTACGCCGAAGCGAATCTCTACCTCACCACGACATCCGCCGGCACCCAGTTGACCGGGCTGACCGGAACCGACGTGTTCCGGACCGCCTTCACCGCGGACGGCACGAACAAGCTTCCGTAGCAGGGGGTCCGGGCCACAGCCCGGACCCCCTGCTGAACGTTTGGTGGGCCCCACGACCACGTTCCGGCAGGGCGAGTCACGGCCGGACAACCACCTGACAGCCGGGGAGCCCGCCGACACTTCATCACGTTCAGTGGCCGGAGCACAACTCGTTCAGCCGTTTGTCTTTTGATTTCCCCAAAGAGCCTTATGCAGCTGCCTTTTGCAGATGCACGTGCACGCGATTTACCGGGCTATACAGGTCGTCAAGTGGTCGTTGACGATACCGGTGGCCTGCATCAACGCGTACGCCGTGGTGGGTCCGACGAACACGAAACCCTTCTTCTTGAGCGCCTTCGACATGGCCACGGACTCCGGCGTCGTGGCCGGCACGTCGGCGAGCGTCTTCGGCGCCTTGTGCTTCGCCGGACGGAACGACCAGAGCAGCTCGGTGAACTCGCCGTCGGCCAGGTCGAGCAGCGCGCGGGCGTTCGAGATCGTCGCGTTGATCTTCAGCCGGTTGCGGACGATCCCCGGGTCGGCCATCAGCCGCTCGAAGTCCGCATCGTCGTACTTCGCGATCGTCTCGGGATCGAACCGCGCGAACGCGGTCCGGAAGTTCTCCCGCTTGCGCAGGATCGTGATCCACGACAGCCCCGACTGAAACCCCTCGAGCGTCATCCGCTCGAACAGCCCGAGGTCGTCGCGGATCTGCTTGCCCCACTCGGTGTCGTGATACTCGACGTACTCCGGCGCGGAAGTCGCCCACCCACACCGCGCCAGCCCGTCCGGCCCGACCACCGTCATACCCACACCCCACAAACCCCGACCGACGCCAACGCGCCCAGGTGTCGCTGCGTGCGCTCCCGATGTGTGAAGACCATGCCCCTAGTCAACCCGACCCCACCGACAGAACTGCAAACGGCTGCGTGACAGCTACCCGTCATGCCGATCAGCTAGGCCGGTGATAAGCGCCTTCGCCGGCCTGATCCGCCGGCGGCCAGAACCGCCAGCCTTCCTCATCCCCAGCCGCACCGTTAGACGCCTGCACCCCACCCTGCTGCTGCGGGGTCTGCTGCTGCGCCTGCTCGGTCGCCTGAGTCTCGCCGCCCTGCTCCTGCTGCGGGTGCGCGGGCTGCTCCGTCGCCTGGGTATCGCGGGCCTGCTCCTGTTGCGGGGGCTGTGACGTCCAGTGCGTTGCGGTCTGGCTGTCGGGCTCCGGCTCGGCGGGTGCGGACTGGCTGGGTGCGGGCCGCTGGTTCTGCACCAGCTGGTCGTACCGTTGCGCGGGCGTCAACGAAGCCGACTCCCCGGCCGGCTGTTGCGGGGCCGGGGTGCGGCGGGGGCTGACGGGCTGGGACTGGGCCTCCAGTACGGCGCGGGCCTCGGCTTGCAGGCGCTCGTACTCATCGGCAGCCGCACGGCTCGTCCGCGGCAGCTCGCTCGTCTCCGGCTCGTCTGCGTCCCCCGGCTCCTCCGTGGACGCCGCCTCGCCGGGACCAGCCGGGCCCGCCGCGTACGGCGTACCGCCGGTTCCACCCGGGCCGTCAACTCCGGCCGCGGCGTACGCCGACCCGGCCGGTCCACCCTCACTGGCGCCCGCGCCCGCCGTACCGCCAGATCCGTCCTCGCCACCCGACGCGTGAGACGCACCGCCAGGTCCATTCGCGCCGCCGGAACCGCCCTCCGCGGAGGCCGCACCGCCAGGTTCGTCCGCGCTGCCGGCACCTCCTGCTGGGTGCGCCGACCCGCTAGATCCATCCGCATTTCCGGCCGCGTACGCCGTGCCGCCTGGGCCGTCAGCGCCACCCGACGCGTGCGCCGTACCGCCAGGTCCGTCCGCGCCGTCAGCCGCGCCTGCCGCCGCCGACGGCGTACCACTGGCTTCATCCGCGCCACCCGGCGTGTGCGCCGGCCCGCCCGATCCAGCCGCGCCTGCCGTACCGCTGGCTTCATCCGCGTCGCCGGCGCTGTCCGCCTCGTGCGCTCCACCCGGTCCATCCGCGCTTGCCGTGCCGCTGGTGCTGCCAGGGGCGTCCGCGGGGTCGTCGGCCGGGAAGTCGCCGCCGACGAGGATGGGGGGCTGGGTGCCGGTGTCTTCGAATTCGGCGGGGTCGTAGGGGCGGGACGTGAAGCCGTGGCCGTCGGGGGCCTCGACGATGGGGGCCACGGCGCGTTCGAGGTCGGCGATGCGGCGGTCGCGCTCGGCGACCTCCTTGGCGACGCGTTCGAGCAGGGTGTCGACCTCGTCCATCCGGTAGCCGCGGACGCCGACCGCGAAGCGGGCCGACTCGATGTCGGTGGACGTGAGTGCCTGCCGGGCGGGCACGGTCATGTCGGGCCGGTCGTCGTACGCCGTGTTCATGGCACCCCAACGACCCGAGGCGACTACCGCGACAGCCCCGATCAACAGCACCACGATCAGCCCGAAGAACCACATCACGGGACCGATCGTGCCATGCCGGGCGAGTCAACCGCGAAAACACCCAGGATTTCAGCTCCCGTCGGAGCCCAGGCGGTGGGCTCGGCGGGCCGGATCGTTGGCGGCGTCCACCTCGCGGGCGGCGGCTTCGGCGGCCTCTTCGGCGGCCTCGTCGGCCAGTTCGCCGGCCTTGACGATGTAGCTGATCGCCTCGTCGACGTCGTCGGTGACGATGAACATGTCGAGGTCGGCGGCCGAGATCTTGCCGTCCTCGAGCATCGTGGTGCGCAGCCAGTCGACCAGGCCGCCCCAGTACGACGTGCCGAACAGCACGACCGGGAACGACGTGACCTTCCGGGTCTGCGCCAGCGTGAGCGCCTCGAACATCTCGTCGAGCGTGCCGAACCCGCCCGGCATCACCACGAACCCCTGGGCGTACTTCACGAACATCGTCTTCCGGGTGAAGAAGTACCGGAAGTTCATACCGATGTCGACCCACTCGTTGAGGCCGTTCTCGAAGGGCAGCTCGATGCCGAGCCCGACGGACACGCCGCCGGCCTCGGAGGCGCCCTTGTTCGCGGCCTCCATCACGCCCGGCCCGCCGCCGGTGATCACGGCGTACCCGGCACCGATCAGTTTCCGCCCGAACTCCTCGGCGGCGGCGTACATCGGGTCCTCGACCTTGGTGCGCGCCGAGCCGAACACGCTGATCGCGGCGCCGAGCTCGGCGAGCATGCCGAACCCCTCGATGAACTCCGACTGGATCCGCAGCACCCGCCAGGGATCGGTGTGCACCCAGTCCGACGGGCCGCGGCTGTCCAGCAGCCGCTGCTCGGAGGTGGAGTGCTGCACCTGCTTGCGCCGCATCACGATCGGCCCGCGCTGCTGCTGGCCGACCGGACGGTCGGGGTGGATCGATGGTTCTGACATGCCTCCAGGTTATTGCCTGGGCGGTAGCCCGGCCTGGCTACGCGCGGTCTGTCAACCAACTCCTCAGCCGCTGTTCACACAGCTCGATCTCCGCCTCGGGCACGAACTCGTCCTGCTTGTGCGCGTACAGCGGGTCGCCGGGGCCGTAGTTCACCGCCGGTACGCCGAGCAGCGTGAATCGCGCCACGTCCGTCCACCCGAACTTCGGCTGCGGCTCCCCGCCCACCACCTGCAGGAACGCCGCCGCGGCCGGCCGCTCGAGCCCCGGGAGTCCGCCCGGCGCGGAGTCCGTGACGACCACGTCGTACCCCTCGAACACCTCGCGCAGGTGTTCCTCGGCCTCCGCCTCGGACCGGTTCGGCGCGAACCGGTAGTTGATCGTGACCGTGCACAGGTCCGGTACGACGTTGCCCGCGACGCCGCCCGTGATCGCGACCGCGCTCAGCCCCTCGCGGTACTCCAGGCCGTCGATCGGCACCCGCCGCGGCTCGTACGCCGAGAGCCGGGCGAGCACCTCGCCCGCGGCATGGATCGCGTTCGACCCCATCCACGAGCGGGCCGAGTGCGCGCGCTCGCCGCGGGTGCTGACCTCGATCCGCATCGTGCCCTGGCAGCCGGCCTCGACGACCGCGTTGGACGGCTCCATCACGACCGCGAACACGCCCTCGAGCAACTCGGGGTTGGAGCGGGTCAGCTTGAACAGGCCGTTCCGCTCGGCCTCGATCTCCTCGCAGTCGTAGAACACGTACGTGACATCGCGGTTCGGCTCCTCGAGGGTCGCCGCGAGCCGGAGCGCGACCGCGACACCGCCCTTCATGTCGCAGGCGCCGAGGCCGTGGATCAGGCCGTCGGCGCGGCGCGCGGGCAGGTTGTCGTTGAGCGGCACGGTGTCGAGGTGGCCGGCCAGGACGACGCGCTCGGCGCGGCCGATGTCGGTACGGGCGACGACGGTGTTGCCGTGCCGGAACACCTTCAGGTGCGGGTACGCGGAGAGCGCCTTCTCGACCTTGTCCGCGAGCTTCTCCTCGGTGCCGCTGACCGAGGAGATGTTGACCAGCGCCTCGGTCAGGTCGGACGCGGACGCGGACAGATCCAGCTTCATGAGGCCTCCGGGGGCAGGAACACGCAGAATTCGTTGCCCTCGGGGTCGGCGCAGACGTGCCAGCCGATCTCGTCGTCCTTGGGCCGCAGCAGTGTCGCACCCGCGTCGAGGACCGGCTGCAGGGCGGGGGCGGTGACGTCCCAGTGCACGCGGTTCTTCACGGTCTTCGGCTCCGGGACCGGCACGAAGACCCAGTACTTGAACGGCATCCCGGGCACGTTCTCGATCCAGTGGTACGGCCGGCCCGGGCGGGTCGAGAACTCGCCGCCGACCACGCCCGCCCACCAGCGGGCCTGTGCCTCCGGGTCGGCCGAGTCGACGATGAGTTCCATCAGCCGGTACGCCGGGACGGTCTCGCGTACGAACCCGCAGAACTCGCCGCCCTCCGGATCGGTCAGCACCGTCCACCGCTGCTGCTCGCTCGCCGGCGTCAGCATCGCCGCACCCGTCCGCTCCAGGTCCGCGACCGCGCCGGTGACGACGTCCAGGTGGACCCGGTTCTTGACGGTCTTCTTCTCCGGGACCGTGCACATCCAGACGGTCTTCTCCGGGGCGTCGCCGACCAGGACGCTCGGGTTGTCGGCGGGGGTCGTCAGGCCGATCACCCGGCCCCAGAACGCGGCCATCTCGCTCGGCGACGACACGTCGACGCAGAGGTCCTTGAAACGCGCGATGGTCATGACGACCAGGCTATCCGGCGGTGCGCCTGCGGTAGTGGCGATTGACGCGTTCCCGGTTCCCGCAGGCGGGCGAGCACCAGGTCTGCCGCGGATCGTCCTGCAGGAAGTACTTCACGCACCGCGCCGCCGGGCACGCCCGCAGCCGGGCCCGGTCCGGACCCGCCAGGAAGTCGATCGCCGACCGCCCGACGGCGCCGGTCACCAGCGCGACGGGATCCTCGGTGCGCGCGACCCGCTGTACGACGGGTTCGCCGTCCGCGGGCCACTCGAGCCGCTCGCTCCCCAGCCGGTCTGCCGCCCGGTTCACCATCCGGACCGCCGCGTCGGCATCCATCAACCGGTCCGCGTCGGCCTTGCTCGGCGCTTCTGGCGCCACCGCTCGGGCGAACAGCGCCCGCACCGCCCGCCTGATCCCCACCAGCTCCGGCCAGGCCTCTACGGCCGCGGGCTCGGCCCGCCGCCCGAGCACCTCAGCGACGAGCTCCGCGTGGTCAGCCAGCCAGACGGCCGCCTCCTCCGGGGTGGACAACAGGTCGGCGATTCCGCCGTGCCCGTCGTGCTTGATCGTGGCGGCCAGGGCGAAGGCCAGGTTGTTCATCCGGGGATTCTAATGGGAAAGACGCTTGCTGCCATGTGAATCCATCGCTTAGGGTCGCGGCTGTGGCCCTGAACGAAGTACGTGCGACCGCCCATCAACTGCTCGCGCTGACGGCAGATCTCGACGACGCCGCCGCGCGCGGCGACTCGGTGCTGCCCGGCTGGTCCCGCGGGCACGTGATCACGCACATCGCGAACTTCTCCGAGGCGATGACGCGGCAGGTCGAGGAGGCGCTCCAGGGCCGGCTCGTCGAGGTGTACGACGGCGGCCGCCCCGCACGCGACGCCGCGATCGAGGCCGGCGCGGACCGCTCCGCGGCGGAGCTCGAAGCGCACCTGAACCAGGCCGTCACCGCGTTGCTCGACGCGTGGGACCGGGTCGGCCCGACCGACTGGCCGCTCCCGATCCTGCACCGCAACAGCAACCTCTCGGCCGGCCTGCAGGCGACCTGGCGGGAGCTCACGATCCACACCGCGGACCTCGACCTCGGCGTCACGCCGGCCGCGTGGTCCGAGGACTTCTGCCTGCACCTGCTCGACTTCCTCCGCCCGCGCACCCCGGACGACGTCCACCTGGTCCTGAAGTCCCCCACCGTCACCTGGGACAACGGTGCCGGCGAGACCGTCACCCTCGAAGGCGCACTCACCGACCTCACCGCCTGGTACGCCGGCCGGCCGGCACCGGGCCCGATCACAGGCCCGGCACCGGAGCTCCTCCCCTGGCCTTAGCTGACCGTGAAGTCGTCCACCTGGATCCAGGTGTCCTTGTTCGGCGCGTTGAAACCTGCGTAGACGGTCAACTCGTGGACGTCGGGCGGAACCTTCACGGTGACCTCGTGGTGCACGTAACCGGTGCCGGCGCCGAAGGTCTTGCTGGCCAGGTCCTGTGTCCCGGCGCGGACGCCGAAGCGGCCCTGATCGGCGGGGAGGTTCGCCGACGCGTTGACCCAGGAGCCGAACGTGTATGTCGCGCCCGGGACCACAGGGACGGTCTGGTAGAGCGCGCTCCAGCCCGTACACGTGCAGCGGATCCAGCCGTTGTTGGCGCCTGAGTGTGCGAAGCCGAGGCCGCGGTCGACGCCGTTGGCCGCGGTGCCTTCGAAGAGCCAGGCCGGCTTGCCGCCGCCGGTGCCCTCGAATCCGCCGTCGGCGAGCTGCGAGACATAGCGGACCGCCAGCTCGGAAACAGTCGAGTACGACCGCGTTCCGCCAGGCAGACCGATCACCCGGACCCCGTCCGTCTCCTGCACGGGGAAGGTGATCGTGTACGTCGTGTTCGCGCCGGCCGACGCGTCACCCGGGTACGCCGGGGACACGGTCTGCGACCCGACCTCGACCCACTGCCCGTTCTGGCGCACCTGCACCCGCGGCCGGCCGGTGAAGTAGCCGCCCTCCGCCGAGACCGCGCCGGACGTGAACTCGACGTTGTTCACCTTGTACTTCGCGGGCCATTCGTAGCCCCACCACGACGCGCCCTTGACCTCGTCGTCGAAGTCCGACTCGCTCCCGGTACGAGCGCCGTCGTTCATCAGCGCGAGACTCCCCGACTGCGTCGACTTGGAGATCGCCACAGCCCCGGTCGTCGCGAGGTTCTCGGGTCCCGGCAGGTTCGAGGCCGGCGTACCGGCGGACGGCGTCAGCACCAGCTTGCGCAGGTTGAAGTTGTAGACCGACGTACCGATCCCGCCACCGCCGCACGGGCAGACGTTCGCCTGGACGTACATCGTCTTGCCGTCGGGCTGCACGAACTTCGACGGGATCGTGACGCCGTACCCGCCGTACTTCGAGGTCGACCACGGATACCCGCCGAAGTCCTTGCTCAGGAAGTGCTTCCACGGTCCCCACGGCGTCGGCGACTCGTAGAACTCGAACGTGTACTCCGTCCAGGATGTGTACACGTACCGCTTCTGCGCGGGCAGGTAGGTCACACCACCCTGGCTGATCACGCTCAGGTTGGACGCGTTCGTCCCGTACGTCTGCGCGTACAACCGCCGCGTGTCGGTCAGCACCGGTCTGCGGTCCGCGATCTTCGAGGACCATCCGGCGCCGGTGTAGAACTTCCACGCGCCGCGGTCCTGAACGCTTCCGCGAGGCACCCGCGCCAGGAAGACCGACTGCGGATCGGCGACGGTGTCGTCGAACGAGTCCCGCCAGTTCCCGTCCAGTCCGTACGCGTAGACGTAGCCGTCCGGAGCCAGCGCCCCGCCGCGCCCGAAGTCCGCGAACCAGATCGTCGTGAAGACGTGGTCCGCGAACATCGGCTTCGACTTGTCCCAGGTCCAGGTCCGGCCGTGGTCGGTCGACTTCAGGATCGTCGCCGCCGGTACGTCGTTGAAGTCCAGCGCGAGGTCCTGGACGGCGAGGTACATCGTGTCCCCGACGCACACCATCCCGGTGGGTTTGCGGTTGTATCCCGCGCCGCTCCAGATCGAGCCGACCTGGTTGCCCTTCGAGATCGTTGCCCCGGACAAGTTTCCCGGCGTACCGGTGATCTCGCTGACCGCGATGTCGGCGAAGTCCCCGTCGAGGCTGAATCCCTTGCCGTCGCCGTTCGCGGCGTACAGCTTGTCGTTGCCGGCCCAGCAGGACGGCCACAGGTCGCCGTCGCTCGGGCTGGGCGTGCCCTTCGACTCCACCTGAGCGGTGCCGATCCCAGCCGAGGCAGCGACCGGAGCGGGCGAGGAATCAGAGGATTGAGTGAACAGCGCCGCCGATCCGAAGACCAGCGGGAGGACAGCAAGCAAGGCCCCACGCTTCATGAGCTATCCCTTCAGGGTCTGGTACCAGTACGCGACCGACGACCAGTCGTCGCTGCGCTTGTTGGCGTGACCGTGCTCGATGGTCACGCGAATGCTGCGGAAGAACGTGATCGGATCCTCGATGTGGAACCGGTACAGCGAGATCTCCCCGCTCCAGTTGGGTCCGCCGGGCAGTGTGATCCCGTGGTACGGCGCCGAGTACGCCTCGCTCGGGCACCACGCGGTGTTGAAGTAGTCCTCGGTGCCGGTGCCGTGCAGCGACGGCGGGAACGATTCGCCGTCGATGAAGATCATGTCGTCGCCCTCGCCGTACCAGTTCCACTCGGCCGACTCGCGCAGGTTCCGGATGCTCACCACGCAGCCGACGTAGTGCCCCTTGCCCTCGGTGTCGAGGACGACGTAGTTCCCGTCGCCGGTGAGGTTGGTGCCTTCCACCTGGTACTGCCGCAGCGTCTCGTCGCCCTGCTCGACCCCGTCGGTGGGCTGCTGCCGGTTGTACGACGCATGGAAGTACCCGAGCCCGTCCTGCGCGCCGTCGAACAGCTCGTAGTCGACGTAGTAGTAGAAGAACACCGGCGCCGCGGACAGCTCGGACACGATCTCCAGACGTGCACGGGACGCGAACGGCATGTGGAACCAGCAGTTGAAGCCCTTCCCGTCCTGCGGGCTCATCTGCAGCGGCGCACTCACGAAGTTGACGGTCTTCCCGTGCCCGACGCCGAAGAAGTCACCGAGCGGCACGAGCACACTGGGCCGGTCGGAGTCCTCCCAGGTGATGCGCAGGATCAGCTTCCGCAGGTAGTCGCCGTCCATCTCGTCCGGCCCCCACGGGCTGTCCCGTGCGACGGTGCACCAGATGTGGTTGATCGATCCCGGTCCCTCGATGTCCGCGAGTACGGCGGTCTCACCGGGTCGGATCGTCAGCCGGTCGTCGTTCCCACCGGTCCGGTCCCAGCTGGACGCCCTGCGGCGCTTGGAGTCCCGCAATCGAGGCAGATCACGCAGACTGCTCCCGTAGTCGCCGTACATGTGAGCCTTTCACTTGAGGCCGGTCGTCTTCATCGCGTCGACCAGCCGGCGCTGGCCCGCGACGAACACCACGACCGTCGGGACGGCCGCGATCACCGCGGCCGCGAGAATGAGGTTCCACGCGGAGGCGTACTGCCCCTGCATGCCGGAGACGCCGAGCTGGATCACCCGCAGGTCCGGGTTCCGGGTGATGGTCAGCGGCCAGAGGAACGCGTTCCAGTTGGCCAGGAAGAACAGCACCGACAGCGACGCGAGAACCGGCCGGCTGAGCGGCAGGATGACGCTCCAGTACCGCCGCCAGTACCCGCAGCCGTCCAGGTCGGCCGCTTCCTCGAGCTCCCGGGGGATGTTCAGGTAGTACTGCCGGAGCAGGAAGATCCCGAACGCGTGGAAGATGCTCGGCACGATCAGACCGGCGTAACTGTCCAGCAGACCGAGTTGCTTGGCCACCAGGAACAGCGGGACCAGGATCACCGGCAGTGACACCAGCAGCGTCGACATGATGCCGGAGAAGATGACCCCGCGCCCGGGGAACCGCAGCCGGGCCAGCGCGTACGCCGCCATCGAGTGGAAGAACAGCGCGATCACGGTAACCGCCACAGACACGATCGCCGAGTTCAGCATGAACCGCGGCATCGGGATCTTCAGCAGGACGTACCGCAGGTTGTCCAGCGTCCAGTGCGCCGGCCAGCCGAAGTCGAACACCTCCTCGGCCGGTTTCAGCGCACTGATCAGGATCCACAGCAGCGGCAGGATCGCGATCACCGCGAGGATGTGCGCGACAACCGGCAGGACTCTAATCCTCATCGAAGCGACCTCCTCGGGTGAAGCCGAACATCAGGCCGGTGCAGACGACGAGGATCGCGACGACCACGGTGGTCAGCGCGGCGGCGTACCCCATGTTGTTGAAGGTGAAGGCCTGCTCGTAGATGTAGAGCACGACGGTGCTGGTCGCGCGCGCCGGACCGCCCTTGGTCAGCACGAAGACCAGGTCGAACGCCTGCAGGCCGGTGACCGCGCCGATCGTCGAGTTCACCACGACGAAGAAGCTGCTCGGGCGCAGCAGCGGCCAGATCACGTACCGGAATCGTTGCCAGGGGCCCGCACCGTCGATGGCCGCGGCGTCCTCGAGTTCCTTCGGCACGTCCTTCAGGCCGGCCAGGAACACCAGCATCTGGTAGCCCATCAGGAACCAGACGCTGATCACGACGTACGTGCCGAGCGCGAGCGACGGCGTCCCGAGGAACGACACGTCGCCGAGGCCGAGCGGCGCCAGGAGCTTGGACAGCGCGCCGCGCTTGTCGACGAGCAGGAACTGCCAGATCAGGCCGACCACGACCAGGCTGACCACGTTCGGCAGGAAGAACGCCGACCGGACCCAGCCGATGCCCTTGAAGTGGTTGCGGACCAGCATGGCCAGCGCGAAACTCACCACGAACGCGATCGGCACGAACGTCACCACATACGTCGCGGTGACCTTCAGCGACGCCCACAGCTGGTCGTCGCCCGCCATCAGCTTGTAGTTGGCCAGACCGACGTACTGGTAGTTGCCGAAGCCGTCGACCTTGAAGAACGCGACGCCGAAGGCGAGCACCATCGGGATCGCGACGAAGATCAGCAGGCCGAGGGTGTCCGGCGCGAGGAAGGCGTACGCCGCCAGCGCCTCGCGCCGTTTCCTCGTCATCCCCGCCTTCGGCAACGCCCGCGCGCGAGCCCTGGGTTCGGACGGAGGAGCGGTTGTGGTCACCATCAGCTGATCGGCGCGCCCTGGTAGGTCTTCAGGAACGTGTCGATCTTCTCGGCCGCGTCGGCCGCCGCCTTGGCCGGATCGGCCGCGTTCAGCTGGCAGGCCTGGATCGCGTCCGCGATCGGCTGGTACACCTCCGGTGGGAACCGCGGCTCCGGCTTGCCGGTCGGCGCGATCTCGCTGACGAACTTCTTCAGCACGCCCTCGCCGAACGCGCCCTTGGCGTCGGCGGCGTCCTGCACGGACTTGCGCGGCGGCACGTTGGTCTTGACGACCGTGTTCCACTGCCGCTGCCGCTCGACACCGGCCGCGTCGGTCGAGCCGAGCGCCCAGGCGATGAACTTCGCCGCCGCCTCCGGGTTCTTGCCCTTGGAGTTCGCGACGAAGGCCCAGCCGCCGAGGTCGGTGGCCGGCTTGCCGCCGTCCGGTGTCGGGTGCGGGATGATGCCGTACTTGAAGTTCTTCGCCTTCGCACGCAGGTCGGCGACCGCCCAGATACCGCTCTGCTGCATGGCCGCGGCACCGGAGCCGAGGTTCGACACCACGTCGCCGCCGCCGTCTCCGAGCGCCTTGCGCGGGGCCACCTTGTTCTTGATCGTGTCGCCCCAGAACTGCAGCGCCTGCGCGGCGGCCGGCGAGTCGAAGACGGACTTGCCGTCCTTGATCGCGTTGCCGTCGCCCTGCCACAGGAACGGGTACCAGGTGAAGTTCTGGTAGTAGCCGGGCAGCGTCTCGAACATCACGCCGTACCGCTTGCTGTTGGTCAGCTTCTGCGCGACGGCGAGGGTCTGGTCCCAGGTCTTCGGCAGGTCGGCCTCGGACAGGCCGGCGCTCTCGAACGCGGCCTCGCTGTAGTACAGCGCGAGCGGCTCGATCTCCATCGGCAGGCCGTAGACCTTGCCGTCCACGCTGCGGGCCTCGAGCAGGCCGGGCAGGTAGTCCTTCTTGGACTCCTCCGGCAGCGCGGACCCGAGGTCCTGCAGGACGCCGCCGTTGTAGTAGCGCAGGAAGTCGCCGGGGCTGATCAGGAAGATGTCCGGACCCTGCCCGGACTGGAACGCGGTCTGCAGCGTGGTCCCGTTCAGGTAGTCCTTACCCGGGATGTAGCGCAGCTTGACCTTGACGTCGTTGTTCTTGTTCCACTCCGCGACGGTGTCGACGAACCACTTGCTCTGCGGACCTTGGTCGTCGGACGGTCCGTAGAAGTTCCAGAACGACATCTCCTTGGCGTCGCCGCCGGAGGAGTTGCCGCCGCAGGCGGACAGCAACGGGACGCCGGCCGCGGACGCGGCGAGGGCGCCGAGCCCGCCGCGCAGGACGGACCGGCGGCTGAACTGCCTGGCAGGGGACGGTGTTGCGGCCATCAGTGCTCCAGGGGTGTCTCGAACGGTCTAGCCGTGCTTCGAGGGCAATCGATTTCTCGCAATTTACGAGGAGCCGCCCTGCCGGTCAAGGGGCGGCGGGGTGCCGATGTGGTCAACTCGCCGGATTCTCGCCTGCACACAAGGGATTCGACCTGGGTGCAGACGTTGACACGTCCCGGCCCCGCTGCCTAATCTGCGGAAATCGATTTCTGAGATGAGAGGCGCTGGGATGCCAGTTGTGCCGAACCGTGCGTCCGCCCACCGCACGGCCGACGAGCTGTCCAGGGACCTGGTGGCACGGGGACTGCAAGCGGCGCGGGACGCCATCGAGACCGAGGCCGCGGCCGTGTCGGCGCTCGCCGACCGGCTGGACGGGGTCTTCCTGGAGGTCCTGACCGCGGTCGCCCGCTGCGAAGGTCACCTGGTGGTGACCGGCCTCGGCAAGTCCGGCCTCGTCGGGCGCAAGATCGCCGCGACGCTGGCGAGTACGGGGACGCCGGCGACGTTCATCCACTCCGGCGACGCGTTGCACGGGGACTCCGGGGCGGTCACGACACGCGACCTCGTCCTGGCCTTGTCGGCGTCCGGCGAGACGGCCGAGGTGTGCGCGTTCGTGCGGATGCTGCGGCAGCGGGACATCCCGGTGATCGCGATGACCGGCCGCGAGGAGTCGACCCTGGCGCAGCTGGCGACGTACACGCTGGACACGATGGTGCTCCGCGAGGCGGACCCGTTGAACCTGGCGCCGACCGCGTCGACCACGGCCTCCCTGGCGATGGGCGACGCGCTGGCCTGCGCCCTTGTCGTTCTGCGGGAGTTCAGTCATCACGACTTCGCGCGCTTCCACCCGTCCGGCGCCCTGGGCAAGCGTCTGCTGGAGGACCAGGCATGACGGAGGTGTGCGTGCTCGGATCGTTCATGAAGGACCTGGTCGCGTCGGCGGAGCGGCGGCCGTTGCCGGGCGAGACGCTGCACGGCACCGGCTTCGCGGAGTTCCTCGGCGGCAAGGGCGTCAACCAGGCGATCGCGGCGGCCCGGATGGGCGCCCGGACGGCGATCGTCGGGACGATCGGCGAGGACCGGTACGGCGAGGAGTTCCTCGAGCTGCTGGCGGCGAACGCGGTCGACACCTCGTGGGTCGTGCGGCACCCGTCGCTGGGGACCGGCGTGGGACTGCCGCTGGTGCTGCCCGACGGCGGCAACTCGATCATCATCGTGTCCCGCGCGAACGCGGCGATCACCGGTCCGGATGTCGAGGCCGCGCGGGAGGTACTGACGTCGAGCAAGGTGCTGAGCGTCCAGCTCGAGCTCCCGGTCGAGGCCAGCCACACCGCCCTCCGGCTCGCCTCGGCCGCAGGTGTCACGACGATCCTCACCCCGGCCCCGGTCGGCCCGGTCGACCCGACGCTGGCTGGGTACGTCGACATCCTGGTGCCGAACGAGGTGGAGGCGGCGGCGCTCACCGGGCTGGACTGCGACGACGAGTCGCAGGTGCCGATGATCGCCCGCAAGCTCGCCGAGGACTGGGACCTGCGCGCCTGCGTGGTGACGCTGGGGTCGCGGGGCGCGTACGTCCTGGACCGGGCCGGCGGGTTCGAGGAACGGATCGCCGCCCACGACGTCGACACGATCGACACCGTCGGCGCCGGGGACGCGTTCTGCGGATCGCTGGCCGCGTCCCTCGCACACGGGGCCGGCCTGGTGGACGCCGTACGGCTGGCGAACGCGGCCGGTGCCCTGTCGACCACCGTGAACGGCGCCGCGGACTCGGCGCCTTCCCACGCGGCAGCGCTGGCGCTGCTGGACGGCGCAACCTCCGCCTCATGAGATCCTTTCGGTCGGATCGGAGTTAGAGTGCGATCCAGACGACCATCGGATCTCCAGCGGGGAGCGGGTATGACGACGATCTACGACGTCGCGCGTAGGTCGGGCGTGTCACCGGCGACGGTGTCCCGGGTGCTGAGCGGCCGGCGGAACGTGGATCCCGAGCTGTCCGCGAAGGTCCGGGCCGCGGTCGCGGAGCTCGGCTACCGGCCGAACGGCGTCGCGCGGAACCTGCGGAAGTCGTCGACGAACCTGTGGGCCGTGGTCATCTCCGACATCGAGAACCCGTTCTTCACCTCGCTGGTCCGCGGGCTCGAGGACGTGGCGCAGACCGAGGGGTACCACGTCGTGCTCTGCAACTCCGACGAGGACGCCGCGAAGGAAGCGGCGTACGCGTCGGCGGTGCTGACCGACCAGATGGCGGGGGTGGTGATCTCCCCGACGTCGACGGCCGAGGGCGTGCATCTGCTCGCCGACGCGAAGATCCCGATGGTGATGATCGACCGCCGGGTCGAGGGCGTCGAGGCCGACACCGTGCTGGTCGACAACGAGCACGGCGCCTTCGAGGGCGTCAAACACCTGATCGACGGCGGCTACCGGCGGATCGCCTGTATCACCGGGCCGCGCAAGGTCTCGACCGCGATGGATCGGCTCGCCGGGTACCGCTCGGCGTTGCGGGCGGGCGGGATCCGCTACGACAAGGACCTGGTCCGGCACGCCGACTTCCGCGAGGCCGGCGGGTACGCCGCGATGGAGAGCCTGCTCGAGCTGGCCGATCCGCCCGAGGCGCTGTTCGCCACCAACAACCTGATGACTGTTGGTGCTTTGGAATGCTTGGCGCGCAAGGGTTTGCGGGCGCCCGACGACATCGCGATCGTCGGCTTCGACGACATCCCGTGGGCGGACCTGGTCGTCCCCAGCCTGACCACGGTGGCCCAGCCGACGTACGAGCTCGGCCGCACCGCCGGCCTGCTGCTGAAGGACCGGACCGCCTCCCCCGGCCGCCCGCCGTCCACCGTCACCCTGCGCACCGAGCTCCACATCCGGGCCACTTCCGCACCCAAGAAGTAGCTACCCATCGGCCTGCCCGCGTCATGGGAGAAGTTCGAGCTGAGCGAGGGCGGTCGCGGTCGGGATGGTCAGCCGGTAGTGCTGGTACTCGCCGGAGGTCCTGATGGTGAAGGGGCGAGTCTGGCGGTGCCAGCGGAAGGTCTGGCCGGCGCGTTCGTCGAGAGTGGTCCAGCTGGTGCCGTCGGTGGAGCCCTCCAAGCGCCACTCGGCCGGGGCCGCCTCGGCGCGGGCCGAGGTGATTGTGTACATCGTGGCGGTCGCGGGAGCCGGCAGGGACCACGTGGTGACGGGCCCCAGGGCAGCTTCCGTGGCGGACGTGTCGTCGAAGAGCGGGTTGCCGGGGTCGAGCGGGATGAGGTCGACCAGAGGGCTCGCGACGGCGTCGCCGGTGGTCAGGCCCGGCGGTGACTCCAGGGTCGCCCAGTCGGACGGCTCGGCTCCCAGCGTGAAGTCGAGCCGGCCGGCCGTCGTCAATGCCTCGTGAGTGATCGACGCTACGGCCAACTGCTTGCCGTCTGCCTGGACCTCTTGCACATAAGGGTGTTCGGCACCGGTGGCGGTGATCGTCAGCGGTGCGCCGCCGATCGGCGCCACGACCGTCCGCCGGAACAGCGGCGAGCCGATCGCGTACTCGGGCGCGCCGACGCGGAGCGGGTAGAGGCCGAGGGCGGCGAACAGGTACCAGGCGGACATCTCGCCGTTGTCCTCGTCGCCCGGGTACCCCTGCCCGATCTGCTCGCCGACGTACAGCCGGTCGAGGACCTCGCGGACGATCGCCTGCGTCTTGGCCGGGGCGCCGGCGTAGTTGTACATCCAGGCGATGTGGTGCGCGGGCTGGTTCGAGAAGCCGAACTGGCCCATCCGGACCGCCTGCGCCTCGAGCATCTCGTGGATGACGATCGAGTAGGTGCCCTTCTTCGTCGCGAGCTCGGGCGTCGCGAAGAACGCGTCGAGCTTGGCCTCCAGGCCGCGCGGACCGCCGTACAGGTTGGCCAGGCCGCGCGGGTCGTGGGCGACGTGGAAGGCGAAGTTCCAGCCGCAGGTCTCGGTGAAGTCGCCGCCCCACTCCTCCGGGTCGAAGCTCTCCGGGCTCTTCGCGAAGGTCCCGTCCGGCCGGCGACCCTGGAAGAAGTCGATGTCCTGGTCGAACAGCAGCACGTAGTTGAGCGACCGGCGGCGCAGGTACTCCGCTTCGACCAGGAGCTGCGCCCTACGCTCGGGATGGACGTCGGCCAGGCGGGTGGCCATCTCGGCGAGGGCGAAGTCGTTCAGGTACGCCTCGAGCGACCAGGACACGCTCTCCTCGGTGTCCGTGCTCACGTAGCCGGCGAAGAAGCCGGTCTCGACGCCCTTCCGCCCGACCTCGGTCGCCTCCGGCGCGACGGTCGCGTTCCGCAGGCCGGCGTCGTACGTCGCCAGCGGGTCCGGCAACGCCACGCCCTTGAGGTACGCGTCCGCGAAGGACACGTCGGAGCTCGTCCCGGTCATGCAGTCCGCATAGCCCGGCGACGACCAGCGGGCGATCCAGCCGCCGTCGCGGTACTGCTGCACGAACCCGTCCACCAGCTCGGCGGCCAGGGCCGGGTAGAAGAACGCGTACGCCGGCCAGGCGGTCCGGTAGGTGTCCCAGAACCCGCTGTTCACGTACATCTTGCCGGGCCTGACCACTGCGTTCGTGACCTGGTCGGTGGCCTCGCCCTCGGTGGGGAGGACCGGGCTCGCGTACCGGTGGTCCGGGTTCTCCGCGCTCGCCACGTTCTCGAAGTGCGAGTTCGGATAGAGGTTGAGGCGGTAGAGGTTGCCATACACGGTCCGCAGCTGCGGCGGCGTCGCGCCCTCGGGGCGGATCACCTGCAGCCGCTCGTTCCAGATCGCGTTGGCGGCGGCCTGGATCTGCTCGAACGAGCGGCCTTCGAGCTCGAGCTCCAGGTTGTGCCGCGCCTGGTCGACCCCGATGAACGACGTCGCGATCCGCAACGTCACCTCGGAGGCGTCGAAGCTCGCGGCGCGGGCGTTGTCGCGGCCGCCCGACGTGGCGCCGAAGGCCGTCGGCGCACTCGAGAACACGCCGTAGCAGAACATCCGGGTGCGGCCGAACTCCGAGCCGTTCTCGACCCAGCCGGTGACGGCGTTCCCCTCGTACGCGAAGGCGCCGTGCTCGTCGATGGTGTCGAAGACCAGGTGCCGTCCGGGCGCGCCGGCCGGGAACGTGAAGCGGAAGATCGCGCCGTGGTCGGTCGGGGCGAGCTCCGCGCGGACGCCGTTCGCGAGCGTGACCGCGTACAGGTCGGGGCGGGCGGTCTCGTCGTCGTGGCTGAACGCGGCGGCGCGCTCGGCCGGATCGCCCAGCGGCTCGGCGGCGGCGACCGGCATGATCGTCAGCTGGTCGCGGTCGCCCATCCACGGGCTCGGCTGGTGCGAGAACGTGAGGCCCTGCAGCTCGGGCCGGTTGTCGGCGTTGTTGGCCCGCTGGTACTCGTACGGCCAGCGGTGCGTCGAGGCGTTCGTGACCGGCGTGAGGAAGTTGAACCCGTTCGGCCAGGCGGTGATCGGGAGCGTGTTGCCGCGGGAGAAGTCGTGGCTGGCGTTGGTCCCGCGCCGGGTGTCGACGTACGCCGCGAGGTCCGAGCCGTCGGGCTCCGCCGGCGCCGGGCCGATCTCGACGTCGTCGATCCAGCCCGCGAACTCATGCCCGGCCTGCGGCGCGTCGACCACGAGCAGCACCTGCGCGATCGTCCGGCCGGCGGCCGCGGTCAGGTCGACCTGTACGTCGTTCCACTGGTCGGCGTACAGGATCTTGGCCGCACCCTGGCCCGCCGCGTCGGCCGCCTTCCCGTACTGGTCCCGGGCGCCGTCCAGCCGGGTCCCGTCGGCGAACACCAGCTCGACGGCCGCGAACGTCGCGGCGTACGTCAGCCCCGCGTCCAGCTCCGGGTAGATCTTGTACCGCAAGCGGTCCCCCGCAGCGACCACTCCCCCGGCGCCCGGCAGCTCGGCCTCCTGCCGCCCGCCGGAAACCCCCGAGTAGCGCGTTCCGTCCACGCTCCCGAACCCACCCCGAGAACTCGTCGGCCCGCCTGGTCCACCACCGGTCGCACTGATCACGCCGCAATGTTACGGATCAGTGCGGCGGCTCGGGAGGAACGTTTCCATCGTGGACCCAGGTGACGTAGTCGCGGGCGGTTTCTTCGGCCGGGCGGAGCTGGAGGCCCGCGGCCAGGGCGCGGGTGTTGTCGAGTTGGAAGGTGCCGTCGTTGGTGCCGTCGTGCGGCAGGTGGAAGCGGTCGACGGCGGGCGACCAGTCGATCGGCTTCGGCTCAGGTACGACGGACTGCCAGACGGCGGCCAGGTCCGCGAGTGTCTGCGTCGGGCCGACCGCGTTGAACGGGCCGGGCATGCGGTGCACGGTGAGGTGCAGGAGGAAGGCGGCGAGGTCACGGGCGTCGATGTACTGGACCGGCTGGCCGGGGCGGGCGGCACATTCCATCGGGAGGCCGTGCGCGAGCGCCCAGCCCCAGTTGCCGAAGTCCGGGTTGTAGGGGCCGACGACGAAGCCGGAGCGGACGGCGGCGGTGCGGTCGCCGAAGGTGGCGGTGAGCAACGATTCGTTGCGGACCTTCGACGGGCCGTAGAGGTCCATCGTGAAATGGTCCTCGGGGGCGCCGTCCGGCCACGGCAGCAGCGGCGCGGTCTCCGTCATCCCGGGGGTGATCCGGTCGGCGTACACGGCAATCGAGGACATGTAGGTGTAGTGCTCGCAGCGGTCGCGCAGGACGGCCGCGGTCAGCGCGACGTCGCGGACCAGGAAGCCGGACATGTCGATCACGCCGTCCCACTCACCGGTCGCCAGGGCCTCGGGCGCGGCGCGGTCGCCCACGATCCGGAGTACCGACGGGAACAGTGCGGGATTCGTCCGGCCGCGGTTGAACAGCGTCACCTCGTGGCCGTCCGCGAGCGCGGCCTCGACGACGTGCCGCCCGAGATTCTTCGTGCCGCCGAGGACGAGCAGTCTCACGACAGTTGCTCCACGAGGTCCGCCAGCTCGGCCAGCAGCGGATCGATCCAGCCCTCCGACTCCGGGATCGTCCGCACCCCTTCCTCGACCACGAACGTCAGCGCGAGCAGGCAGAAGCAGGCGCCGCCGACGAGCAGCTGCCGATCGACCAGGAACGAGTCCGCCCCGGCGGCCTCGACGTACCGCGCCACGATCGGCCCGCGCTCGTAGCCGAAGGCAACGGCATCGCGGACCAGCGTGTAGAGGTCGCTCAGGTGCGGGGCGACGTACGCCAGCGGCCAGTCGACCGCGGTCCACCGGGTCCCGTCGGTGACGAGGTTCTTCGGTACGAAGTCGCCGTGCACGACACTCAACGGCGCCTGCCGGTGCAGCGCCGCCAGCGCCTCGGTCAGCGGCGCGATGTCGAACGAGACCCGGCCGATCCGGCCGGCCAGCTCCTTCACACGCTCCGGCGGGAAACCGCTCGGCCCCGGCACCGCCCGGCCACGGATCCCGGCGAGCAGGTCGGCGGCGGCGAGGAACCCGTCCGCGGTCGGCTCCTGCTCCAGCGTCACCCGGCCGACGTCCTCGAGCACGATCACGCCGTCACCGCCGTACAGCAGGCGGGGCGCCGGCAGCTCCAGCGGTACGACGAACCGCTCGTACGCCGCGTCCTCGCCGAACTGCGTGTCGGTCCCGTGCTTCACGATCACGCTGCGCAGACCGTACGACAGCCGCCGCACCTCGGACGAGCCCCACTGCCGCAACAGCTCGCCGTGCACCGCGTCCTCCGCCGGAGCACCCAGAGCCTCCAGAACCACCCGTCCCGGAACCCACGCAGGAAGCATCCGAAAAGTAGACCACGCGTCGTCGTCCGCCGCTGCCGAATTAGGGTGTGGGGTATGACGGAGAACGCCACGCACGCCTGGGGCTTCGGCCTCGCCACCGTTACGACCGCCGGGGACGTCCTCGACGTCTGGTACCCGGCGCCCGCGCTCGGGACGCGGCCGGACGACGCCAAGGCGCCGGCCGAGCTGGTCGCGGCGGAGGGCAACGACGAACTCCGCCAGGTCCGGCGTGCGGTGGTGGCGACCGAGATCGCCCTGGCCGACGCCCCGAGCGGTACGGCGGACGCGTACCTGCGGCTGCACCTGCTGAGCCACCGGCTCGTCCGCCCGCACGGCGTGAACCTGGACGGCGTCTTCGGCGCCCTGCCGAACAACGCGTGGACGTCGCTCGGCCCGGTCCCGGTCGACGAGATCGAGAGCGTCCGGCTGCGCGCCCGTGCGGCGGGTAAGCACCTGAGCGTCACGAGCGTGGACAAGTTCCCGCGGATGACGGACTACGTCGTGCCGTCCGGGGTCCGGATCGGCGACGCGGACCGGGTCCGGCTCGGCGCGCACCTGGCCGCGGGCACGACGGTGATGCACGAAGGGTTCGTGAACTTCAACGCCGGCACGCTCGGCACGTCGATGGTCGAGGGCCGGATCGTCGCCGGCGTCGTGGTCGACGACGGCAGTGACATCGGCGCGGGCGCGTCGATCATGGGCACGCTGTCCGGCGGCGGCAAGCAGGTGATCTCGATCGGCAAGCGCTGCCTGCTCGGCGCGAACGGCGGCACCGGCATCTCGCTCGGCGACGACTGCGTGGTCGAGGCGGGGCTGTACGTGACCGCGGGCACCAAGGTCACGCTCCCGGACGGCGCCGTGGTCAAGGCCCGGGAGCTGTCCGGGCAGCCCGGTCTGCTCTTCCTCCGCAACTCCGTCACCGGCGCCGTCGAGGCCCGCCCGCGCAAGGGCGAGGGCATCACGCTCAACGAGGCGCTGCACGCGAACGCCTGATCGTTCGAAAGTATGACTTCGCCAACCGGCGTGAGGCTTCGCACGTCAACCTGTCCGTGGGACAGGAACCTGTCACCCGCCCTTGGACGTTGGGAGCGGTATGGCGGTGAAGCGTGGTGCCCTGGTGGCCGTGGGGGCCATTGGCGTGCTCAGCCTCGTGGTGGGCGTCGGGATCGCCTGGCTCGGCGGTAAGCACGTCGGCAAGCTGCTGCCGCCGACCGAGGAGTGCACTGCCACGGTCAACGGGCAGATGGTCGTGGTGGACTTCGAACAGGCCGAGTCGGCGGCGATCATCGCGGGCATCGCCGTCCGGCGCGGGCTGCCGGCGCGGGCGGCGACGATCGCGCTCGCCACGGCGTACCAGGAGTCCGGCCTGCGCAACCTCGGCCACGGTGACCGGGACTCGCTCGGCCTGTTCCAGCAGCGGCCGTCACAGGGCTGGGGTACGGCGCAGCAGGTCCAGGACCCGTACTACGCGAGCGGCAAGTTCTACGACGCGCTCGTGAAGATCAAGAACTACCAGAAGCTCGCGATCACGGTCGCCGCCGACAAGGTGCAGCGCAGCGCGTTCCCGAACGCGTACGCCGACCACGAGGCGGACGCCCGGGTGCTGGCGTCGGCGCTGACCGGGCAGTCGAAGAGCGTCTTCAGCTGCACCGTGAACACCGACTCGGTGCCGGCCGAGGTGATGGGCCCCAACGGGCTGACGCCGCGCGCGGACGCCGTCCGCAAGGACCTGGCCCGCACGTTCGGCAAGGTGTCCACCGGCGGGTACGCCGTCGGCGGGGTGCGGACCGGGCACATGGAGGGGTCGGCGCACTACGACGGGCGGGCGGTGGACGTGTTCGTCCGGCCGATCTCGGCCGCCAACACCACGAAGGGCTGGGCGATGGCGCAGTACCTGGTCGCCCGGGCGGACCTGCTGAAGATCAAGACCGTCATCTTCAGCGACAAGATCTGGACCGCGGGCGGGCGCTCGGACTCCGGCTGGCGGGACTACACCCCGCCCGAGCGGTCCGGCGACCCGAAGATCCTCCGGCACCTGGACCACGTCCACGTCGACGTGCTCGAGCAATAAAAGGAGGGCGCCCCGAGGGACGCCCTACTCCGTGCAACCAACTGCTTACTCGTCGTGCTCCTGCGGCGGCAGCGCGGCGATGAAGGGGTGGTCCTTGTCGATCTTGCCGAGCTTGGACGCGCCGCCGGGCGAGCCCAGGTCGTTGAAGAAGTCGACGTTCGCCGTGTAGTAGTCCTTCCACTGCTCCGGGGTGTCGTCCTCGTAGTAGATCGCTTCTACCGGGCAGACCGGCTCGCAGGCTCCGCAGTCGACGCACTCGTCGGGGTGGATGTACAGCATCCGGTTGCCCTCGTAGATGCAGTCGACGGGGCACTCCTCGACACAAGCGAGGTCCTTCAGGTCAACACACGGCTGCGCGATGACGTAGGTCACTGCTACTCCTCCTATGGCAGGCAAGCGCAGCGCTGGACTTGGGGTGCTGCGATGCGGTGGTGCTCAGTGTCTCTGGTGTCTCTAGTATCACGGTAGTACGTCGCCCACTCTGCCAGGAGTCCGGATCGTGTCAGGCCTCAGTGCCCGTGATATCGGCCACCGTGTCGTCGTCCGGCACCGGATACCGGGCGGCCTGACCGACGTCATCGGCGTCCTGCAGGCCCGGACCCCCGAACTGGTCGCGGTCCGGCACGCCGACGGCACGGTGCACGAGATCCCGGCCGCGGACGTGACGGCCGCGAAAACGATCCCCGAGATGCCGCTCCGCCCGGTGGACGTCGACCAGCTCTTCCTGACGACCGCACTGGGCCGCCCAGCCGTCGAGACGGCGTACGTCGGTCACTGGTTGCTGCGAGCATCCTCCGGCTGGACCGGCCGCGGCAACTCGCTCCTGCCCGCGGGCGACCCCGGCCTGCCGGTCGCCGACGCGCTGTCCCGGGCCGAGGACTTCTACCGGGAGCGCCACCTGCCGCCACAGGCCCTGGTCCGCGTCGACAGCCCGCAGGACAAGGAGATCCGTGCTCTCGGCTGGGTCGACGCCCGCCCGGAGCAGTCCGACGTACTCGTCATGCACACCACGCTGGACCACGTGAACGGGCTTCCCGGGTACGACGTCCAGCTGGCCGAGCAGCCGGACGACGCGTGGTACGCGGCTGCTTTCGAGGGCCCGGTGCCGGACGTGGCGCCGAAGGTCCTCGAAGGGGCGCCGAAGGCGATGTTCGCGTCGGTCGTCGTGGACGGGGTCGTGGCCGCGGTCGGTCGGGGCTCGATGACCGGGCATTGGCTGGGTGTGGACGCGATCCGGGTGGCGGACAGCTGTCGGCGCCGCGGGTTGGGTACGGCGATCGTGCAGGGGCTCGCGCGCTGGGCGGGATCCCACGGCGGCCGGCGTACGTACCTGGAGGTGCTGCTGGAGAACACGCCGGCCATCACGACGTACACGCGTCTCGGCTACCACGAGGCGTACAGGTACCGCTATCTGACCAGCCGGTGAGCCGCGGCCGCGCCGACCAGCGTCAGCACGAGGAACCCCGCTAGAACGACCGCCAAGGCCCCTCTGGGGTCGTCAGAGAGTGCAGCATAGGTAGAACCAGCCAGCGCCACGCCAAGCGCTCCAGACAGCTGTGCGTTGGTGGCGACGACACCCGACAGGTCAGCCGCGTACTGCGCCGACAGGCTGGACGTGATGGCACCGATCAGTGTGTTGGCACTGATACCGAGCCCCAGCCCGCCGACACCGAGCAGAGCGAACAGAAGCGGGCCGCTGCGGCCGCCGAGCAGCAGATAGGCCAGGACGCTCAGGTAGCCGGCTCCCAGCACCAGACAGCCCACAACGGGCATCCAGTGCGCTCCCGTGCGCAGCCCGGGGATGACTGGTCCCGCCAGACCGAACGCAGCCACCCAGACGACCATGGCGAAGCCCGAGTACGCCGGGCCCTTGTGCAGGCCGTCCTGGAGGTACAGCGCCAGGACGAACAGCAACGCGAAGTACGTCCCGCTGGTGCAGCCGTGGGCGAGCAGACCGGCGCGGACGGCCGGGTTCCGGATCACTTGGCGCGCTACGAGCGGGCGGCCGCCGCGGGCGGCTGTGCGGCGTTCGCCGTACTCGAAGAGCGCCAGCGACGGGACGCTGAGTAGGAGGCAGACCCAGGACCAGGCAGGCCAGCCGCGTTCGGAGCCGAGCAGGAGCGGCAGGACGACGAGCAGAACCGTTGCGGACAAGGCGAGTACGCCGCCGAGGTCCAACCGGTCGCGGTGGCCCGGCGGATCGGCCGGGAGCAGACGACGGCCGGCGACCGCGAGCGCGATGCCGATCGGGACGTTGACCAGGAAGATCGGCCGCCAGCCGGTGCCGAACAGATCGGCCGCGATCAGGACGCCGCCGAGCAGCTGGCCGGCGACGGCGCCACCGGAGAGCGCGATCGAGAAGTAGCCGAGGGCCTTCAGACGGTCACGTCCCTCGAAGTGCAGCTGGATGCCGCTCAGGACCTGCGGAACCATCAGCGCGGCGCCTGCCCCCTGGACGAACCGTGCGACCACCAGCGCGCCGATCCCGGGCGCGAGACCGCAGGCGAGCGAGGCAGCGGTGAACACAGCGAGTCCCAGCAGGAACGTCCTGCGGTAACCGAGCGACGCCCCGAGGCGGGCGCCGGTGATCAGCAGAACGGCGAACGCGACGACGTACCCGGAGACGACCAGCCCGACCGCCCCCGGGGACGCCCGCAGGTCGGTCCCGATCGAGGGCCCGGCGATGTTGGCCACCGCGGTGTCGATGTTGGCCATGAACTGACCGATGAGCAGAACAGCGAGAACCGCACCGCGGTTACGAGTGAGCAGCACGCCGATGGAACGTTGCGAGGCCGCCGAGATGTGAGGGAGCTACGCTGCTCTGCCATGGCGGATCACGTGGTGGAGCGGCCGGAGTACGCCGGGGACTTCGAGGGGACCGTGCGGGTGGAGTACACGCCGCACCCGGACGACGGGGTGGCGGATCCCGGCGAGGTCGTCTGGACCTGGGTGCCGTTCGAGGAGGACCACAGCCGCGGGAAGGACCGCCCGGTACTGGTCGTCGGCTGGGACGAGCCCTACCTGCTGGCGCTGATCCTGACCAGCAAGGACCACGACCGCGACGCCGCCGACGAGGCGCGCTGGGGCCGGATCTGGCTGGACATCGGCAGCGGCGCCTGGGACAACGAGCACCGGCCCAGTGAGGTCCGCCTGGACCGCGTCCTGCGCATCGACCCGCAGCAGGTCCGCCGCGAGGGCGCGGTCATCGACGAGAGCGTCTTCGACGAGGTCGCGGCCGGACTGCACAACCTGCACCGCGGCTGACCGGCCGGCTGATCGGTCAGCTGGCCGGGGGCGTGGTGTTCGTCGCGCTCGACGGCTTCCGGCCGGGCGGCGGCGTGATGCCACCCGGCGGCGGCGTGACCACGGTGCCCGGCTTCGGACCGCAGCGGATGTCGTCGGCGGCGTTGTACTTCGTCGTGAACGACTCGGTCCTCTGCCGGACGCCGTTTTTCGCGAAGTACCGGTAAATGGTGATGTCGAAGCCCGGGGTCGGCGCCTGCGGCTCACACTTGGCGGCCGTGTTGTAGACGACGCTCGGCTGCCGGACGTTCGTCTTCGCCGACTGCCCGGCGGTGACGTCGACGAACTTCGTGCCCCAGATGATCACCCGGATGCTGCCCTTGCTGCCCGGCGTCGACGCCTTGAAGATCGTCTGCACCAGCAGGCCGTGCCCGGAGTCGTTCTGGAACCTCAGGTCCACCGACGGCCACGCCACGGTCGCCTCCCGGCCGACCGGGTAGCGGCTGATGTAGACGCTGTGCGCCTTGTGCTCGAGGATCTTCACGCCGGCGAAGAACGCGGCGTTGAAGGTCGTGGTCGCCGACTGCGAGACACCGCCGCCGAAGTCCTTCTCGAACTTCCCGCGGCTGATGATGTACCCCTCGGCGAACCCGTTCTCCTTGGTCCGCTCGCCGACGATCTTGTTCAGGCTGAAGATCTCGTTCGGCTTCAGCAGCGTCCCGTTGATCTTCGCCGCCGCGGTCCCGATGTTGGTGTTGCGGTACGGCGCGTGCGGGAACTCGGTCTTGAAGTCGCCGATGTTCTGCGTGATCCCGAGCGCGGTCGCCTGCTCGGTGGTGAACTTCGCCTTGGTCGCCGTCAGCGGTACGGCGGCGCGCCGCTCGCCGGTCGGCTTCGGCAGGATCGTCAGGATCGCCGCGCCGACCTTCGCCCGGTCGACCACCATGCCGTCGACCGCCGGGACCACCTTCGGGCCGGCACCGACGATCTGCACCGTCGCGTCCTTCGGCAGCGTCTCCAGCGCCTTGAACCGCTCCTGGAACAGCGGCTCCAGCGCCTTCGTGCTGAGCGCCGGGATGACCTTGCCCTCCTGCACGCTGACGGCCAGCGCCGGGGCCAGCTCGGCCGGCTCCAGCTCGACCGACTTCGACCCGACGGTCAGCCGGATCGGGCCCGACATCGCCGGCTCGGCGAACTCCGTCATCGCCTTCTCGATCGCCTCGGGCGCGGCCTGCGGCTTGGTCACCTCGACCGGCAGGTCCTTCGGGGCGCCGTCCGCGGGGTACGCCGCGAACACCGCGCCGGCCGCCTTCGCGGTGTCGAGCTGCAGCCCGTCGGCCGGCTCGTGCTTGACCGGCTTGGTGCCCTTGAACGTGATCGTGCCCTCGGTGGCCTTGCGGTTCACCTGGCCGGCCAGCTTGTCGACGGCCGCCTTCAGCTTGGCGTCGTCCTTGGTGACGACCGGCTCGACCGCGTCGCCACCGGTCAGCGCGTGCCAGATCCGGCCCGGCGCGAGGCTGCGGCCCGCGCCCGCGGCGGAGACAGTCTTGTCGACGTCCACGGTGAGTCCGGCGTCGGCCGGCGCCACCTGGAACGTCGACCCGCCCGCCGTCAGCGCGATCGGCGCGGCCGCCCGGTCCTGGAGACCGGCGGTCAGCTTGGCCTTCGCGTCCTTCTCGGAGAGCCCGCCGATCGGGATCCCGAGCACGGTGGTGTCACCAGGAATCTTGTCTCCGGCGAACGCGAACGCCGCGCCGTACCCCACGACGACTACACCGAGCCCGGCGGCGGCGATGATCCCCGCGAGCTGTTTTCTCCCCACCGGACAGAGTCCTCCTGCTCGAGCCTTGGTCAGGGCACAAGCGCACATCCTACGGGACGTTGCGGACCCTCCCGACCGTCGGGGCTGCCCCGCGATGCCCCGGGGTAACGGTCAGTTTCCGGGCAGTTCCCGGTAGTGACTGGAGTGGTAGATCAGCGCGCTCGGGTCGCCCGGATCGCCCGATCCCAGGCTCAGCACCTCACCCACCACGATCGTGTGATCTCCCCCGTCGTACGTCGCCCAGGTGCGGCACTCGAGCCACGACAGGGCCCCGTCGACGGTCGGGCAGCCGGTCTTCGGGCCGGCCGTCGTCCCGATGCCGTCGAACTGGCTGTACAGGTCCCGCCCGGACCGCGCGAACCGGTCCGCGATCGGCCGCTGCCCCCCGGACAGCACCGACACCGCCCAGTAGCCGCAGTCCAGCACGGCCGCGTGCATCCGGACGGCCTTGTCGACGCAGACCAGCACCAGCGGCGGATCGAGCGAGACCGAGGTGAACGCGTTCGCGGTCATCGCGTGCGCGACACCGTCCTGGAGCGTGCTCATGATCGTGATCCCCGTCGCGAACTGCCCCAGGGCAGCCCGGAAGTCCGCAGGCGGGACACTCCCACTCGACTCGGAAGAGGACACCTCAGCAGGTTATGCCCGGACCCGGGTTGATACCTCAACCCGGCGTGTGGGACCGATCACGCCACCCGCATCGTTACCGCCACCCGGGGTACCGGACCATCGATGGTTGGTGACCGGGATCGCCGGCCGCTCGTGCTCAGGCGCGAGCGGCCGGCTGGATCTCCGAGTGCTGCCGGTCCGGCTCAGAGGCCGGCGAAGAGGTCGTGTTCGAGGCCGTCGGGGGCCGGGGCGGCGGTGCCCTTGACCAGGCGGTACGGCTCGGAGCTCCAGATCTGGTTGCCGAGGTTGTTGGACAGGGCGAAGAACGGGCCGTCGACGGTGATCTGGGTGGCGTGCGCCTTCATCGCGTTCAGCTTCCGGTCGATGAACTCCTCGCCCTCGATCACGCAGTCGATCAGCCGGTCCGGCGTGACGAACGGACCGAGCGGGCCCTCGGGGTCCAGGCCCTCGAACGTGGTGGTGTCGCCGGACTCGCGCAGCAGCCGGAGCTGTTGGCGCATCCGCGACTCGGCCATCGCCGTCCAATAGATCTTCGGGATCTCCCACGCCGGTCCGAGGTCCTCACGGTACGACCGGGCGGCGGCCAGGTCGGCGGCGTACGTCGCCACCCGGTGGGCCTTGATGTGATCCGGGTGGCCGTAGTTGCCGTACTGGTCGTAGGTGACCAGGACCTGCGGGCGGACCTCGCGGATGATCGGGACCAGGTCGTCGGCCGCGCTCAGCAGGTCGGCCTGCCAGAAACTGTCCTTGCGGGTCTCCGGCGGGACGTCCGCGTTGCCCGCGTCGTTGTAGATCATCCCGGTATCGCGGTACTTGCCCGGGCCGCCGAGGAAGCGGTGGTCGGTGACACCGAGCTCGGCCATCGCGCTCGCGAGCTCACCGATCCGGTGCTCGCCGAGGCCGTCGGTCTGATCGGCGGCCAGGTGCGACAGCTCGGGAACGAGGACCTCGCCCTCCTCGCCGAGGGTGCAGGTGACCAGGGTGACGTGGGCTCCCTCGGCGACATAGCGCGCCATCGTCACACCGTTGTTGATGGTTTCGTCGTCCGGGTGGGCGTGCACCAGCAGCAGCCGGCGCTCAGCAAGCTCAACCATGCCGAAAGCCTACGTCGGGCGGCGGACAGTTCGGGATAAGGAATTTTCCCGACACCGGTCAGCCGAAGCGCCGGACCAGCAGGCACCCGGCCTGGAACCGTGACTTGGCGCCGAGGCCGGCGATCAGCGCGCTGATCTCGGAGCGGATGGTGCGCAGCGACAGGCCCAGCTCGTGCGCGATCGCCGCGTCCTTGGCTCCGGTCGCCATCATCCGGCCGATCGTCACCTGGCGGCTGGTCAGCTCGTTGACCGCGGACGGGGCCCGCCGGCGGGACCCGAGCTCGTACACCTCGCAGACGACGTCCGGCGCGAAGTCCTCTCTCCGCACCACCGGCACCGCCGGGTAGACCGACATACCCGCTCCTCCCCAAGAGTCCAGGACAAGGATTCTCGTCGCCGGCCGAGAGCGGTCGCCAGGTACAACCCATACAAACGACCCATACAGTTCCGGACAGCAGGAAGGGGGGCGGCGGACCCGGGCGCCCCACACGGATGCAAAAGGTGATAAGACGGTAAGGGGGGGGGGGGGGGGGCGGGACAGAATAAGACCCA